>JBOGDS010000093.1:0-12529 GCA_050743075.1 Jiangellaceae bacterium | reverse complement strand
CCGCCTCGGCGCCGACATCCTCCAGCAGCCGGTACACGACCTCGCCATCGGCCCGCTGAGCCCAGCCGCCGACGATCCGGCCGTCGCTCCACACCGTCGGCCCGACGTTGCCCGACCGGTCGAACAGCGTCGGCGCGTGGTCGCCGAGGTACCAGGACCGCTCGGACCAGCCCATCGGCGTCGGGTCGAGGGCCGGAAGCAGCGCCACCCAGGGGTCGGGTGCGGCGGTCTCCTCGGCGTCGTCCGACAGCACGAGTGCGGTCGTCCCGTCGAGGTCGACCTCGACCGGCTCGATGTCCGCCAGGGCCAGCTTGACCTGACCGAGCGTCCAGCCGGTCCACCACGTGAGGTCGGCGACGGTTCCTGGACCGAAGGCCGCGAGCCATCGCCGGACGAGCTCGACCCGGGCCGCTTCGACCGGTTCCTCGGGCCTTCCGCTGGGTAGCCACCTCTCCGCCGGCGACCACATGTACTGGCTGCTCGTCCAGGTGCCGCGCGGGCGGCCGCGCACGATCCGCCCCTCGGCCGCCAGAAGGAACAGCACCCATGTCGTGATGTTCTGCTGCGCCGCGTACGCCTTGCCCTCGGCCAGGAGCAGCTTCGTGCGAAGCCGCGGCTCGTCGGCCGACAGCTCGGCCGCTGTGGCCTCGCCGCGGGCGGCGAGCGCATGCGCGGTGGACTCGACGACGTCCTCGAACCACGCGCGGTCGCCGACGCCGCCCCGCTCGATCAGCTGGGTGTAGGTGCGCCACTGCCTGGTGGCGATGGCGTCGGTGGACGAGGCCTGGACCACCGGCGCCACGTCGGTCGGCACGACGAACATCGTCCGGCGCATACCGAGCATCCGCAGCAGCGTCCGCTCGTCGTAGAGAGCCCGCTCGATGTCGGCGGCCTCCGCCGAGGGTGCCCGGGCCTGGACGGACAGGAACACGGTCGCCGGGTCGGTGGCGTGAAGCGCGACGACGCCGCGTGCCGCGGCGACCGGATCCGATGCTGGCGCCGTGGTTGCCAGATGCTGCCTCAGAGCGAGCCGCGCCCGTCGTTCGTCGACCCCGATGCGCCTCACGGCAGCTTCCTACCAGAGCGCTCGGTCTCGGGCTGACCTGGTAGCTGCGCTACGGGCTCGTCGGGACGGTGCCGGAGAGGGGTTCAGCGGTGTGCGACGACGAGGATGCCCTGCCCGTCTGGGTGCGGCAGGACGTCGATCGGGTGGTCGAAGACGCGCGTGAGCACACCTCTGGTGAGGGCCTGCTCCGGCGTCCCGATGCACTCGAGCCGGCCGTCGCAGAGCACGGCGACCCTGTCGGCGTACGTGGCGGCGAGGTTGAGGTCGTGCATGACGACGGCGACACTGCGCCCGTCGGCGGCGGCGGTGCGAACGCATCGGAGCAGGTGCCGCTCGTGGGCGACGTCGAGGTTGGCGGTCGGCTCGTCGAGGAGGAGGACCGCCGTGTCCTGGGCGAGGATGCGGGCGAAGGTCACGAGCGCCTGCTCGCCGCCGGACAGGGTCGGGAAGGCCCGCGTCGCGAGGTGCGGGACGCCGGCCTGCTCGAGGGCGCGGGCGACGAGCCGCCGCGTCGTCGCGGGGCTATCGCCGTGCGGGTGGCGGCCGAGCGCGACGACCTGCTCGGCGGTGAAGGCGAACGGCAGCACCGACTGCTGCGGCATCAAGGCCCGCGTCCGGGCCAGGGCGGCGGCAGGCCAGGCGTCGACTCGGCGGCCCTCGAGGAGGACCTCGCCGGCCTGCGGCGGTAGGTCACCCGCGAGCAGGGCCAGCAGCGTCGACTTCCCGGCCCCGTTGGGCCCGACGACGGCGAGGACCTCGCCCGGGTGGATGTCGAGGTCGATCCCGTCGACCAGCGCCCGGCCGCCGACACGCCGGGTCGCCGCTCTCGCGCACAGCACCGGCGCCGCCGACCTGGCACTGACAGCCACACGGACCGGCCGATCGGTGATGCCGGTCATCCCCAGCTGCCCGAACGACGGGTGCGGACGAGCAGCCACAGGAAGAACGGGCCACCGACCAGCGCGGTGACGACGCCGAGGGGCAGCTCCGCGGGGATGACCAGCATCCGGGCGAGCAGGTCGGCGAGAAGCAGGACCGAGGCGCCGGCGAGCGCGCTGGCCGGTAGGAGCAGCCGGTGGTCAGGGCCGACGAGAAGCCGGATGAGGTGCGGGACCACGAGCCCGACGAAGCCGACGATCCCCGACACGGCCACGGCGGCACCGGTGACCAGGGCCGTGAGCGCGACGATGCGCAGCCGCGACCGCTCGGGGGCGAGGCCGAGGTGGCGGGCCTCGCGGTCGCCGAGCACGAGCACATTGAGCGTCCGCCCCGAGCGAGTCAGCAGCACGGTGCCCACGACCACGAACGGCGCCGCCTGCGCCACGCTCCGCCAGGTCGCGCCGCCGAGGCTGCCGAGGCTCCAGAAGGTGATGGTGCGCAGCTCGGCGTCGTCGGCGAGGTAGGTGAGCAGCCCGATGACGCCGCCGGCCACGGCGTTCACCGCGACCCCGGCGAGCACGAGGGTGAGCACCTCCGTACGGCCGTCGTGGCGGGCGACCGCATAGGCCGCGACCACCGCGACCAGGCCGCCGAGGAACGCCGCGAAGGGCAGCGCCGCGAGGGTGAGCGGGCCGAGGCCGAGCACGATCGCCCCGACCGCGCCGACCGCCGCTCCGCTGGACACGCCGAGCAGACCCGGGTCGGCCAGCGGGTTGCGGAACACCCCCTGCAGGCTCGCTCCGGCGACGCCGAGCCCGGCGCCGACCAGGCAGGCCAGGACGACGCGCGGGACCCGGATGGCCCACAGCACCCCGTCGAGCTGCGGACCCGGCGACTCGGCCAGCCCGACCTGGGCGAGGACGCTCGTCAGCACCTGGTCGGGCGCGATGGTGACGGCGCCCGTGGCCACGTTGACGAGTACCGCGGCGACGAGCAGGACGCCGAGTGCCGGCAGGAGCAGTGCGCTGCGCGGCACCCGCGCGAGGCGCACCGCGGCTGCCGGCGCACTCACGACGTGGCGAGCTCGGGGTGCAGCCCCTTCACCAGCTCGGTCAACGCGTCGCCGGTCCGCGGACCCCCGCCGAGCAGGAGCAGGTCGTCGTACGCGAGGACCCTGCCCTGCTTGCCGGCGTCGGTCTGCGCCACCCCGGGCAGCTGCGCCAGCCCGGCCGTCCCGCCGATCGACTCCAGCCCCGCCGAGAGGAGCAGCAGCACGTCGGGCTGGGCGGCGGCCAGCGCCTCGGGGGTGAGCGGCTTGAAGCCCTGCACCCCCGTCTCGGTGCCCGCGTCGATCCCGCCGGCCGCCGCGATCATGGCGTCGGCGCGGGAGCCGGCACCCCCGATCATGAGCGTCTGCGGCCCACGGACGTAGAGGAACGCGACCCGCGGCTTCGACGCGGCCTCACCCGCGAGCGCCACCGCGTCGGCGATCGACGACTCGGTCTGCGCCGCGAGCTCCTCGCCCGCCTCCTCGACCCCCAGAGCCTCGGCGACCGCGCGGATCTTGTCGGGCACCGCCTCGACCGCCGGGTCGACCGGCAGGATCGTTACCTCCGGGCCGGCCGCCCTGAGCTGCTCGATGACCTCCGGTGGGCCGGCCTCCTCGGTCCCGATCACCACCGTGGGCTGCAGGGCGAGGATTCCCTCGGCCGCCAGCTGACGCTGGTAGCCGATGCGCGGCTTCTCCTCGACCTCGGCGGGGTACGTGGCGCTGACGTCGGTCCCGACGACCTCGTCGCCCAGCCCCAACGCGTACACGATCTCGGCGATGTCGCCGTTGAGCGGGACGATCCGCTCGGCCTCCCGGGAGGCGGTCGGCGACGTCTCGGTCGCGTCGTCGTCGCTCGCGCAGCCGGCGAGCGCGGCCATCAGGGTGGTGGCTGCCGCGAGTGCCGCGAGGCGCTTCACGCGATCACTCGGTGAGCGCTGATCGTGAGGCGGCGGGTGGTGAGCCCGGCGTCGTCACCGGTCGTGACCTCGCGGGCGGCGGGGAGGAAGACCCCGTCGACCTCGACGTAGGTGTCGGAGAAGAAGTCGGCGCGGACGAGGCGGGCCGCCTCGAGGTCCCAGTTGTGGACGGTGAACCCGGCCGGCAGGACCCGTCCGTCCGGGGTCACGAGCCGCTCCCCCAGGGTGATGACGAAGCGCTGTCCCTTCATGGTGCGGTGCACCTCGGCCGTCCGGCCGGCCACGACGCGGTACGCGCTGTCGAAGGGGTCGTCCTCGATGATCACGAGCACCCCATGCGGGTGGCCGTCGTCGGTCCCGACGTGCTTGGCCCACGTGCCGTCGGCGTCCTCGTACGGCATCGCCCAGCGGTGGGCCACGATGCTGGCCAGCTCGCTGCGCGCCCAGGCCGGCGAGGCGTCCCGGTCGACCTCGACCTGGCGGGGGCCGGCGACGTGCAGCGGCGTGGGCCCGGTGCGTACCCCGGTCTCGTCGACGGTGTGCAGCGTCGCGTCGAAGCCGCGGAAGCCCGGCGGGAACCGGTAGTTGGCGTCGTGGGCCTCGCGCAGCACGTCATCGGCGCTTTCTGCGGGTTGGCGGTGGGCGAGCTCGGTCGAAGTCATCTGCGTCCTTAGGGTCGCCTTACCTCGTCGCCTAGGTTAGGGCAGCCTTACCTCACATTGTCAAGCATCCCGACAGATCCGATCGAGCGGATCGTCGGTCTGGCCGCGTGGGCGATCGCCGACCGGGACGGGACCGACGTCGAGGAGCCGGGGAGTGCAGGCAACCGTCGGGTGTCGCGGTCAGGTCGACCATCGCGGTCATCCCCCGATCGCCAGCACGGTCCGCGACGGCCGCCACACAGCTCGTCGGCCCCGAGAGTCAAGGGCTGGACGCCTGGTGCGCGGCGTGCTGGGCCGCGGCGCCTCGTCGAGAACCGGTCGGGGCAAGCATCGGGCACGTAGAGGGCGCGGATCCCTCCGGGAGGGGGCGACGAAACCGCAGGCACGCGCTTCACGCACATGACCTATGGCTTCGTGTGGAGCGGGTGACGGGAATCGAACCCGCATGACCAGCTTGGAAGGCTGGAGCTCTGCCATTGAGCTACACCCGCGAGACTTGCCGCGCGGCTTCGCCGTGATCCGAAGGAGAATGCTACCGGCCCCGAAGCATCCGGCCGGACCAGGCAGGGCTACGGCAGCATCACCTCGAGGCCTTCCTCGGCGATCAGCACCTCACCGTCGAACACGGCATGTGCTGCCGCCCGGGAGGCCTCTCGGTCGTTGCCCGGCCAGAAATGAGTCAGCAGAAGACGCCGGGCCGCGGCTTCCGACGCCGCCGAGCCGGCGTCGTGAGCCGTGAGGTGGAGTCGAGGGCCCGGCGGAGCCGGCGGGACGCCCGCGTGCTGGTGCCGGTCGCTGGCCTCGGCGATGAACAGATCGGCGTTCCGCGCAATGTCGACGAGCGCCCGGTCTGCCCGGTGTCGCCGGTGTACGCCACCGTCAGACCTGGAGCGGTCAGACGTATCCCGGCATTGGGGACGAAATGCGGCAGCGCCCAGCTGTCCAGGCGAAACGGCCCGATCTCGCATGCTGCTGCGGGCAACGGGTGCCAGTCGAACACGCGCCGCACCGTCACGTCGTCGGCGTCCTCCAACACCGCGACTCGCCCGACCACAACGGCCGGCGCGGACAACGGGAGGGGTGCCGCCCCGCGCCCCCCGAACCACCGCGCCCGGAGCAGGCCATGCAGGTCGACCATGTGATCCGGATGCTCGTGGGTCACGACGACCGCATCGAGGCCATCCCCAACAGACGAGCCGAGCAGCGAGAACAGCCGGGCAACGTCCCGTAGCCGAGGTCCAACACCACCCTGAACCCGTCGTGCTCGACCACGAACCCGCTACACGCCCGCCCTGCCTCCGGCCAGGCACCGCAACTACCCAGCACGACCACGCGGCTGCTCATGACAGCATCGTGGCAGGGCGTAGGCTGGTCGGGCACGAACACCTGCGCGTCCCGGATCCGGGAGCGGGGATGTTGCGGGGTATGGCGCAGCTTGGTAGCGCGTCCGCTTTGGGAGCGGAAGGCCCCCGGTTCAAGTCCGGGTACCCCGACCATGCGCCGGCGTCCGGCCCAGCCGCGGGCCGGTAGCATGGGCACGCTGTGCCGGCGGGTGCCGGCCGTCCACGGTTCGCCAGCCGCGCACCGGTCCAGATCTTCAGGAGAAGTCCCTAGTGAAGAGCGTCGTCGAGACACTCAACCCGACCCGCGTCCGGCTCGCAGTCGAGGTTCCGTTTGCGGAGCTCGAGCCGAACATCAAGGCTGCGTACAAGCGGATCGCCACCCAGGTCACCATTCCCGGCTTCCGCAAGGGCAAAGTCCCACCGCTGGTCATCGACCAGCGCATCGGCCGCCCCGCCGTCCTCGACGAGGCGGTCAACGAGGCGCTGCCGAGGCTCTACGGCCAGGTGGTCGAGGAGAACGAGCTCAAACCGCTGGGCCAGCCGGAGGTCGACGTCACCGATTTCACCGACGGCCAGGAGCTGAAGTTCACCGTCGAGGTCGACGTCCGGCCGACGGTGAGCCTGCCGGAGTGGGAAGGCCTCCAGGTGCAGGTCGACGACCTCGCGGTGTGCGACGACGACGTCGAGCAGCAGATGGCTGCGCTGCGCTCCCGGTTCGGCACCCTCGTCGGGGTCGACCGTCCGGCCGCGGAGGGCGACTTCGTCATGGTCGACCTCGATGCGACCGACGACGGCGAGCCGGTCGAGGGTGGTCAGGCCACCGGGGTGTCGTACCAGATCGGCAGTGGTCAGCTCGTCGAGGGCATCGATGACGCCGTCACCGGCCTGTCCGCAGGCGAGTCGGCCACGTTCGGGACCACTCTTCTCGGCACCAACGCCGGCGACGAGGTCGATTGCACCGTCACCGTCTCGGCGGTCAAGGAGCAGCAGCTTCCCGACCTCGACGACGACTTCGCGCAGATGGCCAGCGAATTCGACACGCTCGACGAGCTGCGTGCCGACCTGCGCGAGCGCGCCGAACGGGTCAGGCGCATCCAGCAGGCGGTCGAGGCGCGCGACAAGACCCTCGACACGTTGCTCGACGGGGCCGGTGAGATCCCTCTTCCCGAGGGGGTCATCAGTGCGCAGATCGACGAGCACTTCACCGACGGGCACGGCGACGACGACCATCGGGCCGAGTTCGAGAAGGACCTGCGCCGCAACCTGACCTCCCAGTTCGTCCTGGACGAACTGGTGAGGGCCGAGGAGCTGCAGGTCTCCCAGGAGGAGCTGACCTCCTACCTGATCCAGCGCGCCGCGCAGTCGGGCGTCGTCCCGGACCAGCTGGCGCAGCAGTACGTCCAGAGCGGTAACCTGCCGGCGCTGGTTGCGGATGTCGCCCGCGGCAAGGCGCTCGCGCTCGTGGTGGAGAAGGCCAACGTCGTCGACGCGTCCGGGCGCCCGGTCGAGCTGGAGCGGCTGCGCGAGGACGGCACCGTCGGCGAACCGGGCGACGACGCCGTTGTGCCGCAGATCGAGTTCGCCGAGCTCGACGACGACGAGGTCAGCGACAAGGCCTGACGGACTCGGTCCGTGGGGCTGGTCCAGCTCCCATACTTCACCAGGCCTGCGGGTGCATCACGAGGTTCCTGTGCCTGGTGAAGTACCCGCCAGGGTGGTGGACGTGATCAACGGATGCCGGGCTGGCGGCGAACGCCCGCACGCCGTCAGCGAACAGGGGCCGTTCCCGGATGGCGGGGCCGCCGACGTTGGTTAGGGTCGAAGACACCAACCCGACGAACCGACACCGGCGGCCGGATGGCCGCCAACGGAACCGACCGTAGGAGACACGGTGAGCCCACGGCCCGAGACCCCAGGCCTCGTCCTCCCCGCCACGATGCAGCAAGCGCCCGGCTCCGTGATGGGCATGGAGGACAACGTCTACAACCGCCTCCTGCGCGAGCGGATCATCTTCCTCGGCACCGAGGTCAAGGACGAGAACGCCAACGCGATCTGTGCGCAGCTGCTCCTCCTGGCGGCCGAGGACCCGAACAAGGACGTGCACCTCTACATCAACTCGCCGGGTGGCTCGGTGTCGGCCGGCATGGCGATCTACGACACGATGCAGTTCGTCAAGCCCGACGTCGTCACGGTGGCGATGGGTCTGGCCGCGTCGATGGGCCAGTTCCTGTTGGCTGCGGGCACGCGGGGGAAGCGCTACGCCACCCCGCACGCGCGGATCATGATGCACCAGCCGTCGGGCGGCATGGGCGGTTCCGCCAGCGACATCCGGATCCAGGCCGAGCAGATGCTGCACACCAAGCGCCAGATGGCCCAGCTGATCGCCCAGCACACCGGGCGCACGGTCGAGGAGATCGACCGCGACTCCGACCGCGACCGGTGGTTCACCGCCGAGGAGGCAATGGACTACGGCTTCGTCGACCACGTCGTGCAGAGCGCATCCCAGGTCTCCGAGGGCGGCGGCACGGCGTGAGCCGCCAGCGCGACGAGCAGACCCGCCACCGACCAGCCGCAGGAGACTTCCGATGAGCGACATCTCGATGAACTACTACATCCCGCAGTGGGAGGAGCGCACGTCCTACGGCTTCCGGCGCATCGACCCGTACGCGAAGCTGTTCGAGGAGCGCATCATCTTCCTCGGCACGCCGATCTCCGACGACGTCGCCAACGCCGTCATGGCCCAGCTGATATGCCTGGAGTCCATGGACCCCGACCGCGACATCGAGATCTACATCAACTCGCCCGGTGGCTCGTTCACGGCGATGACGACGGTCTACGACACCATGCAGTTCATCAAGCCCGACGTCCGCACGGTCTGCATGGGTCAGGCCGCCTCCGCCGCCGCGGTCCTGCTCGCGGCCGGCGCTCCCGGCAAGCGGCTCGCGGTCCCGAACGCGCGCGTGCTGATCCACCAGCCCTACACCGAGGGAGCCTACGGCGCGGCGAGTGACATCGAGATCCAGGCCAACGAGATCCTCCGGATGCGCTCGCTGCTCGAGGAGATCCTGGCCCGCCACACCGGCAAGGACGCCGACGAGGTCCGCAAGGACATCGAGCGGGACAAGATACTGACCACGCAGGAGGCCATCGACTACGGCCTGGTCGACGCGTTCACCACCTCCCGCAAGGCCAGCGCCGTCGCCTGACCGCGGCTGGGTCCCGGGCGCGCCGCCTGCGCGCCACCCGCCCGCTCGTCGGTTCCAAGGGGTACCGTCGAGGCACACGGCCCATCGGGTAAGGCTCCCGGGAAGGACGATCCGCGTGGCACGCATCGGCGACGGCGGTGACCTGCTCAAGTGCTCGTTCTGCGGCAAGAGCCAGAAGCAGGTCAAGAAGCTCATCGCCGGCCCCGGCGTCTACATCTGCGACGAGTGCATCGACCTGTGCAACGAGATCATCGAGGAGGAGCTCAGCGAGAGTCCTGACTCGTCGCTGGCCGAGCTGCCGAAGCCACGCGAGATCTACGAGTTCCTCGAGCAGTACGTCATCGGCCAGGAGGTCGCCAAGAAGGCCCTCTCGGTCGCGGTCTACAACCACTACAAGCGGGTCCAGGCACGGCAGGCGGGCGGCCCGCGGGCGGCGAAGGAAGAGTCCGTCGAGCTCGCGAAGTCGAACATCCTGCTGATCGGCCCCACCGGCTGCGGCAAGACCTACCTCGCCCAGACGTTGGCCAGGCTGCTGAACGTGCCGTTCGCCATCGCCGACGCCACCGCGCTCACCGAGGCCGGGTACGTCGGTGAAGACGTCGAGAACATCCTCCTCAAGCTGATCCAGGCCGCCGACTACGACGTCAAGAAGGCCGAGACCGGCATCATCTACATCGACGAGGTCGACAAGATCGCCCGCAAGAGCGAGAACCCGTCGATCACCCGAGATGTCTCGGGTGAAGGCGTCCAACAAGCACTGCTGAAGATCCTCGAGGGCACCACCGCGAGCGTGCCGCCGCAGGGCGGCCGCAAGCACCCGCACCAGGAGTTCATCCAGATCGACACCACGAACGTGCTGTTCATCGTGGGCGGTGCGTTCGCCGGCCTGGAAGAGATCATCGAACACCGGATCGGCCGCCGCGGCCTGGGCTTCGGCGCCGAGATCCGCAGCAAGGCCGACCGCGACGCCACCGACCGGTTCGGCGATGTCATGCCCGAAGACCTGCTCAAGTTCGGCCTGATCCCAGAGTTCATCGGCCGGCTACCGGCTATCACGACGGTGAGCCCGCTCGACCGCGACGCGCTGATCCGGATTCTCTCCGAGCCGCGTAACGCGCTGATCAAGCAGTACCACCGATTGTTCGAGATCGACAACGTCGAGCTCGAGTTCACCGACGACGCCATCGACGCGGTCGCCGACCAGGCACTGCTGCGGGGCACCGGCGCCCGCGGGCTTCGGGCGATCATGGAGGAGGTGCTCCTCCACGTGATGTACGAGGTGCCCAGCCGCGACGACGTCGCCCGGGTCGTCATCAACCGCGAGGTCGTGCTCGAGAACGTCAACCCGACCCTGGTCCCGCGCGACGTCGCGCCGCGCAAGCGCGAACGCCGCGAGAAGAGCGCGTAGCCCGCAGCAGGTGGCTCACCCTTCACGGCCCCGCGTCGATGGTGGGTACCTCGTAGCGGCCGAACACGCCATCGGCGGTCAGGATCGTGAGTCCCTCGTCGCGTGCCTGGGCGATGAGCAGGCGGTCGAACGGATCCCGGTGATGCGGCGGCAGGCCGGCGAGTCCGAGCGCATGCCGTACGTGCAGTGGCAGCGGCGTGAACCCGTGGGCGTCGATCTGTTGCTCCAGATCGTCGGGCGCCTGGAGCTTGCCGAGCGCAGACTTGATCGCGATCTCGGCTGCGCTGACAGCGGACACGAGGACCGTCTCGGCCGCGATGAGGGCTCGCGCCCGCCGCCCGAGCGGGGGAAGGTCGAACAGCCACCACAGCAGTGTGTGCGTGTCGAGCAGGAGCCTCACGCCGACTGCTCCACGGGTCCCTCGTACCAGTCCCGTACCGTCTGCTCGTCGAGCACGTCGAAGTCGTCGGCGATCCAGCCCTTCCCCTTCCATGCGCCTGGCTTCCGCCGGACCGGCTTGCTCTCGACCGGTACGAGCCGGGCGACCGGCCGGCCGTGCCGGGCGATGACGACGTCTTCGCCGGCCTCCACGCGAGCAAGCAGCGCGGACAGCGTGGACTTGGCTTCGTAGACGTTCACCTGCGTGGTGGTCATAGCCTCAGTGTCACGTCCGGGCTTGCCTTGGTCAAGTCTGGTCAGGCCAGAAATGGAGTGCCCACACCCTGCACGTAGGGTCGGTCTTGCCCGTGTCGACCCGTGAGGAGTGTTGCCGATGAGGTCCGGAATCGACGTTGCCCACGTCGACCCTGCAGTGCGGCCGCAGGACGACTTGTTCCGCCACGTCAACGGGACGTGGCTGCGCGAGTCCACCATCCCTGCCGACCGCGCGTTCGACGGCGCGTTCTACGCGCTGCGGGAGAAGGCTGAGGCTGACCTCCGCGACATCATCGAGCGCACCGCCGAGTACCCCGACGGGCCGGCGGCCGACCAGGTCGGCGACCTCTACGCGAGCTTCATGGACGAGCAGACGGCCGACGAGCGCGGGCTGACCCGATCCGGGCCGAGCTGGACCGCGCACTCGGCGTGGCCGACCCGGCCGACCTCGCAGCCGCGCTCGGCGAACTGGGCCGCAGCGGCGTCGCGGGCGCGTTCGGCAGCTACGTCGACACCGACGCCTAGCAGTCCGACCGCTACCTCGTCTACCTTCACCAGAGCGGACTCGGCCTGCCGGACGAGTCGTACTACTACCGCGACGACCCGTACGCGGACGTGCGCAGCGCGTACGTGGCCCACGTCGAGGCGATGTTCGCGCTGGGCGGCGTCGACGACCCGGCCGGGTGGGCCGCCCGGGTGATGGACCTGGAGACCCGCCTCGCCGGCGGGCATTGGGACCGGGTCAAGAACCGCGACGACACGCTGACCTACAACCTGCTGACCCGGGCCGATCTCGCGGCGGCTACGCCGGGCTTCGACTGGGCCGGCTGGAAGTGCGCGCTGGGTGCGCCGGTAGCGGCGTTCGACGAGGTCGTCGTGCGCCAGCCCAGCTATCTGACCGCGATGGCCGAGGCGCTGGGCGACGTCGACCTCGAGTCCTGGCGCAGCTGGCTCGCCTGGAACGTGCTGCGGGCCCGCGCGCCGTACCTGAGCAAGCAGGCAGTCGAGGAGAACGTCGGCTTCTACGGCCGCACCCTGTCCGGTGTGCCCGAGATCCGGGAGCGTTGGAAGCGCGGCGTCGAGCTGGCCGAGGGCGCGCTCGGCGAGGCGCTCGGCAAGCTGTACGTGGCCGAACACTTCCCGCCCGCCGCCAAGGAGCGGATGCTCGACCTGGTCGGCAACCTGGTCGAGGCCTTCCGGCAGGACCTCGACGGCTTGTCTCGGGCCGTGCAGACGATCTTCAAGCGGCTCTACGACGACGGGTTGATCTACCGGGCCGAGCGCATCATCAACTGGTGCGTGCGCTGCCACACCGCGCTGTCGGACATCGAGGTCGAGCACTC
>JBOGDS010000092.1:0-12580 GCA_050743075.1 Jiangellaceae bacterium | reverse complement strand
GGTCCTGGGCGCGGGGGTCGCGGTGCTGGTCGCCGCGGCGGTGGCCGGTGCCGCCTGGCTGGTGGGCTGGTCCGACCTGATGGCGCTCGAAGCGGTGCGGGTCGAGGGCGCCACGGGTTCGCTCGCCGACGAGGTCTCCGCGGCGGCCGACGCCCCGGTGGGCACGCCGCTGGTCCGGATCGACACCGACGCCGTGGGTTCGCGGGTTGGCGCGCTCGCCGAGATCGCTGATGTGTCGGTCGGGCGGTCGTGGCCGCGGTCCCTGGTCGTCACGGTGACGCCACGGGTTGCCGCGGCCGCCGTGCCCGACGACGGCTCGTGGTGGAGCGTCGACGGCTCGGGCGTGCTGTTCGAGCTGGTCGACGAACGGCCCGAAGGCCTGCCGGTGCTGTCGGCGCCAGTCGACGAGGACGCCGCGGTGGTCCGCGCCGCGGGCGTAACGGTCCTCACCGGGCTGCCGCCGGCGGTCGGCGACCTCGTCGAGACCGTCACCGCCGAGAGTGAGGCAGACGTCCGGCTCGAGCTGGCCGACGGTGCCACAGTGCTGTGGGGAGGCGCCCAGGACGTCGAACGCAAGGCCCAGGTACTGATCGCGCTGATCGCCCAGCAGGTGGCCGACGTCTACGACCTGTCCGCTCCCGAGCGGCCCGCGGTACGCCGGTGAAGCCTGCTGCGATCATCGACGGCATGACCATCCCCACGTTGCCGCCCCGACCGGATCCCGACTTCGACCTCGCCGAGCGTCCGATGCTCGAGCAGTTCCTCGACTTCCATCGCGCCACCGTCCACCTGAAGGTCGCCGGCCTGTCCGAGGACGACGCGTGGCGGCGGTTCGTGCCGTCGCTGACGTCGGCCGCGGGCATCGTCAAGCACCTGTACTACGTCGAGCAGGGGTGGTTCCGCAGCCGGCTGGCCGGCGAGCAGGACCTGTTCGTGCCGTGGACCGACGAGAACCCCGACGCCGACTTCGAGCGGGCGGAGGGCGACTCCGTCGAGGGGTTGCTGGCCTCGTACGCCGAGCAGTGCGACCGCTCCCGAGCCGTGGCCGCATCGATGCAACTCGACGACCTCGCCGCTGCGCCCGGCCGGGACGGCAGGCACACCACCCTGCGCTGGGTGCTCGTGCACATGATCGAGGAGACGGCCCGCCACAACGGTCACCTCGACCTGATCCGCGAGATTGTAGACGGCCAAACGGGGGAGTAGCCGGCCGTGTCGTGGCTCACGCGTTCCAGCGGCGCGAGTGGCTCGCCGGCGTGACCGGCATCCGCGGCGTTGGAACGCGCGATGGCGGTGCATTGTCCCCGCAGGCTCGGCGAATGGCGCTTGCGGACCATGTCGGCCGACTCCGCGACCGGATCGGCAGGGACCTACTGCCGTCGGTGACCGTCCTGGTCCGTGACAAGCAAGATCGAGTCCTGCTGGTGCGGCACGCTGACTCGCGATGCTGAGGTCTCGTCGGCGGCGTCGTCGAGGTCGACGAGTGTCCAGAGGACGCCGCAATCCGCGAGACCGAGGAGGAGACCGGACTGCGGGTCGACCTGACCGGCCTGGTCGCCGCCCTCGGCGACCGACGTTCCGGGTGAGTTATCCGAACGGCGACCAGGCCGCCTATGTTGTCGGTGGTCTACGACGCACGTGTCACCGGCGGAAGCCAACGCCCGGACGGGAAGGAGACCATCGACGTCGGGTGGTTCCCACCCTCGGACCTGCCGATGATCGACCTGGGTCCGTTCGCGAAGGTAACGCTGGACGAGCTGCGATGGCTGCGGCCATCCAGGCCCGCCTGAGCACATCAACGTCGCTGCAGTTCATGCGCGGGGCCGGATCCGCGAACTGCCCAGCGATCACTGTCAGGCTGGCACTTCGCCGTCCTGAGCGATGAACGGGTTCGATGTCGGCCACCACGGCACCGGTTCTGACCGCGCCGGGTTGTCGGCCAGGACCTGACCGAACCGCATCGCGAGGTCACCTCGCCGGCGGGCTGCCAGGTCCCAGCCGTAGCGGACGACGTCCAGCCCGAGTTCACGCAGCGCCCATTGGCGCTCCTTCTCGGCTTCGACGACGTGTGCCGCGTCGAGCCGGCCGTTGTACTTGAGTGCCCCGTCGCCTTCGCCGACTACCCAGTGGTAGGGCCACAGGTGGTCGACCCGGTACAGCGGGTAGCCGTCGCCAACCCACACGTTCGACAACGGCACCGGCAGGCCACTATCGATGCAGCTGAGCCGGCCGAGCGTCTCCAGGGCAGTCTCGGCACCGCCATCGGCGTGTTCAGCGACCCAGTCGGCGTCCTGACTCCCGGCCAGCCACGCACCTCGTGGACGGCCCGGAGCAGTGCCCTGCGGCTGAGCCCGCCACGAAGCACGGCATCGGCCAGTACAAGGCTGTCCGCGCGTGGTGCCGTACGTGCGATGTCGGCCACCATCCAGGCCTTGCCGACGATCGGCCAACGGCCATGGAGGGCACAATGCTCGTTCGCCAGGTCGACCACCCGGACGTTCCCGTACCGGGACCGCGACGTGCCCTGTCCGGCGGCTCCAGCGCTCACGACGGCCGGCAGCGCCGGCGGAGGGCGCAATACCGGCAGCTTGCGCAATGCCACCGCTGACCAGCCGGCTGCGAACGAGTCTTCGCGGCAGCTGGTGAGGAACGCGCGGGTGCGGATCGCGTGGGCCTCCCCCCGGTTCCGTTCGAGTTGAGCGGCAGCGGCATACGCACCCTTGGCTGGTCCGGACGAGCAGTCCCGTCCGGACCAGCCGAACTACGCGGTCCGCGCTGACGCCCGCAGCGCGGGCCTCACGCACCACGAAGAAGCCGCGCCCGGCGTTCAGCAATGCCACGACGTCGGCCGGCAGGCGAGTAGCTCGAGCGGGCACCGGGCCAGGTTGGACCTGCGGGCGCCGCTGAGTCAGGCCCGCCTGGCAGCCTGTGGACGGCCGGCGCCACCCGCGCCGACTTGTGGACGAAGCCGCGCCGCCAACGCGGCTCGCCCCGCCAACGCGGCTCGCCCCGCCGGCGCGGCTTCGACGTAGCCACGGTGACGCGTTCCAACTCCGGGAACCGAACCGGTCGGAGCACTCTTGTGCGCGATTCTGGAACGCGCCTCTACGGCGTGGTCGCTGGCCCGGCGGCGGTTGCGACGATGTCGATCACGGCTCGTCCGGCGTGTCTGCGCCGTCCGTCGACCACCCGCGCCTAGCGTTCTGCTCAAGCGCTCAGGTTGACATAACTATCAACCTCAACTTGAGGGTGAGGGTCTGCGAAGGCCCGACCTTGGCCGCCATGCCGGCAGGTGGGGGGCGGGGGACCGGACGAGAGCGAGAGGCGACGCGACGTGACTGCTCCGCAGAACTACCTCGCTGTGATCAAGGTCGTCGGTATCGGCGGCGGCGGGGTCAACGCCGTCAACCGGATGATCGAGGTGGGCCTCAAGGGCGTCGAGTTCATCGCGATCAACACCGACGCGCAGGCTCTGCTGATGAGCGACGCCGACGTCAAGCTCGACGTCGGCCGCGACCTGACCCGCGGTCTCGGCGCGGGCGCCAATCCCGACGTGGGACGCAAGGCGTCCGAGGACCACGCGGAGGAGATCGAGGAGGTACTCAAGGGGGCCGACATGGTCTTCGTGACCGCGGGGGAGGGCGGCGGCACCGGTACCGGCGGCGCGCCCGTCGTCGCGCGGATCGCCCGGTCGCTCGGCGCGCTGACCATCGGCGTGGTGACCCGCCCGTTCATGTTCGAGGGCAAGCGGCGCGCCGCCCAGGCCGACGCCGGAATCGAAGGGCTGCGCGAAGAGGTCGACACGCTGATCGTCATCCCGAACGATCGGCTGCTGTCCATCAGCGACCGCCAAGTCAGCGTGCTCGACGCGTTCAAGAGCGCCGACCAGGTCCTTCTCTCCGGCGTGCAGGGCATCACCGACCTCATCACGACGCCCGGCCTGATCAACCTCGACTTCGCCGACGTCAAGTCGGTCATGAGCAACGCCGGATCGGCGCTGATGGGCATCGGCTCCGCCCGCGGCGAGGACCGCGCGGTCGCCGCTGCCGAGATGGCGATCTCCAGTCCGCTCCTGGAGCAGAGCATCGAGGGTGCGCACGGCGTGCTGCTCTCCGTGTCCGGCGGCTCGGATCTCGGTCTGTTCGAGATCAACGAGGCAGCGAACCTGGTCGCCCAGGCGGCGCACGACGAGGCCAACATCATCTTCGGCGCGGTGATCGACGACGCCCTCGGCGACGAGGTGCGGGTCACGGTCATCGCGGCGGGCTTCGACGGCGGCACACCCAAGCGCCAGATCGGATCACTGCGCCGATCGATCACCATCCCGAACACTGGTGACGCGCCGAAGTTCGGCCGCGTCGACGACGCCGGAATGGGCGCGGGTGGCGCCGGGTCCGAGGACGGGGAACGCGTCGACGCCGTCGTCGGCGATGGCGGCATCGGCGCGCCGGTGGCGGCACCGCTGCGCGAGCCGCGGCGTATCGTCCCAGCATCCGACGACGACCTCGACGTGCCCGACTTCCTCAAGTAGTGCTGCGGCACGACGAGGACGCCGACGGAGTGAGGTTCGCTTTCACCGGCCGCAGCGGCGGGGTCAGCGCGGAGCCCTTCGCCGAGTTCAATCTCGGCGGCCACGTCGGCGACGACAACGCCGCGGTCACGGAGAACCGCCGGCGGGTGGCGCACGAGGTCGGCCTCGAGGTCGGCAACGTTCTCTACCTGAACCAGGTGCACGGCGCCGCCGTCGCCGTTGTCGACGGACCGTGGCCGGGACCGGCGCCGGACGTCGACGCCGCAGTGACGCAGGTGCCGGGCCTCGCGCTGGCCGTGCTGGTCGCGGACTGCGTGCCGGTCCTGCTCGCCGACGCCGAGGCAGGCGTCATCGGGGTGGCACATGCCGGCCGGAAGGGTCTGGTCGCCGGCGTGATCCCGGCCGTGCTCGCCGCGATGGGCCATCTGGGCGCCATGCATCTCCGGGCCCGGATCGGCCCGTCGGTGTGCGGCCGCTGCTACGAGGTGCCGGCCGCGATGCGTGCAGCCGTCGCCGGTGTCGAGCCGGCTGCTGCGGCGACGAGCCGCACCGGCACACCGGCGCTCGACGTGGCGGCCGGGGTCGAGGCCCAGCTGCGTCGTGGAGGGGCCGACGTCGTCCGTCTCGACGGGTGCACGCGCGAAGACCGGTCTCTGTACTCCTACCGCCGCGATCGCACGACCGGCCGGTTCGCCGGCCTGGTCTGGCTGCCGGACGACTCGTCGAACTCCGGCGGCCGATGAGCAGGCTGAACGAGCTCGCGACCGGCCTGGCCGGCGTCGACGAGCGCATACGCCGGGCCTGCGCCGCGTCGGGCCGGGACCCGAGCGAGATCACCGTCGTCGTCGTGACGAAGACGTTCCCGGCCAGCGACGTGCGGCTCCTCGCGGAGCTCGGCGTGCGCGACATCGGCGAGAGCCGCGACCAGGAGGCGGCGCCGAAGGCCGCGCAGTGCGCGGATCTCGACCTGCGGTGGCACTTCGTCGGCCAGCTGCAGACGAACAAGGCGGCCTCCGTCGCCCGCTACGCCACGGTCGTGCACTCGGTCGACCGTCCGCGCCTGGTCGACGCGCTGGACCGGGGCGCGGTCTCGGCCGGCCGGTTGCTGCGTTGCCTGGTCCAGGTGTCGCTCGACGAGTCCTCGGCTGCCGGCGCACACCGAGCGGGCACCTCTCCCGCGGAGGCCGTGGCGCTCGCCGATCGGGTCGCAGCCGCGACATCACTGCTCCTGGCCGGCGTCATGGCTGTTGCGCCGCTCGGCGGCGATCCGGACGCGGCCTTCGCCACGCTGGCCGACGTCGCGGCCGAGGTGCGAACGCGGCATCACACCGCAAACTGGGTCTCAGCCGGGATGACTGAAGACCTCGAGTCCGCGGTCGCCCACGGCGCGACACACCTGCGTGTCGGTAGCGCAATCCTCGGAACGCGCCCTCCTGCGGGCTAAGGTCGATCTCGCGGGGACCCCCATGATCTCCGCGGGCAGGACCGTCCACCACCACCACCACCACCACCGCGGAGGACTTGGAGCATGGCCGGCGCGATGCGCAAGGTTGCGGTCTACCTCGGCCTCGTGGAGGACCAGGGCCGCTACGACGACGAGTATGCCGACGACGCCTACGACGAGTACGGCGACGAGTACGCAGAGCCCGCACCTGTGGAGGCCGACATCCGGCCCCGCGAGCGGGAGCGGACCGCTACCGTGGCCACCCTGGCCGACCGCCGGCCCGTCGCCGTGGCCACCGGGCGCCGGATGGACACCGCCCGCATCGTGACCCTGCATCCGCGTACGTACAACGAGGCGCGCACGCTCGGCGAGCACTTCCGCGACGGCACGCCGGTGATCATGAACCTGTCCGACATGGACGACGTCGACGCCAAGAGACTGGTCGACTTCGCCGCCGGCCTGATCTTCGGCCTGCGGGGTGACATCGAACGCATCACGGCCAAGGTGTTCCTGCTCTCACCGGCCGACGTGACGGTCACCGCCGAGGACAAGGCTCGGATCGCCGGCGGCGGCTTCTTCAACCAGAGCTAGCCGCGGCACACCGCGGGCACCGGCCGAAGATCTCCACGGTATGCGTGACGTCGACGTACCCGTGCGTCCTGGCGACCTCGTCGGCCCAGGCCTCCATCGCCGGCCGCGAGATCTCCACCGCCGCCCCGCACGACCGGCAGACCAGATGGTGGTGATGGTCGTCCTGCGCGCAGCGCCGGTAGACGGCCTCACCGGCGTCGGATCGCAGGACGTCGACGCGGCCCTCGTCGGCGAGCGCCTGCAGTGCGCGATACACCGTCGCGAGCCCGACCGCCGAGCCGCGCGAGCGCAGCATCTGGTGCAACTCCTGGGCGCTGACGAAGTCGTCGACCTGGTCGAGCACCTCGTTCACCGCGGCGCGCTGGCGCGTCTTGCGCGGCTCCTTGACCGATTGCTGGCTCATCTGCCCTCTGGTGCGACCCGGATATCGGACGTCAGCCCAGCTTACCGAGAGGCCGACAGGGTCTGGGGCGTCGCCGGCGGGCCGTCGGGTAGGTTCATCTCCCGTGGTTCCGGTCGTTGCCCAGGTCGTCTACGTCGCGCTGTGGCTATTCTTCATCGCCATGCTGGCGCGTCTCGTGGCCGACTGGATCCAGGTGTTCGCCAGGCAGTGGGAGCCGCGTGGCGCCGTCCTGGTGGGCCTGGAAGCCGTCTACACCGTGACCGACCCGCCGCTGGTCTTCATCCGGCGGTTCGTCCCACCCCTTCGACTGGGGTCGATTGCGCTCGACCTCGCCTTCATCATCCTCATCATCGCCGTCCAGATCGCACTATCGGTTGTGGGGCGGTTCCGGTGACGAGGTACGGTGACGTCTTGTCCGCGCACTACCCCGAGGTGACGCTATGCCGCTGACGCCCGAGGACGTCCAGAACAAAGAGTTCACGACGGTCCGCCTCCGCGAGGGTTACGACATGCAGGAGGTCGACGAGTTCCTGGATGAGATCGAGTCCGAGCTCTCCCGCATGCACCGCGAGAACGAGGAGCTACGCGACAAGCTGGCAGCCGTGACGCGAGGCGGCGGGCTGGTGTCCGCTGCCGAGACGCTCGGCGGGCCCGCTCGCCAGGTGGAGAGCCCGAAGCCGCCGCCGGCGGCTCCCGTGGCGGCTCCGGCCACCATCGGACAGCCGCCGACCGAGGCCGCCGCGAAGGTCCTGGCTCTGGCGCAGAAGACCGCCGACGAGCTGGTCGCCGACTCCAAGCTCGAGGCCGACCAACTGCTGGCAGAGGCCCGCAGCCGCGCCGAGAAGATCGACGCCGAGAGCTCCGCCAAGGTCTCCAAGATCGAGCATGACGCCCGCACGCGGGCCGACGCCCTCGACCGCGAGGCGCAGCAGCGTCACCAGCAGGCCGTAGGCAAGCTCGAGGCGGAACGCGAGCAGCTCGACAACCAGGTCGAGAACCTCAAGGCATTCGAGCGTGAGTACCGCAGCCGCTTGAAGGCCTACCTGGAGAGCGAACTGCGCAAGCTCGAGACCTCGGGCGTGTCGGACGGCTCGCCGGCGGTCAACGAGGCGCAGCAGGCGGGCAACATGGCCGCCACCGGCGCAGCCACGACGGCCGGTTCGTTGCGCTCGGTCGCCAGCTTGCTCGAGGACGACCAGCGCTGAGCCGAGGTCGCGCTGATCGCCGACCCGACCGAGGTTGCTGAACTCGTTGCGGGTTCACCCGGAACGGACACCGCCCACCCAGGCCGCGATCTCGGATCGGCGCCCGGCCCGAGCTTGGTCAGGATGTGCTCGACGTGGGTCGCCGCGGTCTTCGCGGTGATGTGCAGCTCAGCCGCGATCTCGCGATTGAACGTCGAGGACACGGTGCTCGAGCCGGCACGGCCGGAGGCTGGTCTACGAGCCGACCAAGAACGGACGGCTGCGACTGGTGGCCGCCGAGTATGTGATCTTCGCCGAGGCGTGGGATGCCGAGCACCGGTGAAACCCCGCAGCTGTTCGGGCGCGACCTTCACAACCTCCGGGTTACCTGCGATCACGCGGGATGACGCCGCCGGACCGGCGGAGTCGGAGGACCAGGCCGAGTTCCCGGTCGGGGTGGTCGGGCTCGTCGGGCAGGGCGTCGAGACCCTCGTGAACTGCGGTCGCCAGAACCTCGTCGGCCACGGACTGGCGATGCTCGCGCAACGCCGCGGCCAGTGTGTCGTCAGCCTCCCAGGCCAGTTCGATCCGGTCGGAGACGTCGTAGCCGCTGGACTTGCGGGCCTCCTGGACGAGCCGGACGACCTCGCGGGCCAGCCCGGCGCGGACCAGGGCCTCAGTCAGCGTCAGGTCCAGCGCGACCGTCTCGCCCTCCCGGGCGACCGCCCAGCCTTCGCGCGGGGCCTCGGTCACGATCACGTCGTCAGGCCCGACACCCACCTCGCCGAGGCCGTCGACCGCGACGGTCGCCCTGCCGTCTGCCTTGAGGCCGACGGCCAGGGCGTGGGCGTCGGCCGCCGCGATCGCGGCGGCGACCCCGGGGGTGTCCTTGCCGAACCGCCGGCCGAGCGAGCGGAAGTTCGCCTTGGCGCTGACGTCGACCAGATTGCCGCCGGCTTTGCCCAATGCGGCGACCTCGGCGACGTTGAGCTCGTCGGCGACCTCGGCGCGCAGCTCGGCGGGCAGCGCATCCCAGCCGCGGGCGCCGACCAGGGCGCGTGAAAGTGGTTGCCGCGTGCGCACCCTGGACTCCGCCCGGGCCGCCCGGCCGAGCTCGACCACGCGACGGGTCAGCGCGACCTGAGCGGCGAGCTCGTCGTCGACCGCAGACTCGTCGAACGACGGCCAGGTGGCCATGTGCACGGACTCCGGAGCGACCGGAGTCACCGGCCGCACGAGGTCCTGCCAGACCCGCTCCGTGACGAACGGGACCATCGGGGCCAGCAGCCGGGTGAGCACCTCCACGCACTCGTGCAGCGTCGCGAGAGCCGCCGGGTCCCCGTCCCAGAACCGTCGCCGTGTACGCCGCACGTACCAGTTGGACAGGTCGTCGACGAAGGCCGAGAGCAGGGCACCGGCCCGGTTCGTGTCGAACGACTCGAACGCGTCGTCGACCTCGCGACTCAGCCGGTTCAGCTCCGACAGCGCCCACCGGTCGAGCACCGGCCGGTCGGAGACGGGTGGCGCTCCGCGGGCCGGCGTCCAGTCGTTCGTCCGACCGTACAGCGACAGGAACGACGCGGTGTTCCAGTAGGTCAGCAGGACCTTGCGGACGCCCTCCTGGATCGCTTCCCGGCCGACCCGGCGCGGCAGCCAGGGCGATCCGCTCGCCAGCATGAACCACCGGACACCGTCGGCGCCGTGCTCGTCCATCAGGGGGATCGGCTCGAGGATGTTGCCCAGGTGCTTGCTCATTCGGCGACCGTCGTCGGCGAGGATCAGCCCGAGGCAGAGCACGTTCTCGTACGACGACCGGTCGAACACCAGAGTGCCGACCGCCATCAGCGTGTAGAACCAGCCCCTGGTCTGGTCCAGCGCCTCGCAGATGTACTGGGCCGGATAGGCCGGCTCGAACGCCTCGGCACTGCCGGATGCCAACGGGTAGCCCCACTGGGCGAAGGGCATCGAGCCGGAGTCGTACCAGGCGTCGATGACGAACGGCTCGCGCCGCATCGTTCCGTCGCCGTGCGGGCACCTGAATGTCACGTCGTCGACGTACGGTCGGTGCGGGTCGAGCTCGGACAGGTCGGCGCCCGCGTGCTCCGACAGTTCGGCGAGCGAACCCACGCAGACCAGATGCGAAATGTCGACGTCGCAGCGCCAGACGGGCAGCGGGGTACCCCAGTAACGGCTGCGGGAAAGCGCCCAGTCGACATTGTTGCGCAGCCACTCGCCGTATCGTCCCCACTTGATCGTGGCCGGGTACCACGTGGTGCGCTCGTTCTCGCGTAGCAAAGCGTCCTTGACCGCGGTCGTGCGGATGTACCAGGACGGCTGCGCGTAGTAGAGCAGCGGCGTGTGGCAACGCCAGCAGTGCGGGTACGCGTGCTCGAGGCCGGTATGCCGGAACAGCAAGCCGTGTGCGTCGAGCTCCTTCACCAGCGCCGCGTCGGCGTGCTTGAAGAACTGGCCGCCGACCAGGGGCACCTCGTCGGCGAACCGTCCGTCCGGTCGGACCGGGTTGACGACGGGCAGGCCGTACTTCCGCCCGACCCGCAGGTCGTCGGCGCCGAAGGCCGGTGCCTGGTGTACCAGGCCGGTGCCGTCGTCGGTGCTGACGTAGCCGTCGAGGACGACGTAATGGGCGTCCGGGATGTCGACGAGGTCGAGCGGGCGAGCATAGGTCCACCGCTCCATATCGACACCGGCGAACCGCTGCACGACCTGCCAGCCCTCGCCCAGCGCGGACTCGAGCAGGGGCTCGGCCACGACCAGGGTCTCGGCACCGTCGCTCGCCGCCACGTAGCTGACGCCTGGATGTACGGCGACGGCCGTGTTGGACACGAGCGTCCACGGCGTCGTCGTCCACACCAGGAGTGACGCATGCCCGTCGAGCGGCCCGGAGCTCAGCGGCAGGCGGACGAAGACCGAGGGGTCGACGACGGTCTCGTAGCCCTGGGCAAGCTCGTGGTCGGAGAGGCTGGTGCCGCACCGCGGACAGTACGGCGCCACCCGGTGATCTTCGACCAGCAGCCCTGTGTCGAAGATCTGCCGGAGCGACCACCAGACGCTCTGCACGTACTGTGGATCCATCGTGCGGTACGCCTGGGACATGTCGACCCAGTAGCCCATCCGTTCGGTCATCGCCGTGAACTCGTCGACATGGCGCTCGACGGACTCGCGACACCGTACGTTGAACTCGGCGACGCCGTAGGCCTCGATGTCGCCCTTACCGGTGAAGCCGAGTTCCTTCTCGACGGCAATCTCGACCGGCAGGCCGTGGCAGTCCCAGCCGGCTTTGCGTGGAACGTGATAGCCCTTCATGGTCCGGTAGCGCGGAAAGACGTCCTTGAAGACGCGGGCCTCGATGTGATGTGTGCCGGGCGTGCCATTGGCCGTGGGCGGGCCTTCGTAGAAGGTCCACTGTGGCCTTCCCGCGCTGAGCTTCAGCGTCCGGGCGAATGTGTCCTGCTCGCGCCAGAATGCGAGGATCTCGCGCTCCATGGCGGGCAGATCGACCTGGGGGGGCACGGTTCGATACTGGGGCCTGTCCATCGCCTCGCGGGACCTCCGTCGCGTCTGGTCGTCGACAGAGGGACGAGGACTCCGGTCTCTCGACCGGCGGCCCCGCGGTACCACCCTCCTTGGCCGCCTGCCGGCAGCCCGCTCTGTTCAGTACGGCCGGTTCTACTCGGGCGTACGGTGGCGCCCTTTCCTCCGGCAGCTCAGGGGTGATCTTCGTCACAGCTCGCACCCCCGGGCTCGCACCGTCCCCGGGTCGCTGGTGGCCGTCTGCCGGACTACTCGTCCCCATCGACGCCTTTCGCAGGGCAAGTGTACGGCCGGGTGGGTCGTGGCCGAGACTGGGTTTCGATGCAGCCGACACGTGTGACGATGAGGGTCAAGCCCGGTGCGGCCCGGACCCGGGTTGGTGGTGAGCGTGCGGATGCCCTGGTCGTCGCCGTGCAGCCCGTGCCACGGACGGGCGGGCGACGGAGGCAGCGCCGCGCACGCTCGCCGACGCCGAGGTGACGGGCCGGGGGCGACATCGATGCCGAAGTGATGCGGCTGCGCTCGGCGGGGAGAATTGAAGCCTAGCTCGATGGGACCTATCCTCACGGGACCTTAACGATCACCGATTTAGGGGGCTGCGTCATGGCCGAGAGCGGCAAGGGCACCACCGGACGTGTTCGCCGCGCCGCGTCCGAGGCAGCCTCCGCCGCCAAGAAGGCCGCGGCGAAGAAGGCCGCGGCGAAGAAGGCCGCGGCGAAGAAGGCCGCGGCGAAGAAGGCCCCGGCGAAGAAGGCCCCGGCGAAGAAGGCCCCGGCGAAGAAGGCCCCGGCGAAGAAGGCCCCGGCGAAGAAGGCCCCGGCGAAGAAGGCCGCCCCCGCGGCCCTGGTCGTGCGCGCCGACGAGCGTCCATGGAC
>JBOGDS010000091.1:0-12581 GCA_050743075.1 Jiangellaceae bacterium | reverse complement strand
GAGGCTCGCTGCCCCAACGCCGAGTTGTGCCTGGACCCGTTTCACATCGTGTCCTGGGCGACCAAGGCGCTCGACGAGGTCCGCCGCGAGGTCTGGAACGCGGCCCGGCGCAACGGCCAGAAGGCGGTGGCCAAGGACCTCAAGGGCGCCCGCTACGCGCTGTGGAAGAACCCCGAAGACCTCACCGCCCGGCAAGCCGCCAAGCTCGCCGACATCGCCCACTCGAACCAGCGCCTCTACCGCGCCTACCTGCTCAAGGAACAGCTGCGCCAGGTGTTCGCCTTGAACGGGCGCCGACCGGATCGCCCTCCTCGACGCATGGTTGAAGTGGGCGCGCCGATGCCGCATCCCGTCATTCGTGAAACTCGCCAAGGCGAACACCGGGCCGGCATCGACACCGCCCTCACTCACGGCTTGTCCAACGCCCGCGTGGAGAGCGTCAACACCAAGCTCCGGCTCCTCACCCGCATCGCCCTCGGGTTCCGCTCACCCGAGGCCCTCGTCGCTCTCACCATGCTCAACCTCGGCGGCCCCTGCCCACCCCTGCCCGGCCGCCCCACCACCTGATGCCACCCACGGATGCAGCAGAAGAGCCTCAATTCCGTCGGCGGGCTGCCGCACCTGGCTCGTGATCAGCGAGAGAGCGGGACCAGCCCGTGGTCGGCGCCCCCCCGGCTGTTGACGACCTCGGTGGTCCGGTCCCGCGCGGTCTCGAGCCGAGACGCGGTGGCCGTCCCGGTATCTCCGCTCGCGAGGGCCGCGGGGACGTCGAGCACCTCGATCGGGAACGCGTAGGTCTGGTATAGCGGCAGGTACTCCGCGGTGAGCGCCCTGAACGTGCGCGTCGAGAGGTTCTCGGTGAACGTGAACCGCGTCAGCAGCCCTTCGGCCTTGGGTCCCTCGGGCTCGGCGTGGTTCGCCATCAGGTTGCCCATGCCGAAGACGATCCACTCACCGCCGACATTCTCGACCGGCTGGACCACGTGGGCGTGGTGGCCGAGCAGCAGGTCGACGTCCGGCGACGCGATCAGGCGCGGCGCCAGGTCCAGCTGCTGCGGGTTCGGCTCGTGGACGTACTCGTCCCCCCAGTGCAAGGCCACGACGACGACCTCGGCGCCGCGCGCCCTGGCCGCTGCGGCGTCGGCGAGGATCGTCTCCTCGTCGATCTGGTTGCCCCGCCAGGCGTCGCCACCCGGGTACGGGATTCCGTTGAAGCCGTACGTGAACGACAGCAGGGCCACGCGCACCGGCCCCTCCGACGTGGCGACCTCGACGATCGTGGTCGCCTCGGCCTCAGGTGGCGTCCGGGCCGAGCCCGCGTGCGCCAGCCCGGCGGCGTCCAGTCCTTCCAGCGTCCGGGTGATACCGTCGGCGCCCTGGTCGAACGTGTGGTTCGACGCCGTCGTACACGCGTCGTAGCCCGTCGCCACGAGCGCTGCGACGATCTGCGGCGGCCCCGAGAACGTCGGATAGCCCTGGTACGGCCCCGCGGGCGGAGCGAGGGGAACCTCGAGGTGGCAGATGGCCAGGTCGGCCGCCGACACGATCGGGGCGAGGTTGGCCAGTTGCGGCCCGAAGTCCAGGGGCCCGTTGCCGGTCTCGGCAGCGTCCTGCTCGGCCTGGCGCCACACCCGCTCGTGCAGCAGCACGTCGCCGGTCGCGACCAGCGTGAACGTCCGCGGCTCCGGTGTGGGGGTGGGTGTCGGGGTGCTGG
Organism: Jiangellaceae bacterium; assembly: GCA_050743075.1. Taxonomy (GTDB): domain Bacteria; phylum Actinomycetota; class Actinomycetes; order Jiangellales; family Jiangellaceae; genus JBOGDS01. Next base: position 10,867 of record JBOGDS010000091.1, on the reverse strand, counting down.
TCCGGAGGTTCGACGGGGACGGCGTGGGCGTGTCGCGCGCGGCCGGGTCGCCGTCCGCTCCGCACGCGGCGACCGCGACCAGGGCGGCCAGCGCCGCCGCCAGGGCATGCCGTCGCTCCACCGGGCAAGTATGCGACAGGGCCGGCAGGAACCGACTCCCGCGCGGGGTGGTCAGAACAGGACGGTCGCGAACGTGCCCACCTCGTGGAAGCCCACCCGCCGGTAGGCGGAGCGCGCCGCAGCGTTGTAGTCGTTGACGTACAGGGTGACGACGGGTGCGACGTCGCACAGCGCGTGCCGCACGACGGCCGCCAGGCCGGCCGCGGACAGGCCCTCACCCCGCCGGTCGGGCCGGACCCACACGCCCTGGACCTGGCACGCATCGGGGGAAACGGCGCCGATCTCGGCCTTGAAGAGCACCTCACCGTTCTCGAACCGGGCGAACGCGCGCCCGGACGCGACCAACTCGGTCACCCGGGCGCGATAGTAGGCGCCCCCGTCCGAGCCGACCGGCGAGACGCCGACCTCCTCGGTGAACATGGCGACCGAGGCGGGCCACAGGCGGTCGACCTCGTCGGGGCGGACCTGGCGCACCTGGGCGTCCGGCGGTATCCGCGGGTCCGAGCCGAGTGCAAGGACCGGCTGGCTGGCCCGGATTTCGCGCGCGGGTCCCCACACCGGTCGCAGCAGGTCCCACATGGCCAGCACAGCCTCGGCGGGGCCAACCATCGAGGAACAGCGCCGGCCACGCCGGGCGGCCAGGTCGGCGAACGATCGCAGCGCCGCCGAGCCGGCCGAGACGGGCACCAGGTTCGCCCCGGAGTAGCACAGGGACGCCAACGGTCCCGACGACCGGTACCCCCACAGCTCGCCGCCGAGCCGGCCGGCCGCGAGGCCGGAGGCATGCACGCGCGATGCGACGAAGACGTTCACGACCGGGTTCTCGTCGAGCACGGAGAGCGCCGCCGCCAGGTCAGGCGGACCCAGGGTGCGTACTCCGGCTGTGGTGTCGAGCACGCCGCCTCCCCGGGGCTCGTTCGAACTCAAGGATCAGGAGACGCTGACCTGCGGTTCCCCTGACGCCACGCCGGCCGCCTCCATCTCGTCGGCGATGCGCATGGCCTCCTCGATCAGGGTCTCGACGATCTGCGCCTCGGGCACGGTCTTGACCACCTCGCCCTTGACGAAGATCTGGCCCTTGCCGTTGCCGGACGCCACTCCCAGGTCGGCCTCGCGGGCCTCCCCGGGTCCGTTGACGACGCAGCCCATCACCGCGACCCGCAGCGGCACCTCCATACCCTCCAGACCCGCGGTCACCCGGTCGGCGAGCGTGTAGACGTCGACCTGGGCGCGCCCGCACGACGGGCAGGACACGATCTCGAGCTTGCGCTCGCGCAGGTTGAGCGACTGCAGGATCTGCAGGCCGACCTTGACCTCCTCGACCGGAGGTGCGGAGAGCGAGACCCGGATGGTGTCGCCGATGCCTTGCGACAGCAGCGCGCCGAACGCCACGGCGGACTTGATGGTGCCCTGGAACGCGGGGCCGGCTTCGGTGACCCCGAGGTGGAGGGGCCAGTCGCCGCGCTCGGCGAGCAGCTCGTAGGCGCGCACCATCACGACCGGGTCGTTGTGCTTGACCGAGATCTTGAAGTCGTGGAAGTCGTGCTCCTCGAACAGCGACGCCTCCCAGACCGCGGACTCGACGAGCGCCTCCGGCGTCGCCTTGCCGTACTTCTCGAGCAGGCGCGGGTCCAGCGAGCCGGCGTTGACGCCGATCCGGATCGAGACGCCGGCGTCGGCCGCGGCGCGGGCGATCGCACCCACCTGGTCGTCGAACTTGCGGATGTTGCCGGGGTTGACCCGCACCGCTGCGCAGCCCGCGTCGATGGCCGCGAACACGTACTTCGGCTGGAAGTGGATGTCGGCGATGACCGGGATCTGCGACTTCTTCGCGATGGCCGGCAGCGCCTCGGCGTCGTCCTGGCTCGGGCAGGCGACGCGCACGATGTCGCAGCCGGTGGCGGTCAGCTCGGCGATCTGCTGGAGCGTGCCGTCGACATCGGTCGTGGGCGTGGTTGTCATGGACTGGACGCTGACCGGGGCGTCGCCGCCGACCTCGACCTTGCCCACCCGGATCATGCGGGACCTCCGCCGCGGCGCGAGGACTGCTACCGGCATACCAGGCATTCCCAGGGCGACGCTCATGCGTCCATTCTCCCGCAGGTCAGCCGGACAGGCGGACGGGGTTGACGATGTCGGCGTAGAGCAGCAGCACGCTCATGCCGATCAGCAGCGTGGCGACGCCGTATGCCACCGGGAGCGCCTTCGCGACGTCGACCGGCCGCGGTGCGGGGCGACGGGCGACCCGGGCGAACCCACGTTTGATCCCCTCCCAGACCGCACCGGCCGCGTGCCCGCCGTCCAGCGGAAGCAGCGGGATCAGGTTGAACAGCGCGATCGCCATGTTGAAGCTCGCGAGGAGGAGCACGAACGTCGCAACACGGTCGGTCGCGTCCACGTCGGCCGAGGCGATCTCGCCACCGATCCGACCGGCCCCGACGATGCCGATCGGGCCGTCGACCTCGCGGTCGCCACCGCCGAAGGCCGCGTCCCACACGCCCACCATCCGTTGCGGTATCGAGATGACGGCCTGCGCGGTCTGAGCCGTGAAATCGCCCAGCCAGGCGACGGCACCTCCGATGTCTTCAGGCTCGAACGCCTGGGTGGGCGCCACGCCCAGGAAGCCGACGGTCACGAGCTCGTCGGTGGCAGTCCGCAGGCCGTCGTCGTCGGGCTCGCTCAACGCCCGGCGCTCGGTGGTGATGAGATCGGGCGTCAGCGTGACCTCGCGCCCGCCGCGGTCGACGACGACCTCGACCGGGCCGCCTTCCCGGGCGCGGATCAGGTCCTGCATGTCGGCCCACGACCCGATCGGCTCGCCGTCGAACGAGACCAGCCGGTCGCCGGGCCGGAATCCGGCGGCGGCTGCGGGCGTCGGCCGATCCTCCTCGGTGCACTCCCGGTCGCCGTCGGCGACGTCGATCACGCACGCGGACACCTCGCTGACCACCGGGCGCAGCTCGGGCGCGCTGGGGTTGCCGTAGGCCATGAGCACGCCGCCGGCGAGCACGGCCGCGATCAGGACGTTCATGGCCGGGCCGCCCAGCATGACGATGAGCTTCTTCCACCAGGCCTTGCGGTAGAAGATCCGCTCCTCGTCGCCGGGCCGGAGCTCTTCCTTCGCCGCCCGTCGGGCGTCCTCGATGAGCGCCTGGAACGGTCCGGTGCTGGCCCGTCGCAGCCGGCTCGGGTCGTCACCCGGTTCGGGAGGGAACATGCCGATCATGCGGACGTATCCGCCGAGCGGGATCGCCTTGAACCCGTACGCGGTCTCACCACGCCGCCGCGACCACACGGTGCGGCCGAAACCCACCATGTACTGCGACACCTTGATGCCGAACAGCTTGGCCGGCACCAGGTGACCGATCTCGTGCAGCGCGATCGACAACAGCAGCCCGACCGCAAAGGCCAGGATGCCGGCGACGGCGAGCCAGTCCACGCTAGGTGCCCCTCGTTCCGATGATCTCGCGGGCACGGACGCGTGCCCAGCTCTCCGCAGCCAGAACGTCGTCGACGCTCGTGACGTTCCCGACCTCGTGCTCGGTCAGGACGGCACCGACGGTGTCGACGATGGTCGGGAACGCCAGCCGGCCGTCGAGGAACGCCGCGACACACTCCTCGTTCGCGGCGTTGTAGACCGCGGGGGCCGTGCCGCCCCTGGTGCCGGCGTCGCGCGCCAGCGATACCGCGGGGAACGCGTCGTCGTCGAGGGGAAGGAACTCCCAGCTGACGGCCGTCGTCCAGTCACAGGCCGGCGCGGCGTCGGCGACCCGGTCCGGCCAGCCCAGCGCCAGCGCGATCGGGATGCGCATGTCCGGCGGGCTGGCCTGGGCGATGGTGGAGCCGTCGGCGAACTCCACCATCGAGTGGACGACGGACTGGGGGTGCACGACGACCTCGATGGCGTCGAACGGCACGCCGAACAACAGGTGCGCCTCGATCAGCTCCAGCCCCTTGTTCACCAGTGTGGCGGAGTTGACCGTGACGACCGGGCCCATCGCCCAGGTCGGGTGCGCCAGCGCCTGTTGGGGCGTGACGTCGCCCAGGTCGTCGGGTGCGAAACCGCGGAAAGGGCCGCCGCTGGCCGTGAGCACCAGCCGCCGGACCTCGTCGGCCCGGCCGGCGCGCAGGCACTGCGCGAGCGCGCTGTGCTCGCTGTCCACCGGCACGATCTGACCGGGCCGGGCCGCGGCGGTGACCAGCGGGCCGCCCGCGATCAGCGACTCCTTGTTGGCCAGCGCGAGCATGCGACCGGCCCCGAGCGCCGCGAGCGTGGGTGCCAGCCCGATCGAGCCATTGATGCCGTTGAGAACGACGTCGGCCGGGTACGACGCGAGCTCCGTGGCCGCGTCGGGTCCGGCGATGACCTTCGGCACGTCGTACTCCCCCGCGCTGTAGCCCTGCCGCTGTGCCTCGGCATAGAACGCCAGCACGAGGTCCTGCGCGGCACGTGCCTTCGCGACGGCGACGACCTCGACCCGCAGGTCGAGCGCCTGGGCTGCCAGGGCGCCCGGATCGGTCCCTGCAGCGGACATGCCGACGACCCGGAAGCGGTCCGGGTTGCGCCGGATCACATCGATCGCCTGGGTACCGATCGACCCGGTCGACCCCAGAACCACCACGTCGCGGGGTGAGGTCACGCAGCCATTGTCCCCCTTCGCTGGCATGCCTTGGTCTCGATTCGGCATAGACCACTCGACAATAGGTCCAGACCATTGACCGTGAGACCCCCTCAGTGGTAGACCGATCCGTCAACAGGTCTAGACCGCGGCTCTCGTGCCCGGGTGACCTGAACCGTGCTCCTGGACTCTCGATTGCGAGGAACCATGACTACCACTCGATGGAAGGGTCGCGCGCGGTGGGTGGGAGCCGCTGCCGTGGCGCTGGCCGTACCGGCCGGCTTCGTGGCGGCGGCGCCGGCCGCGCAGGCGGAGACCGAGGAGGATACGACCCTCACGATCGCCGTATCGCAGGAGATCGACTCGCTCAGCCCCTTCCTGGCCATTCGCGTGATCACCACGAACATGGGCCGCTGGATGTACGACTTCCTCACCAACTACGACCCCGTGACCGGCGAGACCATCCCGGCGCTCGCCGAGTCCTGGGACACCTCCGAGGACGGTCTGACCTGGACGTACCACATCCGGGAGGACTCCACCTGGAGCGACGGCGAGCCGGTGACCGCCGAGGACGTCGAGTGGACGTTCAGCACGATGATGACCGACGAGGCCGCCGCCACGGCCAACGGCAACTTCGTCGAGAACTTCGAGTCCGTCACGGCTACCGACGACTACACCGTCGAGATCACGCTCGCCGAACCCCAGGTCACGATGCTGGCGCTGGACGTGCCGATCGTGCCCCAGCACATCTGGGAGGGCGTCGACGACTTCGCCACGTTCAACAACGACACCGAGTTCCCGATCGTGGGCAACGGGCCCTGGATCCTCACCGACTACGAGGTGAACCAGTCGGTGACCTTCGAGGCGAACCCGGACTTCTGGCGCGGGACGCCGCAGTTCGACAGGCTGGTGCTCCGCCACATCGAGGACCCGGACGCCCAGGTCGAGACGCTCCGGGCCGGCGACGTCGACTTCGTCAGCGGCCTGACGCCCGCCCAGTTCAACTCCCTGCAGAGCGAGGAGGACATCACGCTCAACCAGGCTCAAGGCAAGCGGTTCCAGGGCTTCACGATCAACCCGGGCGCGCAGACCCAGAGCGGTGAGGCCTTCGGCGACGGCAACGCCGCGCTGCAGGATCCGGTGGTGCGCCGGGCGCTCGTCCACACGATCGACCGGGAGGCCATCTACGACCAGGCGTACGGCGGATTCGGCGAGGCGAACGGCGGCTACATTCCGGCGCGCTACGACATCTACCACTGGGAGCCCGAGGGCGACGAGGCGGTCGACTTCAACATCGACGCGGCGAACACGTTGCTCGAGGACGCCGGCTACGCGCCGGGCGGTGACGGCGTCCGGGTCTCGCCCGACGGCGTCCGGCTGTCCTTCCGGTTCGACGTGCACGCCGACAACCCGTCCTACCAGCAGCTCGCCCAGATGATGAGCGAGTGGGCGGCCGAGGCCGGGATCGAGCTGAAAGTCAACGCCTCCGACGACATCGGCGGCCTGCTCGACGCCGGCACCTACGACCTACTGGCCACCGGCTGGACGGTCAACCCGGACCCGGACTTCATCCTGTCGATCAACCTGTGCTCGGGGCTTCCCACCGAGATCGGTGGGTCGTACCTCTCCGACGCGTACTACTGCAACCCGGAGTACGACCAGCTCTACGCCGACCAGCTCACAGAGCTCGACGTCGACGCCCGCGCCGACATCGTCAAGGAGATGCAGCGGATTCTCTACGAGGACAACATCTTCGTGGTCTGGGGATATGCGGACGCGCTCGAGGCCTACCGCAACGACGTGATCGCGGAGATGCAGCCCCAACCCGACCCGGGCGGCAACTACTACGGCCAGGACGGCTACTGGAGTTGGTGGTCCGCCGTTCCGGTCGGCGAGGAGAGCGACGCCGCCGGTGACGACGGTGGCAGCGGCGCCGGGATGGCCATCGGCATCGGAGCGGCCGTCGTGGTCCTGGGTGGGGGCGCCCTCCTCCTGCTGCGTCGACGCACCGCTACCGCAGACCGCGAGTAACTGCGCAGGATGGCCGACCAGGTCACGATCGTCTCGGTCCCGCACCCCGACCTCGGGGTGCGGGACCGGGCGGGCCTGCGCCGCAACGCGCGCTACGTCGGCGGCCGGATCGCCGGTGCCGCGGTGTCGCTGTTCGCGGTGGCGTTCACCAGCTTCTTCCTGTTCCGGATCATCCCCAAGGACCCGGTTCAGACACTGACGCACGGCCGGCCGATCAGCGTCGCGCAGAAGGGGGCCATGGCCCGCGAGTTCGGGCTGGACCGGCCGGTCCTCGAGCAGTTCGGCACCTACCTGTCCGGTGTCCTGCGCCTCGACCTCGGTGACTCCTTCCAGTACAACCGCCCGGTCACCGAGCTGATCGCCGACCGGCTGTGGCCGACGATCCTGCTGGTCGGGACCAGCGTCGTCATCTCGGCCACGATCGGCCTGTGGCTCGGCGTCCGCGGCGCCTGGCACCACGGAAGCACCAGCGACCGCGTGAACACCGGGGTGGCGCTGACCCTGTGGTCGGTACCCAGCTTCTGGCTCGGCCTCATCATGATCGTGGTCTTCGCCTCGGGAGCGGGGTGGTTCCCCACCACGGGAATGAAGACACCGGGAACGTCCGGCTGGGAGGCGGTACCTGACGTCGCCCACCACCTGGTGCTGCCCGCGCTGACGCTGGTCGCGGTCGTCTACGCCCAGTACCTGATGATCATGCGCTCGTCGTTGCTCGACGAGATGGGGAGCGACTACCTCCTCACGGCGCGCGCCAAGGGGCTGCGCGACTCCGTGGTGCGGCGCCGGCACGGGGTGCCGAACGCCCTCCTGCCGACGGTCACGTTGATCTTCGTCAACCTCGGCCTCGTCGTCTTCGGAGCGATCCTGGTCGAGACCGTCTTCGCCTGGCCGGGCCTGGGCAGCCTGTTCTACGAGGGTCTCTCCGTACCCGACCTTCCGGTCGTGCAGGGCCTGTTCGTCTTCTTCTCGGCCGCGGTGATCGTCATGAACCTGCTCGCCGACCTCCTCTACCCGGTCCTCGATCCACGGGTGCGGCCGTGACCCCGCCGTCCGTTCCCACGGCCTCCGTCGTCGCGGCGAGCCCGCGCCGGATCGCGTGGGAGCGGCGCAGGCGGTCGCTCGCCGGGTTCTGGCGGCAGTACCGGGACAACCGCGCGGGTCTGTTCGGTATGGCCATCCTCGTCCTGTTCGTCGCCACCGCCCTGGCCGCGCCGCTGCTGCTCGGCCCGGATGCCCTCAGCGTGACGCGTTCGCCGGGTGTGCCGTTCCAGCCACCGACCTGGGAGTTCCCGCTGGGCACCGACCGCTCCGGTCGTTCGGTACTCGACCTGGTGATCTGGGGGTCGCGGATCTCGCTGACGGTCGGCTTCATGGCAACGTTCATCTCGATCGCGCTGGGCACGGTGATGGGCATCCTGGCCGGCCATTTCGGCGGCTGGTTCTCGACGATCCTGATGCGGATCACCGACTGGTTCCTGGTGCTCCCGTCTCTCGTGCTGGCGATCGCCCTGGCCACCGTCCTGGGGAGGAGCGTGGCGACCATCGTCATCGCCATCGGGGTCACGTCGTGGCCGACGACGGCCCGGCTGGTCCGGGCGCAGACCCTGGCGGTCAAGGCCCGTCCGTTCATCGAACGGTCCCAGGCCCTCGGTGGCGGCCACTGGCACCTGATGAGCCGGCACGTCCTGCCCAACGTCATGCCGATCGTGCTGGCCCAGACGACCCTGACGGTCGCGGGTGCGATCCTGACCGAGTCGACGTTCGCGTTCCTCGGCCTGGGCGACCCGACGACGCCGTCGTGGGGAGGCACGATCCAGGACGCCCGGACGTCCGGTGGAGTCAGCTCCGGCATGTGGTGGTACGTGCTGCCGCCCGGCATCGCGATCGTGCTGGTGTGCCTCGGGTTCACGCTGTGCGGGCGCGCCATCGAAGGTGTGCTGAACCCGAAGCTGAGGCTGCGCCAATGAGCACGGGCCTGGTGGAGGTCAGGGACCTTCACGTCACGTACCGAACGGCGGGAGGCGACATCCCCGCCGTGCGGGGGCTCGACCTCGCCATCGGCGCCGGCGAGAAGCTGGGCCTGGCCGGCGAGTCGGGCTGTGGCAAGTCGACGATCGCGCTGGCCCTGCTGCGCCTGCTGCCGAAGACGGCGACGATGTCGGGTCAGATCCTGCTCGACGGGGAGGACGTCGTCGGCATGTCCTGGGGCCGGCTGCGCGCCGTCCGGTGGGCCGGAGCGTCCATCATCTTCCAGGGCGCGATGCACTCGCTCAACGCGGTACAGCGCATCGGCGACCAGATCGCCGAGCCGATCCTGCTGCACGAGAAGGTCACCGAGGACGAGGCGAAGCGCCGGGTCGGCGGCCTGCTGGAACAGGTGGGCCTTCCGACTCGACGGTCGGGCGCCTACCCCCACGAGCTCTCCGGCGGGCAGCGCCAGCGGGTGATGATCGCGATGGCGCTCGCCTGCAACCCTGCTCTGATCATCGCCGACGAGCCCACCACCGCCCTCGACGTGATGATCCAGGCCCAGATCCTGCGGCTGATCGAGGCGCTGGTCGCCGACCATGGGATCAGCCTGATGATGATCAGTCACGACCTGTCCGTGCTGGCCGACACCTGCGACCGCCTCGCCGTCATGTACGCCGGGCGGATCGTCGAGGAGGGTCCGGCCGGCCAGGTGTTCGGCGAGGCCCGGCATCCGTACGGTGCGGCGTTGTCAGCTGCCTTTCCGCGCATCGGGGACCCGGCGTCGCGGCGCAGCCCGCGTGGGCTCGCCGGCGACCCCCCGGACCCGGCCGAGCTGCCCTCAGGGTGTTCGTTCCACCCGCGGTGTCCTTCCCGTCGCGACGTGTGCCCGACGATCGACCCGCAGCCGTGGCCGGCCGGCGACGGCCGCCAGGCCGCCTGTGTGCTCGTCCTGCCCGATCACGGTGACTCGCTGCTCGGGGAGAAGGAGGCCGTCCGATGACCCCGATCCTCTCGGCGCAGGGCGTGCGCGTCGAGTTCCCGGGTCGCCGCGTCGGCGGCACGGCGCGCGCCGTCGACGGGGTCGACCTCGACATCGGTGCCGGCGAGATCGTCGCCCTGGTGGGCGAGTCCGGCTGCGGCAAGACCACGCTGGCCCGCACGCTGCTCGGCCTGGTTCGGCCGACGGAGGGACGGGTGACCTACCGCGACACGCCGCTGCGCTACACGTCCAAGGCGCTCAAGGCCTACCGCCGCGATGCTCAGCTCGTGCTGCAGGATCCCAGCGGCTCACTCAACCCGCGGCACACGGTCTACGAAGCCGTCGCCGAAGGGCTGCGGATCCACGGCGAGGTCTCCGACGAGCCCGCGCGCGTCGCCGACGCGCTGTCCCGCGCCGGCCTGCGCCCGCCCGAGCGGTTCTACCTGCGCTACCCGCACGAGCTCTCCGGCGGCCAACGCCAGCGGGTCGTGATCGCCGGAGCCCTGGTGCTGGACCCGAAGGTCATCGTCGCCGACGAGCCGGTCGCGTCGCTGGACGCCTCGGTGCGCGGCGAGATCCTGGCGCTGCTGCTGCGCCTGCGCGACGAGCTCGGCCTGGCCGCTCTGGTCGTCACCCACGATCTCGGCCTGGCCTGGAACATCGCCGACCGGGTCGCCGTGATGTACCTGGGCCGGATCGTCGAGACCGGGCCGGTCGAGAAGATCCTGGCGGCCCCAGAGCACCCGTACACGCAGGCCCTGCTCTCGGTGCTCCCCGACGCTACAGCCGGCGATCCGATCGTGCTGACCGGTGAGCCGCCGGACCCGACCCGGATCCCGGGCGGCTGCCGGTTCCACGTCCGCTGCCAGGTGCTCGCCTCGGGTGCCGCTGACGATGCGGGTGTCGGCAGCCGGTGCCGAACCGAGGACCTGGCCGTCCTCGGTGGCGGCGACGACGCGCAGGTCGCCTGCCACTACGCGTCGGCGGTCGGCGCGCGCACGAGTGCGGGTTGAACCGGTCTCCGCCGCGGCACGTGCCCTGGTCGTGGACACGTCCGTACGGAAGGAGACCAGGTGATGGATCGACGGTGGGCCAGGGCACTGGCCATCGGTGCCGTCGCGACGGCGACGGTGGTCGGGTCGGTCGT
>JBOGDS010000090.1:0-12712 GCA_050743075.1 Jiangellaceae bacterium | reverse complement strand
CGACCACAAGGCGAGCCGCTTCCTCACGGAACTCTGGCGTGAAACTCTGATACTTAGCCACGAATACCTCTCCTTTCCGGAATGGACCCTATTGGATCCGCAGTCCGGAAAGTTGGAGGCACGCCAGAGCGAGTCCGAGCGTGTAGAGCTGGCGCGGTTGCGGCGGGAGGTCGCGGAGTTGCGGTTGGAGCGTGATGTGCTAATAGGCCGGGTCGAACGACGGGCGCGGACAGGTCACAGAGGACGTCTGGTGATGTCTTAGCCCATTTGAGGTTTCGCTTGAGACCGGCGCATCTCGGCGTGTCCGGCCCGTCTTCGATGCTGTGGTGGCCCAGGGTCGGTCGTGGTTCGAGCCCGCCCGCGGGGTGACGTCATCGATGTGCCGAGCCGCGAGCTCTCTGCTGAGAATATCGACGTCCCCGCTGGTTGCTGGGATCGCGAACGGCTCCATCGGAGGTCAGGCCTCGAGCCTTGCTATTAGGTCGCCGCGCGGTGCCCACCGGTCCCTCGGGCCGGAGGAGCGAACCCACTACTGCGGGAGGGGACTACATGGCGGTGTATTGCGGCATCGACTGGGCCGAGGGCCATCACGACATCGCGTTCGTCGACGGGGACGGCGCGCTGGTCGCCAAACGGCGGATCGACGAGAGCATCCATGGGATCGTGGAGCTGACCGCGATGCTCGCCGCGGCCGGCGACACCGCCGAGGCGATGATCCCGGTCGCGATCGAGACACCGCGTGGGCTGCTGGTCGCGGTGTTGCGCGCCACCGGCCGGCCGATCTACCCGATCAACCCGCTGGCGGTGGCCCGGTATCGGCAGCGCACGTCGGTGTCGGGCAAGAAGAGTGATCACGTCGATGCGATGGCGTTGGCGAACATCCTGCGCACCGACGCGCACCTGCACCGGATGCTGCCCGATGACTCGGCGTTGGCCCGCTCGATCACCGTGCTGGCGCGCGCCTACCAGGACGGCGTGTGGCGGCGCACCAAGCTCGTGCAGGAGCTGCGCGCCCGGTTGCGTGAGTTCTACCCGGGCTTCCTGGCCGCGTTCGCCGCCGGGTCCGGCTCCGGGCGCGGGCTGTCCACCACCCAGCTGGCTAGTAGCGATGCCCGCGCGGTGCTCGCGATCGCACCCAGCCCCGCAGAGGGTCTAAAGGTGTCGAAGGCCAGGATCGAGACTGCGCTGCGTCGCGGCGGCCGCCAGCGGCGCAGCGCCAGCCTTGCCGCGACCGTCGCCGCCGCACTACGTGTCCCGCGGCTGCGCCAGGACCCGATCGTGGAACAGGCGATGCGCACCGAAACCCTCGCCCTGCTGGGCGTCCTGGACGCGATCTGCTCGTCGGTCGAGCAGCTCGCCGCCGCCCTCGCCGAAGCGTTCCGGCAACACCCGGACTACGAGATCATCACCAGCTTCCCCGGCCTGGCCGACATCAGCGGCGCGATCGTGCTCGCCGAGACCGGCGACGACCGGCACCGGTTCACCGACGACCGCGCGCTGCAGGCCTTCGCCGGCTCCGCACCGGTCACCCGCGCGTCGGGCAAGTCCCGCACCGTGACCCGGCGACGGACCAAGAACAACCGGCTCGCCGCCATCGGCTACTCCTGGGCGTTCACCGCCGCCGCCCGACCCTCGCCGGCCCGCGATCACTACCTGCGCCGCCGCGAACGCGGTGACGGCCACCCGGCCGCGCTACGACACCTGTTCAACCGGATGCTCGGCCAACTGCACCACTGCCTGACAACCGGGCAGACCTACGACCCGATCAAGGCCTTCCCACACGCGGCGCCGACACGCTGTGAACCCGCCGCACCGGTGGCTGCTTGACAAGTTAACGACATCGGAGGTCTCAAGCGCTCGGTCGCCCTCTGGGTGAAAGAAGCGATGAGCCGGTGAGCCTGGCCGCGTTCGTCGCCGCCCAGAGGGCCGAGCATGGCGTGCCGCACGCGACTGCGTGCCGGACGCTGGGGGTGTCTCAGGCGTGGTTCTACAAGTGGCGGGATGGGGATGTGTCGACCCGTCGGGCCCGGCGGCGGGCGCTGGCCGCCCAGATCGGCTACCTGTTCAAACGGCACAAACGCCGCTACGGGTCGCCGCGGATCACCGCCGAGCTGCAGGAGGCGGGCTGGCGGGTCAGCCAGAACACCGTTGCGGCGCTGATGCGCGAGCACGGTTTGGTGGCTCGCCGCCGTCGGCGTCGGTCGCTGACCCGCCGGGACAAGAACGCCAGAAAGGCTCCTGACCTGCTGCGACGCGACTTCAACCCGCCGGCAGAGCCGGACGTGCGCTGGTGCGGAGACCTGACCGACCTGCCAACCGAGGAGGGCAGGTTCTATCTCGCCTCGGTGCTGGATCTGCATTCCCGCCGCTGTGTCGGGTTCGCCATGTCCGACCATCATGACCCGGCGCTGGCCCGGGCCGCGTTGTGCACCGCGATCGCCGTCCGCGGCGGGCAGGTCACCGGGGTGATCTTCCACACCGACCAGGGCGGGGAGTACACCGGGGCCCTGTTCGCCCAGGCCTGCACCAACGCCGGCATCACCCAATCGATGGGCCGCACCGGATCGGCGCTGGACAACGCCGTCTGCGAGAGCTTCCACTCCACCCTGCAGTTCGAACTGCTCGACGAGCACGCCCCGTTCGCCACCCGGGCGCAGGCCCGCCGGGCGGTCGCGGACTATCTGGAGTACTACAACCATGATCGCCGGCACTCGACCTGCGGCATGCTCGCGCCGGCGGTCTACGAACACACCCGCAAGCGGCAGGCGGCATGAGCCAACCGAGTACCGCCGCAGGCTACGAGACCTCCACGTCGACGTCCAGGGCGCTGTGCGTCGCTGCGCGACAGGCCTTCGGCCTGCCCTGGACCCCGCCGCTCCGGCCTCGTCAGATGGCAGCCACCAGCGGTCGGCAAGAGGAGGAAACCGCCTAAGAGGAGTCTCCACGGTTCCAGGGGATTGCCGGCTGATCCACGGAGCCGTTCCAGCCGGGTGTGAGCGGGCCCTGGACGTTGGCTGTGGCGAGGGCATACTGGCCCGGGAGCTCGGGGGGTGGTTCGCCACGTGTCAGCGATCGACCGTGATCCTGCAAGCATCGATCGTGCGCGGGCGCAGGGACAGCGCCGTCGGCGCCCTCGACTACGTCGTCGGTGACTTTTCACCTACCCGTTCTCGGCCGAGTCGTCCGACCTCGTCGTATCGGTGGCCGCGCTTCATCACAGGGACACCGCCGCCGGGCTGACGCGGATGCGCCTGCTTCTGCGGCCAGGAGGAACACTCGTCGTGGTGGGCCTCGCCCGGAGCCGCTTTCCCCGCAACGTGCTCTTCGAGGTCGCCGCCTTCCTCGGCAATGCCGCCCACCGGATGACCAGGGGCTACTGGGAGCAAGCGGCTCCAACCGTGTGGCCGCCACGGCTGAGCTACGCGCAGATGCGGCGCGTCCCCGACCGGGTCCTGCCCAGGGCGCGTTTTCGCCGCTACCTTCTGTGGCAGTACTCCTCACCTGGACAAAACCGAGTGAGTAGGACGTACCTCTTCAAGCGAGATATCCCAGCCCGCTCCCGGAGGAAGCTCACTACACCGGTGACACAGCGTCACATTGCCTGATCGGTGAAGACGATTCCCTGTTACAGGCTCGCTGACAGATGGTGACTGTCCGTGCTCGTCGCTGCGACAGGGCGGCGAGTGTGCTTAGTGTCGAGCCGATGGCCGGTATCGCTTTGCTGGCTCGGTCTCGGCCAGGTGCAGCGATTCGGCCAATGCTCGCTGCGTTCGTCACCGGCGGGGGTACGAGATCGGTCATCGCCGGCCGGAGGTCGATCGCGTACCCCCGCCGGTGATGGTCTAGCGCGGTCGTGGCCGGCAGCTGCATGCTTGGCATTGCTGGCCGTGTCCATGTTCGAGCCTGCAGTTTCCGCTGCGGCATCGGCTCGACGAACTGGCGAGAGGAGTAGGACGCATGAGGTCTGGCGGATCTCCAACCGCGTTGGTCACCAAGTTTGTCGATGGCACTCTGCGGTGCTCGTTCTGCGGGAAGCGCAAGGGCCAGTGCGAGAAGCTGATCGCCGGTCCTGGGATCTATATCTGCAACGAGTGCGTCGCGTTGTGCGAGGGCATCCTTGCGGCGGAGGGGCGGCCGCTGCGCGGGGTGCGCACCAGCGGAACCCCGCCACGCCCGCGGCGGCCCGGCTGCCGGCTGGACAGCCCCCGCGGGACCGGGTTGCGGGCCACCCCCGCGTCACCGCGGACGGTCAGGTAGGCGAACAGCCCGGAGACACTCGACAGCCGCCGGGCGATCGTTCGTGCGGCGAGTCCGGCCTCGCCATCCTCGAGCCGAACCACCCGCTCGCCAAGCCGCGGCGCCCGCTGCGCCTTGAGGAACGCGAACACGTCCGCAGCGGTGACCCGCGCCGGCTCCTTTCCCACGACGGCGAAGAACACCTTCAGGTCGTAGGCGGTGGCCAGCCAGGTATTCAACCTGGCCCTAGCGCCGACGAACGCGAGGTAGTCATCCAGCAGCGGATGCCCGAGGGTGAGCGCTCGAACCTCCGAGCCGCGCATCGAGCGGACAAGGCACGGCACGAACGTCACAAGCACTCCCTGCGAGTGATGGTGAGGCCGACAGGTGATCCTGGCCCCAAGCGACGAGATCACCTACCGGTGATCACCCGCATATGAAACACAAGACGCTCGCGATGACGATGGTCTATGCCCGCATCGCCGACAAGACCGTCGCCGAGGAGTACTTCGCCGTCACCGAAAAGGTAGAAGCCCTCTACGACCAACCACATCAGCTGCCTGAAACCGACGAAGGCGCGGAGATGCGCAAGCTCCGCGGTGAGATGCACCGCCGGATGCTCGGCAACGGCTACTGCGCCCGGCCCGTCGAGATGGACTGCCACTTCGAGTCCATCTGCGAAAGCTGCACCTTCTTCGTCACCACCACCGAGTTCCGCCCCACCCTGCAACGCCAGCGCGAAGACGCCGCCAACAAGGGCCAAGTCGCTCGGACCAAGATCTTCGACGGCCTCCTCGATCGCCTCGACAACGACGCCTCGTGACGGCACCTCTTGACGCCGATCACCCGCATAAGTACAACCACCAACGGCTGCACAGCGCCTGCTCGGACATCCCGCCGGTCGAGTACGAGCACAACCACTACCACCAGTTGGCGACCGGAGAACCCGCATCATGAGAACCCCGTCGCTCCCCGAAGCCCCAAGCGTGCGCCGTAGCGCGTCGGCGTCAACCCCGTTCGTCCTCGGCTGCGCCGCGAAGCGGCTCCGCCTCCGGGCGCTCCAGGTTGACCCCTCCCGCGCCCCGGAGCAAACTTGCGGGCTATCGAGGAACGACGGGGCAGAATCGGTCAGCGGCTACGCGCCGCGTGGAAACCGAGCCTCCATCAATCCCGGGGCGGTCCAGACCGAACTGTTCACCCACGCGGCCAGCCCACCAGCCGCAGCGACCACCTGACCACCCAGCCCCGAGCCGAGGCACCGACCGGAGACCCCGCAGTGGAAGTGAGGCGCCCCGGGTTCGATGGAGGCTCCACAACCCACGAGAGCCACAAATGTGAACGGAGCCCCGTGTGTCGGACGCGAAGTTCGCGGTGGTCACCGGTGCCGCCCGCGGCATTGGTGCTGCCATCGTCGATCGCCTGTGCGCCGAAGGCGCGCACGTCGTCGCTCTGGACCGTGACTGGAACGACGAGTCGTCGACCGCGGTGGGCTGGGACACCCCCGCCGAGGGCGGACCTCAGCGGCTTACCGTCGACATCAGCGACGAGCACGCGGTGGCCGAGCTCGCCGCAGGCCTCGAGGAGCGGCTGGGCCGGGTCGACGTCCTGGTGAACAACGCCGGCATCATCCGCCGCTCGCCGCTCGAGGGACTCGAGCCCACCGCGTGGGACGAGGTGCAGGCGACGAACCTGCGCGCCCCCGTCATGCTCGTCCGCGCCCTGCTCCCGCTGCTCGGGGACGGCGCCTCGGTGGTCAACGTGTCCTCCATCCGCGCACGGGTCGCCTTCCCCGACGACAGCGCCTACATCGCGTCCAAGGGCGGGCTCGAGGCCGTGACCCGCGCCCTGGCAGTGGAGCTCGCCGGTCACGGCGTTCGCGTCAACGCTGTGGCGCCTGGTGCCGTCGAGACCGACCTGAACGCCGACACCCTCGCCGACGACCGGGCGCGCGAGCGGGTCCTCGGCCGCATCCCGCTGGGCCGGCTGGGGCGTCCCGAGGACGTGGCCGGAGCGGTCGCCTGGCTCGCCTCGTCGAGCGCGTCCTTCGTCACCGGCAGCGTGGTCACGGTCGACGGCGGCCAGACGGCGCTGGGCTGACCGGCGAGTCATGACCGACACGACCGTCAGTCCGGCGCGCGCCGCCCGGCCGCCCGAGTTCGTGACCGCCGGCGAGGCGATGGCCGTCGTCATGCCGGACCCGCCGTCGACTGCGGCATGCGACCTCGCTGAGCCGCGGGGTGAGTGGCGCCGAGCTCAACGTCGCCATCGCCGCTGCCCGCCTCGGGGCGTCGACCGAGTGGATCAGCCGGATCGGAGCCGACGAGCTGGGCGAGGTCATGCTGTCGCGCGCCCGGGCCGAGGCCATCGACGTGAGCCGGGTCGTCGTGGACCAGTCCTCGCCGACTGGCCTCTACCTGCGCGAGCGCCTGGGCGAGCGGGTCATCGCCCACTACCCGCGGCGCGGCAGCGCCGCCTCCCGGCTCGTCCCGGCGGACGTGGACCCGGCCTACCTGTCCTCCGCCCGCACCCTGCACGTCTCGGGCATCGCACCGGCGCTGTCCCCGACGAGCCGCGCGTTCACCGTGGAGCTCGTCCGCTGCGCCCGCGAGCTCGGCGTCACCGTCTCCTTCGACGTCAACCACCGCAGCAAGCTGTGGGGTGCCGCCGACGCCCGCCGGTTCTGCGAGGAGCTGTTGCCGCAGGTCGACATCTTTCTTCGTCGGCGACGAGGAGGCGATGCTCCTCTGGGACCGCGCCGACCTCGGGCTTGCCAAGGAGCTCCTCGACCGAGGGCCACGCGAGGTGCTGCTCAAGCAGGGCAGCGGCGGTGCCGTGCTTGTCGACGCCGACGGTCCCACCGAGGTACCGGCCTTTGCCGTCCCCGTCGTCGACACCGTCGGTGCCGGTGACGCGTTCGCCGCCGGCTACCTCACCGCGGAGCTGTGGGGGCTCGATGCCGAGGCCCGCCTACGGACGGCCGCGGCGCTGGGGGCGTACGCCGCCATGACGCTCGGCGACTACGAGGGCCCGCCCGACCGTGCGGAACTCGACCACTTCCTCACCCAGGAGGGGCGCGACCTGCGATGACCAGGAGGGACCATCAGCCGAAGGCGTGCCCGACGTCGGCGGCGACCTCGCGGCACCGCTGACCGAGCTCGTCCATCCGGTCGGCGATGCGATAGCTCGGCCCGGAGATGCTCATCGCGCCGAGCGGTTCGCCCAGACCGTCCACGATGGCGGCGCCGATCCGGATGACGTCGTCGCGCCGGTCGACGGTCGCCCATCCGCGGCGTGCGGCGTCGGCGAGCTCCTCGAACAACCGATCGCCGTCGCCGACGAAGTCGTCGTAGCGTCGCTCACCCAGCAGCAGCGCCAGCATCTCGTCGCGGTCGACCGGCTTCATGGCGACGAGCAGGGCGCGACCCATTGCCGTCACATGGAGCGGCAGGATCTGGCCGACGGCCGAGGAGTGCCGGACGGCCCGGTCGGGTTCGAGCTGGTCGACGTAGACGATCCGGGTGCCCTCGCGGATGGCGAGGTGGATCGTCTCTCCAACCTCCTCGCGCAGGCGCCACAGGAACGGCCGGGCGACGCCGCGCAGGTCGAGCTGGGTCAGGTAGGCGTGCGAGAGCCGTGTTGTCTTCGCCGAGAGCGAGTAGTGCCGGTCCCCCGGCGACTGCCGGACGTACCCGCACTGGCGCAGCGTCGCGAGCAGCCGGGAGACGGTCCCCTTGTCCAGTCCGGACTTCGCAGCGAGCTCGCTGACGCCGACGCCCGGGGGCGAGTCGGCGACGAGCTCGAGCAGCAGCAGCCCGCGGGCCAGGGTGCGGGCACCGTCGCCGGTCTTCAGGACCTCGCTGGTGGTCACGCGATCATGTTGCACCACATGACCCCTCGGAAACAATCCTGCAACGAGACTTGACGGCGAGCCATTCATCTGTCCAGTGTTGCTCAGCAAGCGAAACAGTGTTGCATCAAACGCAACAACCCTTGCCGCGGTCCCCTCGCATTCAGCGAGTGCATCGCAGACGGTACGCAGAGCCACCCGCGGGTGCTCGGAACTGGGAGGAAGCATGAACGCTCCGCTCGATCGCCGTACCTTCCTCGGGCGCTCCATGGGCCTCGCCGCCGGCGTCGGCGTCCTCGGGGTGGCCGGGTGCGCGGCCGACGAGGGCAGCACCGGCGCGGCGGCGACGCCGAAGCCGAGCGCCACGGTCGGGGATGCCGAGCTGCGCATGGCCTGGTGGGGCGGCGGCGCCCGCCACGAGCGGAACGTAGGACGTGGCACTGTTGTCCGCGAAGTACCCGCAGGTCGCGGTGACCCCCGAGTTCGGCGGCTTCCAGGGGTACTACGAGAAGCTCGCGACGCAGACGTCCGGCGGCAAGCCCCCGACATCTTCCAGATCCTGCAGGAGTACGTGCCAGACTACGGCACCCGCAACCAGCTCCTCGACCTCGAGCCTTACCTCGGCTTCGAGAAGCAAGATCTGGTCGATCTTCACCTTCATCTGGACGTACGACGACTTCCTCAGCCAGCTCATCTACCTGTCCGACCAGGGGAAGCTCACGGTCCCGCTGGGGCTGCGGCTCTTCCTCGACGCGACGG
Source organism: Jiangellaceae bacterium (assembly GCA_050743075.1). GTDB lineage: Bacteria > Actinomycetota > Actinomycetes > Jiangellales > Jiangellaceae > JBOGDS01. Next base: position 3,870 of record JBOGDS010000090.1, on the reverse strand, counting down.
GCGAGTCGTCGTGGGGACCCATGTGGGCCATGTCCAGCGCCTCATCGTCGAGGGCGTCTCCACGTCCGGCATCAAGGGCTGAACGCTGCCCCCACGCGTCTCGAACCGCACCCACGAAGGAGCACCATGAACCACCCGTACGACTACGGGGTCGACGTCGAGGCCCTCATCAAGCGCTACCGCAGCCTCTACTCCGGAGCGGTCTACGACGTCCTCGACGAGATGGGCCTGCCCTACCAGGCTGCGGCCCCCGACCTCAAGCCCGTACGCAGCGACATGGTCATCGCGGGGCCCGCCTTCACCATGAAGGGCATCCCCGACTCGACCGGTGACGAGGCACTGCGCAGCAGGCGCATCCACATGTTCGAGGCCATGCGCGCCGTCGGCGTGCCGCTCATCGACGTCCGCGACTGCAGCTTCGACCAGCAGGCAGCCCACTACGGCGAGATGAACGCCACGGTGGGTGCATTGGTCGGCGTCATCGGCGCCGTGGTCGACGGCGGCTGCCGGGACACCAGCTTCCTCATCGAGAACGACTTCCCGGTGTTCTGCCGCTACCAGTCGCCGGTCGAGGCGTACAAGCGCTGGAGCTACTACGACTGGCAGCTCCCCATCACCCTGCGAGGAACCCTCAGCGCCGTCGTCCAGGTGTCACCGGGTGACTTCCTGTTCGGGGACCTCGACGGCCTCGTGGTCGTCCCGCGGGAGCTCACCATCGAGGTGCTGGAGAAGACCGAGGCGCTCGTTACGCTAGAGACGGAGGTTCGCGCGCGGTTTGCGGCAGGTGCGGACCCGGTCGAGATCTACAAGCAGGGGGGTCGACTGTGACCGCCCCGGCGCTGCGCGACCTGCACCGCGGGGTCAACTTCGGCTTCCTCGCCCGGCCCGGCTACTTCGACTCCGACGAGGCGCGTCGACAGGTCGACCGCATGCCCGACATGGGCGTGCGCTGGGTCGCGCTCATGGTCACGGTCATGCAGGACTCCTTCGCCAGCACGCGGCTCTACCAGGACTTCGACCTGACGCCGACCGACCACGAGGTCGAGAAGATCATCGACCACATCCACGACCGGGGCATGCACGTCCTGCTCAAGCCGGTGATCGAGTGCCACGACAGCGCGCACCGAGCGCGCATCACCTTCCCCGAGCACGACCGGGATATCGCCGATCGCGAGACCTTCTACTGGGATCAGTGGTTCGCCAGCCTGCGCTCGAGCCTGCGCCACTACGCGGGGGTTGCCCAGCGCTCCGGGTGCGAGCTCCTGTCCCTCGGCTCCGAGCTGCAGGGCACGGACGAGCAGACGCGGCGCTGGGCCACGACCGTGCGCCAGGTCAGGGAGTGGTACGACGGGCCGCTCACCTACCAGGTCAACGAATACTGGCGGGTGCGCAACGAGACTCACGCGTGGCTGCGCGACCTGGACCTGCTGAGCTTCTCCTTCTACTACCCTGCGGCTCGCAGCCGACGGACAGGAGAGTCCGTCGAGGGCATGCGCGCGGTGCTCGAGCCCCAGGTCAGCCTCCTGCGCGACCTCGCCACCACGTACGACCTCGCCATCCTTTTCAACGAGGTGGGCTGCCGGTCGCTGGCCGGCGCGGCCGTCGACCCGGGCAACTACCGGCCGGAGGGTGCGTACGACGGCGACGAGCAGGCCCGCTACGCCGAGGCAGTCCTCAGCAGCTTCTGGGACGAGCCGTGGTGGCGCGGCATGTACTGGTGGAAGTGGGAGGAGCAGCAGGACCGCCCCCAGTACCGCACCGACCCCGCCGGCGATACGGGCTTCACGGTCGACGGCAAGCCGGCGGCCGACGTGCTGCGTCGGTGGTACGAGAGGACGGATCGTTGACCGCGACCGGCATGCGCTGCGCGCTGGCGACCTTCCACCCTGCGACGCCGGAGCGGCTGCGCTTCACCCGCCAGCTCGGGCTCGACGACGGCATCCTGTGGGGGCCGACGCTGCCGGCCGACGTGGCGAGCCTGGACCACAAGGCGTTGCTGGCGGTCCGGTGCGCCTTCGAGGGCGAGGGCCTGCGCCTGTTCGCCATCGAGACGCTGCCCGCGTCGTTCATGCAAGACATCATCCTCGCCGGGCCGAAGCGGGATGAGCACGTTGATGTGCTGCGTCGCCTCGTCCGCGACATGAGCCGGGCCGGCATCGGCGTCCTCGGCTACAACTGGATGGTCGACGGTGTCTGGCGCACGTCGACCAGCCACTCCCTGCGCGGCGGTGCCCGCGGCACGGTGAGCGTGGCGGCCGACCTCGCGCGGGCGCCGATCGGGCACGGCCGGGTGTTCTCCGAGGACGAGCTCTGGGCGTCGTACACCTACTTCCTGAACGCCGTGGTTCCCGTCGCCGAGGAGGAGGGCGTCCGGCTGGCGCTGCACCCGAACGACGCGCCGGTGCCCTCGGTCGCGGGCGTGCCAGCCCTCTTCTCCACTCGCGCGGCGTTCGAGCGCGGCCTCTCGCTCGTCGACAACCCGGCCAACGCGCTATGCCTGTGCCTGGGCAACTGGGGCGCGATCGGCGAGAAGATCCCCGACGTCGTCCGTGACCTCGGACCGCGGGGGAAGATCGTCTACGTGCACTTCCAGGCGGTCCAGGACAACATCCCCGAGCACGGCCGGTTCAACGAGTGCTTCGTCGACGAGGCCGACAACGACGCGCTCGACATCGTCCTCGCCCTCCACGAGGTCGGATTCGACGGCGTCATGATCCCCGGTCACGTGCCCCAGATGGAGGGCGACGACGAGTGGCGTACGGCGGTCTCGGCGGCCAGCACCCCCTACACGCACCCCATGGGCGGACACCGCGCCCGCGCGTACACGATCGGCTACCTGCGCGGACTGGTGAAGGCCGTAGAGCGGCTGGCATGAGTGGTGCCGAAGTCGTGCGCGGGCTGTCCTGGGACCACCCACGCGGGCGCGACCCCGTCCTGGCGACGAGCGACGCGTGGCACCGGGCGCACCCGGACGTGCGCCTGGAGTGGACGCCTCGCTCGCTCGCCGACTTCGCCGGCGGTGGGCTCGACGGACTCGTCGGTGCGTACGACCTCGTCTGCATCGACCACCCCGTCATCGGCGAGGCGGTGGAGCGGGGATGGATCGTTCCGCTCGACGACCTGGTGCCCCACGACGTTCTGGAGCGGCTCACGCTCGGGAGTGTCGATGGGTGGTCGGGCGCCTACCGGCACGACGGCCGTACGTACGCCGTCCCGGTCGACGCGGCCGCCCTCACCGCCGCGTCCCGACCCGACCTGCTGGAGCGGAACGGGCTCGCGGCGCCCGGGACGTTCGGCGAGCTGCTCGACCTGGCCCGGACGAGCGGTCGGGTCGCCGTCCCGCTCTCCGTGTTCGGCACCGTGGCACTGTTCGCCTCCCTGTGCGCCCAGCTCGGTGAGGAGCTCTTCGCCGCCGGGCCGGGCCTCGTCGGCGCCGAGGTCGGGCACCAAGCCCTCGGGCTCATGACCGAGCTCGCCAAGGCGGTGCCCGACCAGTGCTTCGACGACGGAGCCGCGCAGCTGCTCGAGCGATTGTCGGGCACCGACGACCTCGCGTACGTCGGCTACGCCTACGGCTACAGCACGTACGCCCGCGCGGGCGGCGGTCGCCGTCGCGTCACCTTCGCCGGCGCCCCACCCGTCGTCCGCGGTACGTCGCCCCGACCCACGCTGGGCGGCGTCGGCCTGGCCGTCCTGCGCGACGCGCCGCAGACGGAGGCGGCCGTCACGTACGCGCGGTGGGTGGCCGCGGACGGCCTCACCATCGAGGTCATCGAGCCGCTGGCGCCACCGTTCGAGCAGGTCAAGCAGGGCCTGCCCGGCCGTGACCAGCAGCTCGAGCAGGTCAACCACCTGCTGCGCGGCATGGGC
>JBOGDS010000089.1:0-12791 GCA_050743075.1 Jiangellaceae bacterium | reverse complement strand
GCCGGTGTCGGCGCCGCCGTCGTCGCCGCTGGTCTGCATGTCGTCGTCGTTGACAGTCATGACACACCCCTCTCCGTGCGTAGGCCTGGCTCGTTCATGCCCCGCTCGCGCCGTGCTTACACGCCCGGACCTACGGGGCCAGACCACAACCATGCACGACCGGGCAGACTGGCGCCATGGCGGCGAACAAGGTCAGCGTCGAGGTCGACGGTCGCAGACTGGGCCTGTCCAACCTGGACAAGGTGCTCTACCCGGAGACCGGCACCACGAAGGGCGAGGTCATCGACTACTACACCCGCGTGGCCCCGGTTCTGCTGCCGCACGTCGCGGACCGACCGCTCACCCGCAAGCGCTGGCCGGACGGCGTGGCAGCCCAGACCTTCTTCGAGAAGAACGCGCCCCGCGGGACGCCGGACTGGGTGCGGACGGTGACGCTGCCGTCGCCCGGCAGCACCCGCAACACCGAGACCGTCACCTATGTGGTGTGCGACGACCTGCCCACCCTGGTGTGGCTGGCCAACCTCGCCGTCCTGGAGCTGCACGTGCCGCAGTGGCGGGTCGACGGCGACGAGCCGCAGAATCCCGACCGGCTTGTCGTCGACCTCGACCCTGGTGCGCCGGCGAACGTGATCGAGTGCTGCCAGGTCGCGTTGATCCTCGCCGAGGCCCTGGCCGCCGAGGGGTTGCTCGCCTACCCCAAGACCAGCGGGTCCAAGGGCATGCAGATGTACGTCGCCCTCGACGGTGCGGCTGAGGTCCAGGCCGTCCACGGCTACGCGCGCCGGCTCGCCGAGCGGCTCGAGAAGGAGCACCCGGACCTGATCGTCTCGCGCATGGAGAAGCGGCTGCGGCCGGGCAAGGTGCTGCTCGACTGGAGCCAGAACAACGCGACCAAGACGACTGTGGCGCCCTACTCGCTTCGTGGCCGGGACCAGCCGACGGTGTCGACGCCGGTGACCTGGGACGAGGTCGAGCAGGCCGCGCGGTCCCAGGCCCGTACCCGCCTGCCGCTCCGCTTCGACTTCACCGACACCGTGAAGCGGGTCGCCGACGACGGCGACCTGATGGCCCTGCTGCACGACGAGGAGCAGGCGCTGCCCGACGGCTGAGCGTCAGCCTTCGCGGGAGACCTCGGCTGGAACCTTGTCCGGTCGCAGCCCGCGCCACACCGGGTGGCGCATCCGCCCGTCCTCGGTCCAGTGCGCGTATGCCACCTCGCCGACGAGCTCCGGTCGTAGCCACCGGGCCGTCCTCATCTGGCGAGGGTCAACGCGACCGGCGAACGGCGAGTCGTCCCGCCGAAGCGCGCGCAGTCGACCGGCGACATCCTCCAGCATCGCGTCGTCGAAGCCGGTGCCCACGCTGCCGACGTAGGTCAAGCCGGCCGGCCCCTGTACACCGAGCAGGAGCGAGCCGAAGGTCGACGCTCGACGTCCCTCACCCACCGTGTAGCCACCGATGACGGCCTCCTGGGTCAGCTGGTTCTTGACCTTGATCCACTCCGCCGAGCGCTGGCCGAGGCGGTACGGCGAGTCGAGTCGCTTCGCGACGATTCCCTCCACACCCATCCGGCGGCTCGCCTCGAGCACGTCGGTGCCGCCGCCGGTGAACGACGGAGAGACCTGCCAGTTAGGTCCGGTGGCGAGAAGTCCTTCCAGCAGTTCCCGTCGTTGCACGTACGGCAGCGACGTGCACGAGCGGCCGTCGATGGACAGGACGTCGAAGACGACATACGTCACCGGCACGCGGACTGCGAGCTCCTGCGCCCTGGTGGGCGAGCGGACATGCATCCGGGGTGTGAGCGCACCGAAGTCGGAGCGGCCGTCCGGACCGATCACCGCCACCTCGCCGTCCAGCCGGGCGGCGTGCCCTGCCAGCGCGTCGGTCAGCTTCGACAGCTCCGGATAGGCGAGCGTGACGTCGATACCGGAGCGCCCCACCAGCCGCACCGAGCCCGGCCGAACATCGGCGACGACCCGGACACCGTCCCACTTGAGCTCATAGGCCCACGAGGCGTCGTCAGCCGCCGGTGGGAGGCGCCCGCCCACTGCCAGCATGGGACGGAAGCCCGCGTCCGCCGCGGGGTCACGAGCGCTCATCCGTAGCTCACCGGGCCCGCCAGCAATGACGGCAGCAGGCCCAGCGCCTTCTCGCGGTCGAGCCCGGTGGCACGCAGCACGTCGACGGCGAGCGATCGGGTCTGGGCGACGACGACCTGGCCGGCGAAGCCGCCCGTCTCGTCGAGCGCCTCGGTGGCCAGCTCCGCCGCGACCACGGCCGACGCCCGGCTCTCCATCGGTTCGTCACCGTGGGCAAGCTCGGTCCGCAGCAGCCGCACGGCCCCGGCCAGGGCACGCAGGGACTGCGGCAACGCGGCCGGCACGGGCTCCTGGCGCCGCAGCATGCTGACCACGTGCCGGGCCATGACGCGCAGGTCGCGGGCAACGTGATCCACCGGCTCGGCTGCATCGAGGTATCCGGTGGGGTGCCCGCGTTTTCGCCACCTCGCCGGCGCGATCAGCGCCACCTCGGACGAGCCTTCGAGCGCTTCCTGCATGGAGTCGACCGATGCCTGCGTCTCCCGAGCTCGGCCCAGGACCAGTGCCGCTCCTGCCCGGTCGCGGTCGGCCAGCGCGTCCGCCGAGTGCTCGATCAGCTCGGCGAGCGTGCCGAGCAGCGGGTCGAGCTCCCGCCGGACCGCGGCTATCGGGTTCACCGGGAGCAACAAAGCGCTGACCACCAGTCCGACGACACCGCCCACCAGCGTGTCGACGAACCGGTCCAGGTTGAGGCCGCCGGTCGGAGCCGTGAGCGTCGCCACTAGGACCGCCGAGCCCGCGGCTTGCGTGACGATGACGGCGCCGCCGCCGAGGACCACCGCGGCGACCATCGCGAGCGCCACGACCAGCGCGATCTGCAGGATCCCGGTGCCGATCCAGGCGACCAGCAGATCGCCGACCAGCACGCCGACCGCAACGCCCGCCACCAGTTCGAGGACCCGCGGGAGGCGCTGGCCCAGGCCGACGCCGAGCGAGATGAGCGCAGCGATCGGCGCGAAGAACGGCTGCTCGTGCCCGACCAACGGACCACTCGCCACCCACCAGGCGAGCGCCGCGCCGACGGCACACTGCACGATCGGCAGGGCCGTGTGCCGCAGCCGGCGCAGCCGCTCGCGCACGCCCTGCTTGGACATCGCGGCGAGGGACTCGAGCGCCTCTTCGGCCCGCTGAGAGCGAGACGGCTCGCCTGGCTGGTCTGCCACGGCCCAGGCCTTACAGGTACAGGCCGGTCTGGCCGTCGGCCTCCAGCCGCTCGGACGCGACGGCGTGCAGGTCGCGCTCGCGGAGCAGGATGTAGTCGTCGCCCCGCACCTCGATCTCGGCGCGGTCCGACGCGTCGAACAGCACCCGGTCACCGTTCTCGACCGACTGCACGTTCGAGCCCACGGCGACGACCCGGGCCCAGGACAGCCGCCGGCCGACGGCCGCCGTCGCCGGGATGACGATGCCGGCCGACGAGCGGCGCTCGCCGGGCTCGCCGTCCAGGGAGACCAGCACCCGGTCGTGCAACATCCGGATGGGCAGCTTGTCATGGGTGCGCGGGCTCACGCCGACGAGAGTACGGCGTGCCCGAGTCAGCGGTGTCGCCGCGCCCGCCAGACCAGCACGGCCAGCCCGATCAGCGCGCCGATCGCGGCGCCGACGACCTCGGGACGTGGGTTGCCCTGCGGCGTGGTGAGCTTCTCCCGGACCGAAGCCACGCTACGACGGGCCACCTGGCGGGGGTGCACCCGGTCGACCAACTCGTCGACTCTGGCCGCGAGCCGGTCCGTCGTCTCCTGCAGCTCCTGCTCGATCTCGGCAGGCTTCCGCGCGCGCGCCCGCGCCGGCTCCTCGACGGCGGGCATGGGTTGCCGCGACGCAGGCAGTACGGGGTCGGGCGAACTCACGGTCACCGTCCGGCCGTCGGGGTGGTGGGTCGGGGACCACCGTACCCAGCGCGGCGCCCCGCTACCGAGCTTGGATCGAAGCCGTATGGCAGTTCGAGTCGGTGTTCGCGCAACAACGCCGTGTCCCCGAGCACGTCGCCGGTAAGTCCGTCGGCCACGACGGTGCCACCTGAGAGGACGACCGAGCGCTCGCACAGTTCCAGCGCGTAGGGCAGGTCGTGCGTCACGACGAGGAGCGTCACGTCCAGGCCGGCCAGCACGTCGGCGAGCTCGCGCCGGCTCGCCGGGTCGAGGTTGCTCGTCGGTTCGTCGAGGACGAGGACCTCCGGCTCCATGGCCAGCACCGTCGCCACCGCGACCCGGCGACGCTGGCCGAACGACAGGTGGTGCGGCGGTCGGTCTGCGACGTCGCTCATCCCGACCGCCCGGAGTGCGGCCGTCACCCGAGCGTCGAGCTCGGCCCCGCGCAGCCCGAGGTTGGCCGGCCCGAACGCGACGTCGTCGCGCACCGTCGGCATGAACAGTTGGTCGTCGGGATCCTGGAAGACGATGCCGACGCGTCGCCTGATCTCGCGCAGCAGGTCGCGATCACCGGGACGCACATGCAGACCGCCGATCTGCACGGAGCCGACGCCGCCGGACAGGATGCCGTTGAGATGCAGCACCAGGGTCGTCTTGCCGGCGCCGTTGGGTCCGAGCAGCGCCACCCGCTCCCCGCGCTCGACGAGCAGGTCGACGCCGTACAGCGCCTGATGGCCGTCGGGGTAGGCGAACGCCAGCCCGCGCACCTGAAGCGACGGCGTCACAACCATACCCAGCCCGCCACCGCCACGGTCAGCGCCGCGATTGGCAGCGCTGCGCCCGTCGCCCAGGTCCGCAGGTCGACGGGTCGCACGTCGAGCAGCGGCATCGATCCAGCGTAGCCACGGGAGAGCATCGCCAGATGAACCCGCTCGCCGCGCTCGTACGTTCGCACGAACAGGGCACCGGCACCCTGGGCGAGCACCCGCGCATGACCCAGATGCCGCGCTTCGAAGGCCCGGGACTCGCGCGCCACCCGCATCCGCTGCATCTCGGCCGCGACGACGTCGACGTAGCGGACCATGAACGCGGCGATCTCGACCAACCGGGCCGGCAGCCGCAGCCGTTGCAGCCCCAGCAGCAGCGCGCGCGCATCTGTCGTGGCCGCGAGGATGATCGACGCCACGACGCCCAGCGTGCCCTTGGCCAGCAGGTTCCAGCCCGACCAGAGGCCGTCCTCGGAGAGCGCCAGGCCGAACACGTCGACCCGGTCGCCGCGGGACACCACCGGCATGAGCAACGCGAACACGACGAACGGCACCTCGACCACCATCCGGCGCAGCACGAAGAGCCCGGGCAGCCGAGCAGCGGCCGCGACGCCCGCGAGGACGAGCACATATCCGGCGAACGCCCAGACCCGCTCGCGCGGAGTCGCCACCACGATCAGGACGAACGCGACCAGCGACACCAACTTGACGTGCGCTGGCAGCCGGTGGACGAGCGAGTCGCCGTGCCGGTAGAGCAGGTGGGCGTGTCCGCTCGCCATCGCTACCGGCGCGAGGTCTCCACGTCACGAGATCGCCGGCTCACCGCCCGGAAGATCAGGACGCCGGCTGCCACCGTCACGACCACACCCAGGACACCGGCGACGCCGACCGGGATGCCGCCGACCTCGCCGTAGTCGGCGAAGGCGAAGTCACCGAACAGGTGGTCGCGGGCCGTCTCCAGGAAGCCCTTCTCGCCGGCCACGTACTCCAGGCCGTCGGGGTTGCCGCTGGCGAAGAAGCTGACGACGCCGGCCAGCACGAGCGCAACCAGGCCGCCACCCAGCAGGATCCGGCCGACGGCGGGACGGGACTCGGCTGCAGCCGGAACGGGGACCGCTTCGCCGTCCGCCTGCTTGATCTGAAGCGTCGGCTGCAGCCCACGCGCCGCGTACACCAGGTCCGGGCGGACGGCGACGACGGCGCTGACCGTCAGGCCGGTGATGACGGCCTCACCGATGCCGATCAGCGTGTGCCAGCCCAGCATGCTTGCGACCAGCCCGCCAAACGGCAGGTTCGCTTCGCCACCGATCGCGAACAGAACGACGAAGACCAGCGCCGCCGCCGGAACCGAGATCAGCGCCCCGATCGCCGCAGCCGGAGGGACCGACGCCGAACGGCGCGGCATGACGGCGAGCAGGACCCGTGTCACCCCCCAGCCGACCGCTACCGTCACGACGCCCATCAGCGTGATGTTCGTGCCGAGGGCGGTCAGCCCACCGTCGGCGAACAGCAGTGCTTGCACGATGAGCACCACCGTCAGGCACAGGACGCCGGTCCACGGCCCGACGAGCACGGCAGCCAGCGCTCCGCCCATCAGGTGGCCGCTGGTGCCCACGCCGACCGGGAAGTTCAGCATCTGCACCGCGAAGACGAAGGCCGCGGTCAGCCCTGCCAGCGGCGCCGTGCGCTCGTCGAGCTCGTCGCGGGCCTTCCGCAGGGAGATGCCCACGGCGGTAGCCGCAAGTGCACCCGTCGCGACCGAGGTCGGCGCGTTCAGGAACCCGTCGGGAACGTGCATGGCAGTCTCCTCGGTCACGTCGACGCTCGGGCCGGCCCGTCCACTGCAAGCGGCCGCAGCGCCATCCTAATTGCAAGTAGTTCGCAACAACCAGGTTGATGGCTTGCCGATACGGTGTGGCGTGTGACGGACACCCGACGTGCGCCGGGCGACATGGCGCCGGATTTCACCCTCCCTGATGCGGACGGCACGCCGGTCACCCTGTCCAGCTTCCGCGGCGCGCGCACGATCGTGTACTTCTACCCGGCGGCCATGACGTCCGGCTGCACGACCGAGGCTTGCGACTTCCGCGACAGCCTGTCCTCCCTGCAGGCCGCCGGCCTGACGGTGCTCGGCATCTCGCCCGACCCGCCGGCCAAGCTGCGGGAGTTCCGGGACAGGGACGGCCTGAACTTCCCGCTGCTCGCCGACGAGGACCGCGAGGTCATGAACGCCTACGGCGCCTACGGCGAGAAGAAGCTGTACGGCAAGACCGTCACCGGCGTGATCCGCTCGACGTTCGTCGTCGCGCCCGACGGGACGCTCGAGCAGGCGATGTACAACGTCAAGGCGACCGGCCACGTGGCCAAGCTGCGCCGCGACCTCGGGATCGACTAGCGCGTATCCGGTGACCTCCCGCGTGACGTCGATCGTGGTCGTGGCGACGGCAGCGAAGCCGCGCCCGCCGCCTCCAGCGCGATCGAGACGTTGACGAGCGCCTGCTCGGTCTGCGCCGTGAGGTCGCCGGGATCGACGAGATTGCCGTCGGCGTCCTACGTGACCTGACCGGCGACGTAGACCGTACGATGTCCGGTGCTGCTCGGGGCGCTCGAGGCCGGCGAACCAACCTGCTCCGAGGGGAGCTCGGCGACCTCTTGATGCGGGTCGTGTTCCATGCTGCAGTCGCCGCCGACAGCCGGGACGAGGGGCCGATGGTGGTAGGGACATCCACGACGTCGCGGCCGGCATCACCGCGAAGCTGGTCCGCCGGAACCCGCACGTCTTCGCCGACGGCGGCGCGAGCACGCCCCAGGAGGTCGACGCTGCCTGGCAGCGCCTCAGGGCGGTCGAGAAGCAGCGCACCACGGTGCTGGCGGGCATCCCGGGCCAGTCTTCCGGCACTTGCCCAGGCGCAGAAGGTGCTCGACCGGCTCGGCGGCCAGGACATCGAGGGCGACGCGCCCGGGCAGCGGCTGCTGCCCCTGGTCCAGGAGCTGGCTGCGGCGGGTGTCGACGCCGAGCAGTCACTCCGCGCGTCCGTGCGCACGTTGACGGCGCCCAAAGAGCCATAGGTGTCGTTCCTTTGGTACTGTACCTCTAGTACACTACCAAGGGATGAGGAGACCGATCATGACAGAGCTCGAGCTGAACTCCCGGCAGGTGCTGCAGCCGTACCTCGCGGCGATGGTCGTGCTGAATGTGGTCCTCCAGGTGGCGATCGTCCTTGCCGGCAACGGCATCGGTCTCGTCGCGTACCTGCTGACCGGTGTCGTCGCCCTCGTCTACGCGTACTTCCACGTGACCCGCAGGACGCCGCTCACGCACATCCGGTTCGGTCGCCTCGTCACGCATCTGTGCGGGTTCATCACCGTCAACCTCGGCTTCCACCTGCACGCGGCGGTGCTGATCGTGACCAACAACCCGGCCATCCGGGGGGATGCGGACTTCCCGATCGACGACCAGTGGTTCGGTGTCCTGTTCGGCATGCTGGTCTTCTGGGGCCTAGGGCTCCTGGTCCACCTGACGGCCAGCATCAGCGCGCGGGGGTTCGAGGACCTCCATGCCTGAGAGCGAGGAGGAAGAGCTGCTCGACGAGCTCGTGCGCACCTGGGTCGAGGTCTACAAGAAGAGCTCGACCACGCTGGTGCTGCTGCGCTACATCGCCTCCGACGGGCCGGTCGACACGTCCGAGATCGCAGACGCCTTCGCCCAACGCACGGGCTGGGAGCTGGCCGAGCGCGGTCTCTACCGGACGTTGCGGCGGCTCAGCACGATCGGACTGGTCTCCGTGCACGAACGCCCGGGACACAGGACGGGTGCCAAACGCAATGTCTACGAGATCTCGGCACGTGGTGCGGCCTACGTTCAACGCATCGAGGCGGTGCTCATCCCCTGAGCTCCGTCGGGCGGTGGGTTGCCGGGAACGACGAGACCGACGCGCTAGGAAGACTCCGCGAGCAAGCGGGTGAGCGCACCGCCTCTCGCCGTGAGGTCCGGGTAGGTGCCGATCTCGGCCACGCGTCCCCGCTCGAGGACCACGATCCGCCCGGCCAGGCGGATCGTGGAGGGTCGGTGGGCTATCAGCAGGATGGTGGTGGCGGATGAGATCGTCTGGAGCGCGGCATGCAGGCTCGTTCGGACTCGGCGTCGAGGTTGCTGACCGCTTCGTCCATCACCAGGATTGGCGCCCGGCGCAGGAGCGCACGAGCGATGGCGAGACGTTGGCGCTGCCCTCCGGACAGGCTTGCCCCCCGCTCTCCGATCACCGTGTCCCAACCGTCGGGGAGGGCGTGGATGAACTCGGATGCTTGGGCCAGTTCCGCGGCGTGCGCGATGTCGAGATCGGTGGCTTCCGGTCGGGCGAGGCGGACGTTCTCCCGGACGGTCATGTGGAACAGGTAGACGTCCTGCGGGACGACCGCCATCTGGGCGCGCAGGTCGTCCTGGGGGACGTCACGCACGTCATGCCCGCCGACCGTCACGGACCCGGCCTGGACGTCCCAGAGCCGCAGGAGCAGGTTGACGCAGGTGGACTTGCCGGCGCCGGAGGATCCGACCAGCGCGACGGTCTCCCCAGCGCCGATGTCGAACGAGAGGTCGTCCACGACGGTGGGCAGGTCGTGGCGGTAGGCGAAGCGGACCTGGTCGAACGCGATCTCGGGAACCACGGGCGATGCCAGCGGTGCGGCGGCCACGTCGACCACCGTCGGCGTTGCCTGCAGCAGCGCCTGGATACGGTCGGCCGCGGCTGCGACCTGACCAACCTCGCGAAACGCTGCCGATACAGAGATCAGTGGCGCGAATGCCCCCCAGTGAGGACGATGGCGGCCGGAAATTCCGCTCGCCCGATGGATCCTTGCAGTGCCAGAGCGGCCGCAGCGGCAAAGGTGGCGACAACGGCGAACGCGACCAGCGCGTCGGTGGCGGCTTGTTCGATGCCGGAGCGGCGCCCGTGCGCGACACTCGCCCGGAGGATCTTCTGATGCTGGCGGCGGATCCCGTCGAGAACGACGTTCTGCGCACCGGCGGCGAGGACCTCGCGGGTTCCCTGGACGGCGTCGACGACGTTCGCGCCCAGGTCTCCCAGCTCAGCACGCAGCGCCTCCCCCTGCTGGCGTGCCCTCTCCAGCAGCCATGACGGTACCGACGCCACAGCCACGGCGAAGGGCAGGACGAGCAGCGCCAGGGCAGGGTGGATCGTCCACAGGGCCGCCAGCGCGATCGCAGGAACCGTGAGGGCGGCGACCATCGGTGGCGCCATGTGGGATGCGAAGAGCTCCAGCAGCTCGACATCGGCGACGGAAGCCCGGGCGACGTCCCCGGAACGGCGCTGCAGGAGGTTCGCTGGAGCGAGGTCTCGGAACCGGCCGTAGAGCACGAGGCGAAGATCGTGCAGCATCCGGAAGGCCATGACGTGGGTGACGACCATGTCCAGCCATCCGAGAACCCCGAGGGGCGCGACCAGGCCGACGATCACCCACACCAGCGGCAGCAGTTCGCCGGGCGGTGCTCCGGTGATGGCACGTCCGACCATCGTGGCGCCCGCCACGGCCGCTGCGATGGTGGCGACGTAGATCGCGACGTGGACCAGCAGGGCGGCGATCAACCACCGGCGGTAAGGGCGCAGCAATGCGGCGACCGGCCGCAGGCTGGCGATGACGAGGCCCACCGCACCGAATCGGCGACCGGATCGCGCGGACACCGTGACCTCGCTCACACGGGCCGCTGCGCAGCGACGAGCTCTGCGTAGCGACCGTCCCGGTCGACCAGTTGTCCATGTGTGCCCTGTTCGACAATGCGGCCCCGCTCCAGGACCACGATCCGGTCGGCGCCCCGGACGGTCGAGAGCCGGTGCGCGATGATCAGCGTCGTGCGACCGCGGCGCAGACCCTCCAGGGACGCCTGGATCTCCGCCTCGGCAGCGATGTCGACATTGGACGTCGCCTCGTCGAGGATGAGGATCGGCGCGTCTTTGAGCAGCGCCCGCGCGATCGCGATGCGTTGGCGTTCTCCGCCGGACAGGCGAAGCCCTCGTTCTCCCACGACGGTGTCGTAGCCGTCCGGAAGCTTGTCGATGAACGTTGCGGCTCCGGCGGCCCGGGCTGCCCACGACAGCTTCTCGGCGTCGGCAGACGGATCAGCCAACAACAGGTTGTCCCGGATCGTGGCGTGGAACAGGAACGTGTCCTGCGGTACGAGGGCCACGCTCCGCCGCAGGTCGTCGGGATCGACGGTGCCGATGTCAGTCCCGTCGACCCGGATGTGACCCTGCTGCGGGTCGAAGAAAGCGCAGCAACAGCGAGGCGATGGTCGTCTTACCCGCCCCAGACGCACCGACGATCGCGAGAGTCTCGCCGGCGTCGACCGAGAAGTTCACGCTGTCGAGCGCTGGTGGACCGGTCTGCCGGTACCCGAACGTCACGTCCTCGAACCGCACCGTCGGTGCCCGGGTCACCTCAGGTGGCGCACCGGCTGGCCGCGTCTGCGAACGCGACGGGGTGGCCTGCAGGATGGCGAACGCCCGCTCCACCTTCGACATCCCCCACACGGCGGAATGCATCGCGTCGTGGATCTCGCGCGCGGGCAGGAAGCACTCGCCCGCGAGCAGCAGGATCAGCAGCAGCTGCTGCACGCTGCCCGTCCGCGAGCCGGAGCGCCCCGATCGAGAGGCCCGCCGCGACCCCGGCACCCGCGGCGAAGGCCATCGCTCCCGAATATACACCCGAGGCCGAGATCAACCGGATGGCTGCGTCGCGCACACCAGCCGATCGCTTGGCCAGCTCCTCGCCACGGCGCGCGGCGACGCCGAAGGTCCTCAAGGTGGTCATGCCCTGCAGGTTGTCCACGAACTCCGCCGTGAGCGGGCGGTAGTTGTCCGACCAGAAGCGCATCCGCGCGCCGAGGGCCCGGTACTCAGCCGATGGGAGGAGGACCACGGCCATCGCGAGGAAGGCAACGACCGAGCCGGTGACCGGGTCGATTGCGATCACCGTGGCCACGACGGCAGCCGCCGTGATCGCCGCCACGATCACCTTGGCCAGGAACAGCCGGAAGTAGGTGTCCAGCCGCTCCACCCCGTCGACCAGGACCGCTCCGAGTTCTCCGGACCGCTCGCGTGCCCCCCAGCCCGGCCCCAGCTGGAGGATGGCCGAGACGAGCCGGAGCCGAAGGTGGGTGGTGATACGCACCGACGCACCGGCCATCGCGGCGCCTTGTAAGGCCATGGCCGCGGCCCGGACCAGCACGAGAGCTATGGCCATGCCCAGCCAGGGCACCGTGTCGCCCCACCGTCCCCCTTGGAACACCTCGCCCAGGCCGAGTGCCAACGCCACGCCCTGGCCGACACGGGTCGCCGCGATCACCAACCCGAGTGCGACCGCGCCGCCGAGTGCCCGGCGCTCGGCGCGGGCCATCCGCAACAGCCGACGGTCGAAGGCTCGCGCGTACCGGGTGCCGGTCTCCGGCGTCAGACCCGCGGCCGGGGTCGCCTCGCGGTTCACCGTCGACCGGCCGGCGTCAGGTGTGGCGCACCGAGCATGTGAAGCAACGCGTGAACCGTCTCGTCGTCCAGGGAGTACAGCGCCAGCCGACCCGAGCGCTGCTTGGTGATCCACCCCTGGGTTCGCAGCAACCGCAGCGCCTGGGACACCGAGGTGTCGCTCATCCCCACCGCCCGGGCCAGGTCGGACACGCACGCGCCGGGCGTGGCATGGATGGTGACCAGCAGGGCAAGCCGATTGGGGTCGGCGAGCAGACCGAACCGATCCGCCCAACGGATGATCGAAGCCCGGTCGACATCGCCGCCCCCGCCGGCCAAGGAGAACTCTGCCCGGTCGGCAGCGGGCTGGGCCGTGCGGCGATCCCGACCGTCGGGCAGCTTCATCGTCTCCCTCAGATCATCTGTTCACCTGCGCAACTATGCAGACTACAGCTCCGGTGTCGCGAGAGCGAGGCAGTGGGTTCGTGGACCGCTTGAGACGATCACCCGACGGCGAACGCACTCCAAGCCGGCGGTCTCAGGACCGAGGGCCGGCGCAGCGAAGGCGCCGTGGAGACG
>JBOGDS010000088.1:0-13454 GCA_050743075.1 Jiangellaceae bacterium | reverse complement strand
ACACACACCCTTTGCTGTGTGTAGTCGACATGATCACGGGGACGAGGCTGGTGGCTGGTACGGTCCGCGCGTGAGCGAGACGACGATGGCCCGCGAGGTGGCCGAGCAGCCGGCGGCCCTCGCCCGCACGCTCGACGCCCTCCGCCCCCTGCGCGGTGAGCTGGCCGCGCTCACGCGGGGTCGCCGCGCGATGCTCTTCGTCGCCCGCGGGTCGTCGGACAACGCCGCGATCTACGGCCGCTACCTGCTGGAGGTGCACGCCGGCCACCCGGCCGGGCTGGCCGCGCCCAGCGTCGCAACCCACTACAGCGCGCGGCTCGACCTCTCTGACGCCGTGGTGGTCTCCGTCTCCCAGTCCGGGGAGACACAGGAGATCGTCGAGACCCAGGCGTGGGCGCGCGAGTGCGGCGCCCGCACGATCGCGGTGACCAACGGCGCCGGCAGCGCGCTTGCTGCCGACGCCGACGTCGCGCTGGTCACGCAGGCCGGCCCGGAGATGGCCGTGCCGGCGACGAAGTCGTACACGGTCCAGCTCGCCGCCATGGCGGTCCTGGCCGGTGCCCTGTCGTCGGACCCCACTGCGCTCGACGCCGACCTGGACCGCGTCCCGGCCGAGGTCGAGCGTCTGATCGCGGCGCGACAGGGCGTGGACGAAGCCGCCGAGCGGGTGGCCGCCAGCGTCGAGACGCTGGTCAGCGGTCGCGGCATCGTTTTCGGGACGGCCCTCGAGACCGCGCTGAAGATCGAGGAGACCTGCCTACGACCCGTGCGCGGCCTGTCGTACGCCGACCTGCGCCACGGTCCGATCGCGGTCGTCGACGCCGACCACGTGGCAGTGCTGGTGTCCGCCCAGGACGGCCCGATGGTCGACGGCATGACCGAGCTGGCCGCGGACCTGCGCAACCGAGGTGCCGCCGCGACCGTCGGCATCGGCGGCGACGCGGGCTTCGCGGCCGCCTGCGACGTGCCGGTTGCGGGTCCGGACCTGCCGGAGCTGGTGGCTCCGCTGGCACTCGTCGTCCCAGCACAGCTGATGGTCGAAGCGCTGGCCCGTAAGCTCGGTCTCGACCCGGACGCCCCCCGCGGACTGTCCAAGGTCACCCAGACCGACCCCACCGGAGGAAGCGCATGAGCAACGCCGAGCAGATCCTCGCCGCCCTCGGCGGGGCCGACAACATCATCGAGATCGAGCCGTGCATCACCCGCCTGCGTGCCGAGGTCGAGGACCCGAGCCTGGTGGACGAGCCGGGCCTGAAGGCCGCGGGCGCCCACGGCGTGATCCGATCCGGCAGCGCGGTCCAGGTCGTCGTCGGCCCGGAGGCCGACACGATCGCCTCCGACATCGAAGACCTGATGTGACCGAGCTGACCGTGCTCGCCCCGGTCGGTGGGCGCGCGCTTCCACTTGCCGACGTGCCGGACCCGGTCTTCTCCGCGGCGCTGGTGGGCCCAGGCGTCGCCATCGACCCGGACCGGGACGGCCGGGTGATCGCGGTGTCCCCGGTGGCCGGGAAGATCGTCAAGCTGCATCCGCACGCGTACGTCGTGCAGACGCCCGAGGGCGCGGGCGTGCTGGTCCACCTGGGTATCGACACCGTCCAGCTCGCGGGCGAGGGGTTCGAGCTGCTCGCAGCCGAGGGCGCCGAGGTCGACGCGGGGGCCGACGTCGTCGCGTGGGATCCGGCCGCGGTCGAGGCGGGCGGCAGGTCGGCCATCTGCCCGGTCGTGGCGCTCGACGCGGCGGCCGAGGCGCTGTCCGACGTCCGGGACGAAGGCCGGCTGACGGCCGGAGAGCCGCTGTTCGCGTGGGCGCGCTAGGCCGATCAGGGGCGGTTCTGCTCGACCTCGACGGAACGCTGCTCGACAGCGAGCCGGTGCACCGGGCCGCCTACGAGTCGTTCTTCGCCGCCCGCGGTTGGGCGATCGACGTGGGGACGTACGCCCACTTCGTCGGCCGACGTGGCTCGGACGTGTTCGCGACGATGCCCGGCCCGTGGGCGGACGAGGATCCGGACGCACTGGTCGCCGAGGTGCTGGGCCACCTGGCCCGCTCCGACGTCGTTCCCGAGCCCGCACCGGACGCGACCGAGCTGATTCAGGGCCTGCATGCCCGCAAGATCCCGCTGGCACTGGTGACGTCCGCGACCCGGGCGTGGGCCGAGTACGCCGTCGAGGAGCTGCTGGGCGTGCGCGACTGCTTCGACGCGCTGGTCACCTGGGAGGACGTGGATCACGGCAAGCCTCACCCGGCGCCTTTCGTCGCCGCCTGCCGTGCGCTGCATGTCACTCCCGCCAGGGCCGTGGCCATCGAGGACTCCGTCGCGGGCGTGACAGCGGCAACCGCAGCAGGGATCGGGCGGATCGTGGCAGTGACGACGACCACCGAGGCCGGCCTCCTGCGCAGCGCGGGCGCCCACCGCGTCGTCGGATCGCTCGAGGACCTGCGCTAGGGCGGGAGCAGCCGCACGCGGCGAGCCATCTCGTAACGACGTCGTGGCCGGTCTCAGGCCTCGCCGGTCAGGGCGAGGACACGCAGGCGCTGGCCGGCGTACCAGGTCGCCGCAGCGCTGACCACCGCCAGCAGGACGACCGCCGTCGGCAGTGCGACGTCCGCGATGATGACGCCGTCGTCGGCGATCGTCTCGGCGACGGTGAGCGCCCACTGCTGGACGCTCAGCGCGCGGGCACCCGGGACGAAGCTGCCGACGAGGCTCTCCCAGAGCAGGGCGTAGACGAGTCCGATCACCACGGCGTGCCTGGACACGACCGCAAGCAGCATGAAGATGGCGCAGTAGGCCGTACTCGCGACCAGCGCGGCCACTCCGAACGCGACGGCGATCCCCGACCCGGTCTCCGACATGATCAGCCCGGCCACCAGGGTCGGCACGGCACCGAACGCGACCGCGCAGACCACCGCGACGACCAGCTTGCTCCGCACGATCTCCGCGCGCGGTACCGGTTTGGACAGCAGGTAGACGACCGAGCCGTCGTCGATCTCCGGCCCGATGGCTCCGGTCCCGACGATCAGGCACAGCAACGGAACCATCGTGCCCAATGCGACGACGCCGAGCAGGCTGGCCGTGACCTCGTGGTCGACGCCGAGGGCCAGCCGCAACATCGTCGCGAGCGCCGGCAGGAGCAGCGAGAGCGCCAGGAGCAGCAGCATGCGGCGCCCGCCGAGCAGCCCTCGCGCGGTCAGCCGCGCCACCGTCCGGTTCAACACGCGGACCCCTTCCTCACGACGTGACCAGATAGGAGAAGACGCTCTCCAGGGACTCGTCCGTGGGCGACACCTCGTAGAGGCTGATTCCCGCATCGCGGGCGACGCGCGGCAACAGCGACGTGAAGCGGAGGAACTCGACGGCCTGGACCCGCAGCACGCCGCCGACGGCATCGAGCTCGACCGCGGCCGTGGACGTGTCCGCGATGAGTGCCGCAGCCAGCGCCCGGCCGTCACTGGAGCGGACCACGTAGCGATGCGGGCGGTCGGTCATCAGGCGGCGGATCTGGCGGTAGTCCCCGGACGCGGCGTGGCGGCCGGCGACCATCACCTCGATCTGGTGGGCGAGTTGCTCCACCTCTTCGAGGATGTGCGAGCTGAACAGCACCGTCCGCCCCTCGGCGGCCATCTGCCGGAGCAGGTCCATCAGGTGCAAGCGCTGGCGTGGGTCCATTCCGTTGAACGGCTCGTCCAGGAGCAGGACGCTCGGGTCGTGCACCAGTGCGGACGCCATCTTTGCCCGCTGCTTCATACCCTTCGAGTACTCGCCGATGCGGCGCTCCTGGGCGTCCTCCATCTCGACGGTCGCCAACGCGCGTCGAGCTGCAGCCCCAGGGTCGGGTAGGCCGTGCAACTCGGCATTTGCCAGCACGAACTGCCAGCCGGTGAGGAAATCGTATGCGGCCTCCCGCTCGGGGACCAGCCCGATCGTGCGGTAGACCTCAGGGTTGCGCCACACGGTCGCGCCGTCGAGTGTGACGTCCCCGGTCGACGGCGCCAGGAAGCCGCCGAGCATGTTGATCAGGGTCGACTTGCCGGCGCCGTTGGGGCCCAGCAGACCCGTGATGCCAGGGCCTACCGGCATCGTCACGTCGTTGACCGCAACGACGTTGCCGAACCATCGCGAGACCCGGTCAACGGTGAGCGTGGTCACGAGGCCGGCACCTTCCGGTAGCGGAGCATCAACAAGCCGAAGCACGCCCCGGCCAGAGCAAGGATGACGAGCAGGAAGACCGCCCCGCCGAGGCCGTCGGGGGGCCCGACGACGGACGACGTCTCTGCACCCAGCGCCCAGACCTGGACACCGTCGACCAGCGTGATCGGCGAGAACAAGCCCACCCAGGCGGCGGTATCAGCCGAGTTCACCGCGCCGCCGTCCGGCCCGCTGAAGGCCAGCGCACCCTGGACCGAGCTGACGACCGCGTAGCTCAGCGCCAGCACCGTGATGATCCCTGCGACGCCGAAGCCGCGGCGCCCGGTAAGAGAGGCGATCACCAGCCCGATCCCGGCCAGCACGACGGAGAACAGCGCGGCGCCTGCCAGGCCCTTCGCCAGATCAGCAATCTGCGTTGCGAACGAGAAGCCGCCCAGGAGCGCGCCCGCGTACATGATCAGCAGCGACACGGCGAGGAGGACGAACAGTGCCGCCGTGAGCGCGGCGCACTTGGCCGCCACGTAGTCGACCCGCTCCAGCGGCCGCGAGAAGTACAAGGGGACCGTCTTGAACCGCAGGTCCCGCGACACGCTCTGCGGGGCCTGTGCCGCGAGGAAGATCGTGAGCGCCGCTTGGAGCACGACTGCGTACCGCGTGTACGGCAGGAGCGGCTCGCTCAGCCCCGCCTGGACGACCGAGATGATCGCCAGCACCAGCGCCGGCACGCACATGACACCGAACAGCAACATCGGCAGAACCTTGGACCTCGCCGATCGGCCGAGACCGTACGCGCCGCGCATGCTGTGCAGGAACAGCGACCGGGCGACGTATCCGCGGCCCAACCGCTCGCCGGCGTAGCCCCTGTACCCGATGTCGTGGATGACACCGGTGGGCACAGGCTCAGTGTGCGCCGGCATCGGCGTGCTCCTCCCGGAAGACCTCCGCGATGTGGTGCCGGCGCTGCTCCAGGCGGACCAGACCCAACCCGAGACGTGACACCGCGTCCCGGATGGCGTCGTAGGTGGCATCGTCTGCGAGCTCGACGAGCAGGACGTGACCGTCCGCCCGCACCAGCAGACCCGCCCCGGCGAGCGCAGCAGCGAGCGCGTCGCCGTCATCGGTCACCTCGACGGCGAGCACCTGGCTCGCTCTGGTGAACTCACGGGTCGACGACGACCGCAGCAGCCGGCCGGCATCGATGATCACCACATGGTCGGCGATCCGCTCCAGCTCGCCGAGCAGGTGAGACGTGACGAGCACCGAGATGCCGAAGTCGGTGTGGATGCGCCTGATCAGAGCCAGCATCTCGTCGCGGCCGACGGGGTCCAAGCCGTTGGTCGGCTCGTCGAGCAGCACGAGTTCCGGGTCGTGGACGAGCGCCTGGGCCAGCTTGACCCGTTGCTTCATTCGGTGGAGTAGCCGCCAATGGGCCGATAGCGCTCCTCGTAGAGGCCGACGTGGCGGAGCGTGTCGGCGGTGCGCTCGCGGGCCGCGTTCGGCGGCAGCCCCGACATCTGGGCCATGTGGACGACGAACTCGGTGGCGGACACGTCGCCGGGCATGCAGTCGTGCTCGGGCATGTAGCCGACCCGCTCACGCACCCGCAAGCCGTCCTCGACGACATCGCGACCCAGCACGGCCGCCCGGCCGGACGTGGCCGGCGCGAGTCCGAGCAGGATCCTGATCAGTGTCGACTTGCCCGCGCCGTTGGCGCCGACCAGCCCGACGACACCCGGTTCGATCTCCAGCGTGAGCCGGTCGAGCGCGGTGACCCTGGGGAACCGCTTGGTGAGTTCTTCGGTCGCGATGACGGCCACGTGGCAGAAGCTACCGGGACGCCGCACACCGCCGCGTCGGCCGGACGGATGGACTGCGCAGTCCTGCCCCCGCACGACGACCCCGATCGGAACCGTCCGGGTAACCCCCCATGATCATGTCGACTTCGACCACCCTATGCGGGACGTAGTCGACATGATCACGAGGGCAGGGTCTCGGCGGCTCGGCGCGCGGCGATGAGCACCGGGTCCCACACGGGCGCGAACGGCCGCGCGTACGAGAGGTCGACCATGGCCAGGTCGGCCACCGTCATCTCGTTCCAGAGCGCGACCGCCAAGGCGTCGATCCGCTTGGCCGATCCGGCCCGGCTGACGATCTGGGCGCCGAGCAGCCGGGCGGACGGCACCTCCGTGAGCAGCTTGATCGTCATCGGCTTCGTCCCGGGGGAAGTACCCGGCCCGGGTGGTGGACTCGACTGTGGCCGTCGAGAACGGCAGGCCCACTCGCCTCGCGTCGGACTCCCGAAGCCCGGTGCGGGCCACCTCCAGGTCACACACCTTGCTGATCGCGGTCCGGACGCCGCCCGGATAGCGTGCGTCGCCGCCGCCGAGATTGGTCCCCAGGACCCGTCCCTGCTTGTTGGCGTGTGTACCGAGCGGCATGTGTGCATGTCTTCGCGACCCGGTCGTAGGACTCGACGCAGTCTCCGGCCGCCCAGATGCCGTCGTGCCCGTGGACGCGCATCCGCTCGTCGACGCGGAGGCCATGCTCCCGGCCGAGCGGCAGCCCGGCCGCCGCGGCCAGCCCCGTTGCAGGTCGCACCCCGGTCCCCAGGACGACCACGTCCGCCTCGAACGGACGGCCGCCCGCGATGACGGCTCTCACCGCACCGTCGCTCCCGGTCTCGAAGGCCGCCACCGGGGTCGAGGTCTCGACGTCGATGCCCATGCCCTCCATGGCGTCGTGGACCTGGCGGCCGAGGTCCGGGTCCAGCGTCGACATCGGCTCGGGTCCCGCGTCGACGACGGTCACGTCCAGCCCGCGGATCACCATAGCCTCGGCCATCTCGATGCCGATGTAGCCACCGCCGACGATCACCGCGCGGCGCGGCTCGTGCGCCGCCAGCCGGTTGAGCAGTGCCGCGCTGTCGTCGAGGGTCTGCACGCCGTGAACCCCGTCCGCATCCGCCCCCGGTACGTCCGGCCGCTCGGGTTCGGCTCCGGTCGCGAGAACCAGCTGGTCGAACCCGAGCGTTTGCCCTCTCGCCGCTGTCGACGTCGCGGTAGTCGACGGTCCGGGCGTGGACGTCGATCGCCATCGCCTCGGCGCGCATCCGGACGTCGATGCCGTTGGCGCGATGCTCGTCCGGCGTCCGGGCGACCAACGCGTCGGGCCCCTCGACCGTGCCAGCCACCCAGTACGGGATGCCGCAGGCGGAGTACGAGGTCCAGTGGCCGCGTTCGAGTGCCACGACGTTGAGGCTCGTGCCTGCCTTCGCCGCTGTCCGCAGCGCCTGCGACGCCGCACTCATCCCGGCCGCGTCGGCCCCGATCACAACCACCCGCTCGCCCACGCCGTCACTCTCGCACGAGCACCCCGCAGGCTAGAGCCGGGCCAGTTCGGCCGTCAGGTCGTCGAGGCCGAGCGATCCGAGCGACAAGGCGGCCATGTGCCAGGCCTTCGGGTCGAAGCCGGAACCGTGCGTGCCACGCGCCGCCTCGCGGCCGGCGAGCCAGGCGCGCTCGCCGAGCTTGTAGCTGATCGCCTGCCCCGGCCAGCCGAGGTAGCGGACGATCTCGCTGTCGAGGAAGGCGGCATCGCGTCCGCTGTGCAGGCCGAAGAACTCACGCGCCAGTTCTGGCGTCCACTGCTCGCCCGGATGGAAGGACGAGTGGTCGGGGATGGCGAGCTGGAGGTGCATGCCGATGTCAATGATCACCCGGACGGCTCGCATCATCTGCGCGTCGAGGTAGCCCAGCCGGGCGCCGGCATCGTCGAGATAGCCGAGCTCGTCCATCAGCCGCTCGGCGTAGAGCGCCCACCCCTCGGTGTTCGCGCTGACCGAGCCGAGGCTGACCTGGAACAACGAGAGCTGCGGCGCGACATGGACCCACTGCGCGAGCTGCAGGTGGTGGCCAGGCACACCTTCGTGGTACCAGGTACTGACGAGCCCCCACAACGGGAACCGGGTCTCACCGAGGGTGGGCAACCAGGTGCGTCCGGGCCTGGAGAAGTCGACCGTCGGCCGGGTGTAGTACGGGGCCGCTGCGCTGCCCGGCGGCGCGATCATCGCCTCGACGACCTTCACCGGGTCGGCCAAATCGAAGTGCGTCCCGTCCAGATCAGCGATCGCGGTGTCCATCATCTGCTGGAGCCGGACCCGGATTTCCTCGACGCCCTCGACGGCCTCACCTTCGCGGTCGAGGTGGCGCATCGCCTCCAGTGGCGTGGTCCCCGGTAGCACCCGCGACGCCTCCGCCTGCATCTCGGCGTCGATGCGACCGTACTCGTCCCAGCCCCAGGCATAGGCCTCGTCGAAGTCGAGGTCTGCTCCGGTGGAGGCCCGTGCGCCGATCCGGTAGCGGTCGCGTCCAACGGCATCCGGCGTGCCCTCGGTGCGAGGCGCGTACTGCTCGGTCAGGTAGTCCCGCAGGCCTGCGACCGCCTCGGCAGCCTTCGCGGCGCCCGCATCCAACTCGCCGCGCAGCTGTTCGGGGCCGGCATCGGCGAAGTCGGCGAACCAGGACCGGCCGTCGCCCAGCCACTCGGTCAGCTGGCCGACGACCGTTGCAACCTGACGCGGCGCGGCGTAGAGCCCGTGAGCGGTGCCGGCCTCCAGTGCCGCCACGTAGGACCTGTACGCCTCCGGCACCCGGGCGAGCCGGCGCGCCACGACGGTCCAGTCGTCGTCGGTCGCCGTCGGCATGATGGTGAAGATCTGCCGCACCGACTGCACCGGCCCGGCGATGTTGCGGACGTCCCGGAGGTGCTCCCCCGCATCGCTCGCCGCGAGGTCGGCACCGATCCGTTCGCGCAGCAGGCGGGCGCACCGGCGCTCCAGGTCGTCGGACACCTCGGCGCGGTCCAGTTCCGCAATCGTCGCGCGCGCGAGGCCGTCGAGCTCTTGCTGGCCCGCTGGCGACAGGTCGGGCATCCGGTCGTCACCGGGCAGCAGCCCCAAGGCCGTCGCGACCAGCGGGTTCAGGCGGGCGACGCCGTGTACATACCGGTCGGCGATCTGTCGAGGAGTCGCGGGCGACGGAGTCTGCGCATCAGCCATGCCCGCATCCTGCCAACGGGGTGTTCCGCCGACGAGAGCGCCCTACGGTCCGACGGCATGCCGGCGTACCCAGGCGTGCATGGCGATGGCGGCCGCGGCGCCGGCGTTGATCGAACGCGTGGAGCCGAACTGCGCGATCGACAGCACGACGTCCACCTGCCGGCGAGAGTCCCCGGAGAGCCCCGGTCCCTCCTGCCCGAACAGCAGAACGCACCGCTGCGGCAGCTCGTACGTCTCGATCGGTACGGCGCCGGGCAGGTTGTCGACGCCGAGCACCGGCAATCCCGCCGAATGTGCCCACGAGACCAGGTCGTCGACCGACTGGTGGTGCTCGATGTGCTGGTACCGGTCGGTCACCATCGCACCGCGACGGTTCCACCGGCGCCGGCCGACGATGTGAACGGCCGCGGCCAGGAACGCGTTGGCTGTTCGCACGACCGAGCCGATGTTGAAGTCGTGCTGCCAGTTCTCCACGGCGACGTGGAACGGGTGCCGCCGTTGGTCGAGGTCGGCGACGATCGCCTCGTGGCGCCAGTAGCGGTACCGGTCGACGACATTTCGTCGGTCGCCGTTCGTGAGCAGCCCCGGGTCATAGACCGGATCGTCGGGCCACGGCCCTGACCACGGCCCGACGCCGGAAGTCTCGTCCACGGCAGCCGAGCATGTCAGAGCCAACTCCTGGGATCACGCCCTGACCGAGATGCGCTCCACGATCGAGACGGCCGGCCACCAGCCTCTGGTCGAGCGCTACCTGAACCAACCGGCTCGCAGCCGCGTGCCAGCCATCGAACGTATGGCGCCGGTTCACGGATCGGGCCTAGGTTCTGGATGGTCCGCCCTCGGCGAGGAGGCCGCTCATGTCCGTGTTCCGCTCCCGTGCTGCCGTGACGGCCGTCGCGGCACTCGGCCTGGTCGTCCCGCTGGCCATGGCGACACCCGTTCTCGCGCAGGTGGACGAGCCGTTCGTCAGCGAGTTCCATTACGACAACGCCGGTACCGACACCGGCGAGGCCATCGAGATCCAGGCCGAGCCTGGTACCGATCTGACCGGGTGGAGCGTCGTTCTCTACAACGGCACCGGCGGCGCACCGTACAACACGCGTGGGCTGTCCGGCGTCGTCGGAGACTCGAGCGTCGTCGTCCTCGACTACCCGGTCAACGGCATCCAGAACGGCAGTCCGGACGGGCTGGCCCTGGTGGATGCGGGCGGCGCGGTTGCAGAGTTCCTCTCCTACGAAGGCACGTTCACGGCGGCCTCGCCAGCACCGACATCGGCGTGGAGGAGAACGGCTCCGGGCCGGCCGACTTCTCGCTGCAGAAGATCGACGGCACCTGGCAGCCGCCGGCGCTGAACAGTTTCGGTGCGTTGAACGAGGACGACGGTGACCCTGAGCCCGGCACCTGTGACACCGATCCGACACACGCCATCGGCGCCGTCCAGGGCCCCGGCGACACGACGCCGCTCGCGGGTCAGACCGTCACCGTCCGGGGCGTCGTGACGTCTGACCTGCAGACGGGCGGGTTCGCCGGCTACTACCTCCAGGATTCTGGCGACGGTGACGTCGCCACGTCCGACGGCATCTTCGTCTTCGACCCGTCGGTCCTCCTCGACGTGTCCGTCGGCGACATCGTGCAGGCCAGCGGCACGCCGAGCGAGTTTAACGGGCTGACCGAGATCACCGCGACGTCGGCGGCCTTGTGCGAGACAGGTCCGGCCGCTCCGCAGCCAACACCGCTCGACCTACCCGCGGCACCCGCCGAGTTCGAGCGGCTCGAGTCGATGCTGGTCGCGTCCGTCGACGAGCTCTCCGTCACCGAGGTGTTCAACCTCAACCGGTTCGGCGAGGTCATGCTGTCGCAGGGCGGCATCCTGGAGAACCCGACCGAGATCGCCGAGCCCGGCCCGGCGGCAGACGCCATCCGGGTTTCGAACGTCGCGCGCCGGCTCGTGCTCGACGACGGCCGGACGACCAACCTGGCGACGGCGGGCATCGCACCGCCGTACCTGGCGTTGGACGACCCGCTGCGGGTCGGAGACACCGTCGAGTCCGTCGACGACACCGTCCTGTCCTTCGCGATCGGCCTCTGGCGGCTGCAGCCGACGGCACCGGGAGACGAGGCCGCGACCTTCGCACCGGTCAACTCGAGGCCGGCGACCCCGGACGACGTGGGCGGCGACCTCCAGCTCGCGGCGTTCAACGTCCTCAACTACTTCGTCCACTTCGGCGACAGCCCGTTCGCGCCGGGCGACCCAGAGCGGGAGGCGCGTGGAGCTGCTGACCCGGCGGCGCTCGCACGGCAGCAGGCGAAGATCGTCAGCGCCATCAACACCCTGGACGCCGATGTCGTGGCTTTGCAGGAGATCGAGAACTCGATCTGGTATGGCGACGGTTCGCCGGACTTCGCGCTCGCGACCCTGGTCGACGCCCTCAACGCCGCGGCCGGTTCCGAGGTGTGGGCCCACGTGCCCTCGCCGACGAACCTGCCGCCACGCGAGCAGCAGGATGTCATCACCAACGCCATCATCTACCAGCCCGCAGTCGTGGAAACGGTCGGCGAGAGCGTCGCGCTCACCGATGAGACGGTGTGGTTCAACGGCCGCGAGCCGATCGCGCAGACCTTCGCCTCGCAGGGGACGACGTTCACGGTCGTCGCCAACCACTTCAAGTCCAAGAGCGCGGACGAGGACGCAGTCGGCGACAACGCCGACACCGGGCAGGGCGCCTACAACGGCGACCGCACCCGGCAGGCACAGTCGCTGGCCGGCTTCGCGGCGTCACTGGTTTCGAGCAGTGGGAGCGACGATGTCGTGCTGATGGGCGACTTCAACGCCTACACGCTCGAGGACCCGATCGACGTGCTGGCCGCCGCCGGGTACGGCGACGTCAACGCGGCATTCGGGTCCGGCGAGCACACCTTCGTGTTCAACGGCGAGTCCGGTTCGCTCGACCACGCCCTCGCCAGCGCTTCGCTGACCGAGAAGATCACGGGTGCCGACATCTGGAACATCAATGCGGTCGAGTCGTTCGCGTACCAGTACAACGGCTTCCCAGCCCTGTTCGACGACGGCCCGTTCCGCTCCAGCGACCACGACGCGCTCATCTTCGGGTTCGACGTGGAGCCCGAGGTCGACCCGCGGCTCGTCTGCGGCGGGAAGGTCGCCACGATCGTCGGGACCAACGGTGCGAACGTGTTGGTCGGCACGCCGGGCCCCGACGTGATCGTCGGCCTCGGCGGCGCCGACGTCATCGTCGGGCTCGGCGGCAACGACACGATCTGCGGCGGTGACGGAACCGACGTGATCAGCGGTGGAGCGGGAGCTGACCTCCTGTTCGGCGGCGCCGGACTCGATGTCATCACCGGCGGCGGGCGACGACACGCTCTTCGGCGGGCCGGGCTTCGACATCCTCGACGGCGGTCCGGGCAACGACACGGTCGTCCAAGAGGGCCCCTCGTCCTAGGCGCTTACGAGACACCGATCGACAATGCGTTGTCTGTGCGGCGGCGAGTCCAGGGTCGGTGAGCAGGGTCTGCATGTTGATCCGCAGGATCTTGTGGTCGTGGTCGACCTTGGTCCAGGTGGCGGGTTTGCGGCCGCGTCGTGGGCTGTGGACGCCGGCCAGGATCGGGGCGATGACCTGGTCGCGTAGGACGAGGAGCGCGGCGATGCTGCGGGCGGCGTCGGGTGGGACGTGGTAGCGCCGGGATCGACCGGGTTTGACGATCAGCTGCTTGCCGCGCAGCTTGCGCAGGTCGTAGGCGCCTTGGCGGGTGGTGTAGTCCTGGGTGCTCTGCCCGGTGATGGCCTGGACCTGGGTGGTGAACAGGGCGGCGGTGAAGTGGTCGGGGGCGATGGCCAGGGCCAGGACGGCGGCCAACGCGGCCCGGGTCCGGGGCTTGTTCACATCGATGCCGCCGACCCGGGTGGCGCCGATCTGGGAAGGGGCGGGGAGCTGGTCGAGGGTGTGGTCGGTGATGAAGGCGACGTCGACGCAGTCCAGCATGGCGCAGAACCGTTCGGCGATCGCGGCGAGTCGGGTGACGATGTCGGGGAACTTGGCCAGCACCCGGCCGCAGCCGAGCTGTCTGGTGTTGTGGGTGATCGCCTCGAACCGCAGTCCTGAGTTCCGCAGAATGTAGGCAGATTGGGCTTGTTGCAGACCCGTTTGTACTGGTCACAGGGTTGGGCCGGTCCCCGGATTCCCGAACTCTGTAGACACACGACTTGTGGCGTGATAGTGGACT
>JBOGDS010000087.1:0-13667 GCA_050743075.1 Jiangellaceae bacterium | reverse complement strand
GAACGTCGGCCCGGCCGCGCCGCACGTAGACTGCGGCCGCCGAGAACGGACGACCTGGATGGACGACTTCTTCCGGAACCTACCCGAGTTGACTGTCACCGGGCTCACCCAGGGCTCCATCTATGCCCTGATAGCCCTGGGCTACACACTCGTGTACGGCGTGCTGCGGCTGCTCAACTTCGCCCACTCCGAGGTCTTCATGGTGGGCACGTTCGCCACCATCGCGACGCTGCACGTGTTGGGCCTGGAGTCTGACGGACCCTACCCGTCCGTGGCCGGGTTGATCTTCTACCTGGTGGTCAGTCTCGCCGTGGCGGCGATCGCATCCGGTGTGACCGCGCTCGTCGTCGAGCGGGTCGCGTACCGGCCGCTGCGCAGGCGCAACGCGCCAGTCCTCGCGTTCCTGATCAGCGCCATCGGCATCTCGCTGGTGATCTCGGAGTTCTTCGGCGTCTGGCAGGGCCGTGACATCCGACGCGCACCCAACCTGATGCAGCCGTCGCCAGTGTTCAACATCGGCGAATTCGCGGTGACCAACCGGCAGATCCTCATCATCGTCGCAGCGGTCATGATGATGATCCTGCTCGACCAGTTCATCCGCCGCACCCGGCTCGGCCGCGGTGTCCGGGCCGTGGCCCAGAACCCGGACTCGGCCCTGCTGATGGGCGTGAACCGCGACCGGGTGATCGCACTGACGTTCCTGCTCGGCGGCATCATGGCCGGCGTCGCCGCCGTCCTCTACCTGCTCCAGTTCGGCGTAACCCGCTTCAACGTCGGCTTCCTGCTCGGCATCAAGGCGTTCACCGCGGCCGTCCTCGGCGGTATCGGCAACCTGCGCGGCGCGCTCGCCGGTGGGCTGCTGCTCGGCCTGGTGGAGAACTACGGCTCTCAGCTCATCGGCAGCCAGTGGCGCGACGTCATCGCGTTCGTGTTCCTCATCGTCGTGCTGATGTTCAGACCGACCGGCATCCTCGGCGAATCGCTCGGGAGGGCCCGGGTATGAACGCCACCTCGCTCACGCACCTCCGGGAGTCCGCCACGGCGCCGATCCGTCGTTGGTATCGCGATCTGTCCGATCGGGGCAAGCTCGCCGCGAAGACAGTCGGGTTCCTGCTGGTCGCCGTCTTCTTCTACTCGCTCCCGCTGTGGGAGCCGCCGCTGATCACCACACCGGCGAGCGACTGGAAGACCGTTCTTTTCAACGTCGGTGTGTTCGCGCTCGCGGCGCTCGGTCTCAACATCGTCGTCGGCATGGCCGGGCTGCTCGACCTCGGCTACATCGGCTTCTACGCCGTGGGGGCCTACTCCGTCGCGGTGTTCGCCTCGCCCAACAGCGAGTTGGCAACGGCGTTCCCGTGGCTGGTCTGCGTCCCGATCGCCATCTTCTTCACCATGGTTTCCGGTGTCATCCTGGGCACACCGACCCTGCGGCTGCGCGGTGACTACCTCGCGATCGTCACGCTCGGCTTCGGCGAGATCGTCCGGCTCACGGCAGTCAACTCGGAGTTCCTCGGCGGATCGCGCGGCATCACCGAGGTCCCCCACCCGCCGGGCGAGAAGCCTGACGGTTCGCCGGTGTTCGGCGTTCTCGACGCCTCGCCGTACTACTGGCTCGTCCTCACGCTGATCCTCATCACCATCGTGCTGGTGCGGAACCTGGAGCGAAGCAGGGTCGGCCGGGCCTGGGTGGCCATCCGCGAGGACGAGGACGCCGCCGAGCTGATGGGTGTGCCCACGTTCCGGTTCAAGCTCTGGGCGTTCGCCATGGGCGCGGCCGTCGGCGGCCTGGCGGGTGCGACGTTCGCCGGCAAGCCCGGCTTCGTCAACCCGCAGAGCTTCCCCGTCCTGATCTCGATCCTGATCCTCGCCGCGGTCGTCCTGGGCGGTGCGGGAAACCGGACCGGCGTCGTCGTCGGCGCCATCCTCGTCGCCTACCTGCCGGAGCGCTTCCGCGAGTTCGCCGAGTACCGGTTCCTGGTGTTCGGTGCCGTCCTCGTCCTCGTCATGATCTTCCGGCCGCAGGGGCTGATCCCGAACCGAAGACGGGCGGTCGAGCTGGAGGACCGCCAGAAAGAGGCGGAGGTCATCAGTGTCTGAGCAGACCACGACCATGCCGGCGCCTCCCACCACAGCCCGCCTGCTCGAGCTCGACGACGTCACCCTCCGCTTCGGCGGCGTCACCGCGCTCGACCGGGTGTCCTTCCACATCGACGAGGGTGAGATCCTCGGGCTGATCGGCCCGAACGGCGCGGGTAAGACGACCGCCTTCAACGCGATGACCGGCGTCTACCGGCCCACGTCCGGGCGGGTGCGCTTCGACGGCAAGCCGCTGGGAAAGCTGAAGCGTTTCGAGATCACCAAACTCGGTATCGCCCGGACGTTCCAGAACATCCGGCTCTTCCCCGAGATGACGGCGATCGAGAACGTCATGGTCGGCGCCGACGCCCGGCACCGGACGAGCGTGGTCGGTGCATTGCTCCGCTTGCCGCGGCACCGCCGTGAGGAGCGGCAGGGGCACGAGCGGGCGCACGAGTTGCTGGAGTTCGTGGGCATCCGTGACCGCGCCAACTCGATCGCTCGTAACCTCCCGTACGGCTACCAGCGCCGCCTGGAGATCGCCCGGGCCCTGGCGACCGAGCCTCGGCTGTTGTGCCTTGACGAGCCCGCCGCAGGGTTCAACCCGGCCGAGAAGGTTCAGCTGCTGGAGCTGATCCGAAGGATCCGCGACCGCGGCTACACCGTGCTGCTGATCGAGCACGACATGCGGCTGGTCATGGGCGTCACCGAGCGCATCGTGGTTCTCGAGTTCGGTCGCAAGATCGCAGAGGGCACCCCGGCCGAGGTGCGCGAGAATCCGGGCGTCGTCGCGGCCTACCTGGGAGAGTCCACCGATGCTGCTTGAGATCGAGGACCTCACGGTCCATTACGGCCGCATCCAGGCTCTGCACGGGATCTCGCTGCGGGTCGACGACGGAGAGGTCGTCACCCTGATCGGAGCGAACGGTGCGGGCAAGACAACCACGATGAAGGCCATCTCCGGCTTGCGCCAGCCGACCAGTGGCCGGATCCGCTTCGACGGCAAGGACATCACCCGCATGCGCGCGGACCTGCGGGTGCTCCTCGGCATCTCCCAGGCGCCCGAGGGCCGCGGCATCTTTCCCGGCATGTCGGTGATGGAGAACCTGGAAATGGGGTGCTACGCCCGCAAGGACCCGGGCGGCGTGCAGCGCGACGAAGACCTCGAGCGGGTGTTCACCCTGTTCCCCCCGCTCGCGGAGCGGAAGGACCAGGTCGGCGGGACGTTGTCCGGCGGCGAACAGCAGATGCTCACCATCGCACGCGCCCTGATGGCCCGGCCCCGGCTGCTCCTGCTCGACGAGCCCTCGATGGGCCTCGCGCCCCGGCTCATCCGCCAGATCTTCGACATCATCACCGAGATCAACTCGCAGGGTACGACGGTCCTCGTCGTGGAGCAGAACGCCCAGCAGTCCCTCTCGCACGCCCATCGGGGCTACGTGATGGAGACGGGGACGATCCTCAAACAGGGGGCTGGCGACGAACTGCTCGTCGATCCAGCGGTCAAGGCCGCCTACCTCGGCGTCGCCTGAACGCACCGGTCGCTTCAGCCGACTTTAAGCCGGCCCACAGGGTTGCACCGAGTCTCGTGGGCATGAACAGAACCCGTGTGTACACAGCAGCGGCAGCGGCAGCGGTCTGGATGCTGGTGGCCTGCGGTGGTGACTCCAGTCCGGACGAGCCCGGTGCGGCCGACGCACCGCAGGGCTCCGCACCGGCGGACGAGCCCGCGGCCACGAGCCAGGAGCCGGAGGACGAGCCAGCGGGCGAGCCGGCGGCCGACGCCGGCGCGGTGTGCTCGCTGGCCACTGCGGACATGGTCGCCGCCGCCTTCGGCGGGAGCGCCGCGAACGGCGTCGAGGGTGTGCGGAGCTGTAGCTTCGAGATCACTGGCGGTTCGGCCAGCTCGGTGAGCGTCTTCCTCTACGGCGCTGCGTCCGACTGGGACGAGATCAGGCGAGTCTATGAGGACAACAGAGGCGGGACGACCGACGTAACCGGCGTGGGCGACGAGGCGTTCAACCCCAACGACGTCGGGGAGTACGACCTCGTGGTGCTGTCGGGCGACGTCGCGTTCGGGGTCGGTGTCGTCACGGGTCCCGACTCACCCGACATTCCCGGCGACATGGTCGAGCTCGCACAGGCCATCGCGTCCAGTCGGCAGTAGCCGCGATCTTGAGACAGGTGCGGTGGTCGGACCCGTCCTGGCTGTCTCATGATCGCGGTCAGGCGATGGTCCAGCCGACCAGCACGCCGGCCAAGGCGATCAGCGCACCCACGACGGCCGCAGTCAGGATCACGGCGACGGAGACAGGTTGCCGCGGCTCCTGCGGCGCCGAGAAGACGGTGCCGCCCGGCGTGACCGCGGGCGTCGGCGCGGCGGCCGCCTCGTTCGCGACACTGGGAGCCCGCGCACGACCCGTCAGCACGTCGTCGACGGCTGAGAAGAACTCGCCGGCCGTCTTCTGGGCGACGCCTGCGAGCATCCGCTGGCCGACACCGCCGATCACGCCGCCCACGATCGCGTCGGCGTCGTAGTCCAGCCGGGTGCCGCCCTCGGCGTCGGCCAGCGTGACCCGGACGTCGGCGCTCACCGTGCCGGGCGCGCCGGCTCCAGAGGCGTGCAACACGAACGAGTCCGGTTCTGCCTGGTCGGACAGCCGTACGTCACCGGAGTAGGTGCCCTTGATCGACGCGACACCGGCCATGACGGTGGCCCGGTAGGAGTCCGGGGCCACCTGCTCGAGCTGCTGGCAGCCCGGGATCGTCCGCACCAGGACGGTGGGGTCGTTGAGCGCGGCCCACACCCGGTCGCGGGGCGCGTGCAGCACAGCGGATCCGGAGACCTTCATCGGGCAGCGTCCTCCTGGCGTGAACGGCGTAGGTCGAACAGCTCGCTGGGCGAGATCGGCATCCGGGTGATGGGGAACCCCTCGGCGTCCTCGATGGCAGCGGCAAAGACGGCCATGCCCGGGATCACCCCCGCCTCCCCCGCGCCCTTGATGCCGAGCGGGTTCAGCGGCGACGGCGTCTCCAGGTGGTCGGTCTCGATCTTCGGTACCTCGGTGGCGTAAGGCATCAGGAAGTCCATGAACGACGCATTGAGGAGCTGCCCGTCGGGGTCGTAGACCATCCGCTCGTACAGCGCACCGCCCACCCCCTGGGCGACGCCGCCGTGGACCTGGCCCTCGACGATCCGCGGGTTCACCAGCGTGCCGCAGTCGTGCACCACGCAGTAGCGGAGCACGGTGATCTCGGCAGTCTCCGGATCGGTCTCGACGACCGCAGCGTGCATGCCGTTGGCGAACGTCGCCCGCGGCGGAGAGTAGTAGCCCGTGGCCTCCAGGCCCGGCTCGTCGCCCTCCGCCACCGGCGGCGTGTCCGGGTCGGCCGGCGTCGCGAACTGGGTCGCGCGCGCCGACTCGGCATCGAACGCGTACCGCAGCGGGTTGGACAGCACCGCGACGGTCGAGAGCGGTATCGACGACGTAGGGACACCCCGGACCCGCACCACGCCCTCGACGATCTCCAGGTCACGCGGATCGGCCTCCAGCGCCTCCCCGGCGATCCGCAGCGCCTTCTCACGCACCTTGCCGGCGGCCGCCGCGATCGCGTTGCCGCTCATCACCAGGGCCCGCGACGCGAACGTCCCGACCGCGTAGCGGAACCGCCGGGTGTCGCCCGTCGTCACCGTCACCCGGTCCAGCGGTACTCCGAGCACGTCGGCCGCCACCTGGGCGAACGACGTCTGGTGCCCCTGGCCTTGGGTCGTGAGGCCGGTCGCCACGACGACGCTCCCGTCGGTCTCCACCTTGACCCAGCCGCCCTCGTAGGGTCCGACGCCCGTGCCCTCGACATAGCAGGCCAGGCCGATGCCGACCCGGCGACCCGCGGCGCGCGCCTCGTCCCGGAAGGTCGCGAACTCGTCCCAGCCGACCAGCTTCTTCAGCTTCTCCAGCGCCGCCGGATAGTCGCCGGAGTCGTAGATCAGCGGCCGGCCGTCCTGGAACGTCAGCCCGAAGTCGTACGGCATCTCGTCGGGCTGGATGAAGTTGCGCTCGCGCACCTCGGCCCGGTCCAGCCCGAGGTAGGCGGCGATGGCGTCCATCGTCCGTTCCATCGCGAAACAGCCCTGCGGTCGACCGGCGCCCCGGTACGGCGTCACGATGACGGTGTTCGTGTAGAGACTGGAGAATTCGACCCGGTAGGCCCCGGGCTTGTACGGGCCCAGCAGTTGGGTGGACGTGACGATCGGGACGATGATCCCGTAGGGCGTGTAGGCGCCGTTGTCGTGCCAGAACGTGACGTCGAGCCCGAGCAGCCGCCCGTCGTCGTCGAAGCCGACCCGGACGTGCTGGAGCTGGCCGCGCTCGTGCGCGCTGGAGACGAAGTGCTCGCGGCGGTCCTCGACCCACTTGACCTCGCGACCCAGCCGGATCGCCGCCCACGGCACCAGCACCTCTTCCGGCCACGGGTGGACGATTTTTACGCCGAAGCCGCCGCCCACGTCAGGGGCGATGACCTCGACCCGGTCCGGCGGCAGCTCCAGCTTGGCCGCGATCGCCGCCCGCACGCTGGTGGACGCCTGGGTGGAGGTGTACACGCGCAGGCTGGCGTCGTCGGCGTCCCAGCGGGCGTAGACGCCCTTGCCCTCCAGTGGCGTCGACGCACTGCGCTCGACGTCGAGGTCCAGCTCGAGGACGTGGGGTGCCGCCCCGATCGCGGCCCGGGCGTCGCGGGACTCCTGCACCATGTGCGCGGCGACATTGCCGGGCACGTCGTCGTGCACGAGGTTGGCGGCGGACCGCGCTGCCTCGATGCCCACGACGGGTGGCAGGAAGTCGTAGGTCACCCGGACGAGGTCGCAGACGTCCTCGGCGACGTAGCGGTCGACGGCGACGACCATGACGATCGCTTCGCCCACATGGTTGACCTCGTCCTTGGCCAGCGCGTACGGGGTGCGGCCGTGGGTGAGCGACGGGTGCGGGATTAGCAGCGGCAGCGGCTCGGCGAGCCGCCCGGTGAAGTCGTCGTAGGTGTAGATCGCGACCAGGCCCTCGACGTCGTGCGCGTCGGTGACGTCGATGTCGACGATGCGCGCATGGGCGTGCGGGCTGCGGACGAAGGCGACGCCCAGCTCGCCGTGGCCGAGGTCGTCCAGGAACCGCCCCTGGCCGGACAAGAGCCGTGGGTCCTCTCGCCGGGGGACGGGTTCCCCCATCGTCCGGGTGCTCACGTGGGTGTCTCGTCGCGGCGCAGCAGCTCAGCCGCCCGCAGCACCGACGCCACGATGTTCTGGTAGCCGGTGCAGCGGCACAGGTTGCCGGCGATCGCCTCGCGCGCCTCGGCCTCGGTGGGGTCGGGGTTCTCGTCGAGATACGCGGTGATCGTCGTGACGAAGCCCGGCGTGCAGAAGCCGCACTGCAGGCCGTGGCAGTCCCAGAAGGCCTGCTGGACGGGGCCGAGCGACCCGTCGGGCTCGGTCAAGCCCTCGACCGTGGTGACCGACGACCCGTGGACGCTGACCGCGAAGAGCAGGCAGGACCGCACCGGCTCGCCGTCGAGCAGCACGGTGCAGGCACCGCAGACTCCGTGCTCGCAGCCGACGTGGGTGCCGGTGAGCCTCAGGTCATGGCGGAGGAAGTCCGACAGGAGGCGCCGGGCCGGCACCCGCGCCGAGCGTGGGACGCCGTTGACGGTCAACTCGACGTCGTGCAGGCCGCTCACGCGGCACGCTCCACGGCGTGGTCGGCCGCGGCGCGCAACGCCCGGACCGTCAGCGTCCCGGCCAGGTGGCGGCGGTACTCGGCGGACGCATGGATGTCCGGCTCGGGGTCGACCGACGCGCCCACCAGCCGGCGCGCCTCGGCCAACGCGTCCAACGCCTGCTGATCACGCGACTGCGGCGCGACACGCGGTGCGTGCGCCCCGCCCAACGG
Organism: Jiangellaceae bacterium; assembly: GCA_050743075.1. GTDB lineage: Bacteria > Actinomycetota > Actinomycetes > Jiangellales > Jiangellaceae > JBOGDS01. The sequence goes on along the minus strand of JBOGDS010000087.1, from coordinate 5,652 downwards.
CGCCGTGACGTCGAGCACCACCGGCGTCGGCCCCATCGAGACCAGTCCCACCCGGGCCGCCGTGACCCTCAGGTCGCCGTCGAGCGTCACGAGCGCGCCCACCCCGCACACGGCGTAGTCGCCGTGCCGGCGCGACACCTCGACCCACGCGGAACCCGTGCGGGGCGGCGGCGCCGGGAAGTACACCTCGACAGCGACCTCGCCGGCCTCGACGGTCGACTCCAGCGGCCCGAGGAAGAAGTCGTCGGCTCCGACGACCCGTTCGCCGCCTCGACGCCGAAGAGTGACGGTGCCGCCGAGCAGTGCCAGCACCGCCGTCATCTCCCCCGAGGGGTCCGCGTGCACGAGGCTGCCGACCGTCGTCCCCCGGTTGCGGATCGTCGGGTGAGCGACGTGGACCAGGGCTTGGCGGAGCAGCGGCACCGAGGCGAATGCAGCCTCGTCGTGTTCGACCTCCGTGTGCCGCGCGGACGCGCCCACCCGGACGCCGTCGGCGCTGACCCGCACGCCGCCGAGCTCCGCGACATGGTTGAGGTCGACGAGGTGCTTCGGCGCGGCGAGCCGCATCGACATCAGGGGGACCAGGCTCTGACCACCCGCGAGAACCTTGCCGTCCGGCCCGACCTCGGCGAGGACGGCGAGCAGGTCGTCGAGCGTCGTCGGCCGGTGGTAGGCGAACGGCGACGGCTTCACTCGCTGATCCTCCCTCGGCGGGCCTGGTCCAGCGCAGGCGGGCCGGGCACAGGACACCGCGGGGGCCGTACGGCCCCTCGGCGTACGGCCCCCGCGTCTGGCACCCCGTTAGCGCTCGTCTCTGCTATCGGGGCCTTCGTCGATGCGCTCGTCGGCGCGGCTGCGGTCTTCCACGAACTCGTCGACCCGCTGCGTGTCGCGCCCGCCGACCATGATCAGCGCGCCCTCGTCACGCATGTGTGGGGGCGCGATGGCCTTGGCGAAGTGGTATGCGGCGATCGCGACGATGGTGCCCAGCGCGATCCCGGACAGCACGAAGTCGTCGGTGATCTGGAGCGAGGTGTCACCGATCGCGATGATAATGCCGGCCGCGACCGGGACCAGGTTGACCGGGTTGGCGAAGTTGACCCGGTTCTCGATCCAGATCTTGGCGCCGAGCATGCCGATCATGCCGTAGAGGACGACAGTGATACCGCCCAGCACACCACCGGGAACGGCGGCCACGAGCGCGCCGAACTTCGGCGACAGGCCGAAGACGATCGCAACGAGCGCCGCGACGTAGTAGGCCGCCGTGGAGTAGACCCGGGTGGCTGCCATGACGCCGATGTTCTCGGCGTACGTCGTCGTGGGCGAGCCGCCTATCGTGCTGGTGATGGCCGTGCCGACGCCGTCAGCCGCAATGGCCTTGCCCATGACCGGGTCGAGGTCCCGCTCGACCATCTCGGCAACGGCCTTCACGTGGCCGGTGTTCTCGGCGACGAGGGCGATGACTGCGGGGAGGACGAGCAGCGTGAACGTCAGCGAGAAGCTCGGCAGGTGCCAGCCGACGATCTCCATTCCGTCCGGGCCGGTCATCGTCTCGGGCGGGAAGCCGATCCAGTCGGCGTCGCCGACGGTGTCGAAGTTGACCCGGTCGCGCGTCGTCTCAGTGCCCGTGCCGTCGTTCGACGTGATCTGGCCGAAGACCCGGTCGAAGATCCACGACAGCGCGTAGCCGAGGACGAGACCGAGGAAGATGGCGATCCTGCCCATGAACCCGCGCAGCCCTATTGCCATGGCGATGACCGCCACCATGACGATCAGCGCGATCCACTGGTCCTGAGGCCAGTAGATGTCCGCGACAACGGGCGCCAGGTTGAAGCCGATCAACATGACGACAGCGCCGGTGACGACCGGCGGCAGCACCGTGTGGAGGACGTGAGAGCCGGCGTAGTGGATCAGTACGCCGACCGCGATCAGCACCAGCGCCGCGACCAGGATCGCGCCGGTGACGTCTGCGCTGTCGCCACCCTGTGCCCGGATGGCGAAGACGCCGCCGACGAACGACGCCGACGTGCCGAGGTAGCTGGGAACCTTGCCCTGCACGATCAGCAGGAACGCAATCGTCGCAATTCCGCTCATCATGACCGCGAGCTGCGGGTTCAGCCCCATGATGATCGGGAAGACGAACGTCGCCCCGAACATGGCGACGACATGCTGGGCTCCGAGCCCGACGGTGCGGCCCCACGACAGCCGCTCGTCGGGACGGACGACCTCACCCGGTGGCGGGGTCTTCCCGCCGTGGACGACCTTCCAGTCCAGCGCCATGCAGGACCTCCTCCGGGAGTGACTCAGGTCGCTGATCACCGCTGGCGGAAACTTAGGGGCGTTGCGTGGGGTCGGCATCGGCAACATCTGACGAACGAGTGGTCACCCAACCGGGGCCGCTGCCCAGTGCTGCGCTGTCAGGACCAGCCAATGGTCACGATCCGGCTCTGTTCGGCGAGCGCAAAGGCCGCGAGGCACGCGTCCATCCCATCAGTGGAGGGTTCTCCGCCCTTCCCGTGGCGCGAAGGGCGGAGAACCCTCCACTCGTCGGGTCACAGGCCGCGCATCTGGAGGACTTTCAGGGCGAGGGCGAGGTCCAGGCGCAGGTCCGGGTCGGTGGGGAACGGCCCGAGCAGCCGCTCCAGCTTGCCGATCCGGTACCGGAGCGTGTTGTAGTGAACGAACAGCCGGCGGGCCGCCTCGGCGACGTTGAGGTTGGTGTCGAGCAGGACCTGCAGCGTGCGCCGGAGGTCGGTAGCCTCCGGATCGTCGTCGGACGCCAGCGACCCCAGCGTCTCGGCGACGAAGCCGCGCAGCTCCGCGGGATCGCGAACCAGGCTCAACAGGCGGAACGTGCCGAGTGCGTCGAAGTGCGCGACGGCTCCCGGGCCGTGCAACCGGCGGCCGACGTGGACCGCGCGGCGCGCCTGCTCGTAGGCGTCGGGGATCTGCTCCGGGTCGTCGACCGGTCGGCTCACCCCGGTCGCGAAGGACCGCCGGCCTCCGCCACCGTCGCCCGACACCTCGCGGACGACCTCACGCACGGTCCGGTCGGGATCCGCCCCGCTGGGCACACCGAGTAGCGCGACCACCTCCTGGGTGAACCCCACGACCGGCGCCCGAGCGTCCCGCATTCGCACGGCCCCTTCCCAGGCCGCGGCGAAACGTTCCTGCACCGGACGCAGCTCGAGCCCCTGCTTCTGCGCCGGCGCGGTCAACGGGTCCAGCTCCGCGACCACGACCAGCAGGGGCCGGTCCACGTCCCAACCCAGCGATCCGCAGTGCGCGATCACCTGCTCGCGGTTGCCGGCACGAGCCGAGAGCACGTCACGCAGGAAGTCGCCGCGATACTTGCCCTCGACTGCCCGGACCGCGAGCTGCTTGGTGACGGCCAGGGCGGCCACGGTCGCAGCGCGCTCCAGAACGTGTAGGTCGCGCCCGTCGAGCATCCGGTCGCGGGAGAACGTGGCGATCCGGCCGTGATCGAACTTCCCGGCGACGACCGGGACGACGGCGTGCCAACCGGCGAGGTCGTCGTGGCGGTGGACGCCCCGCGGCTCGCGTTCGGTGAGGAAGCGCCCGGACGGGTCGAAGCACGACGTCTGCCGCAACGCGGCCAGCTCCTCGGCGCTTCCGCCAGAAGCCAGAACCCGGCCGTCGGCGGTCGTCACCAGCACCGGGCCGCCCAGGAGCACGGCCATCTCCGACACCAGCTCGTCCAGCCCGCCACCCTCCAGCACGATGGCCACCAGGGCCCGGTGCACCTCCTCGCTTCGCTCGAGCAGCGCGGCCTGGCGGTTCAGCACCTCGGTCAGTACCTGGTTGAGGATGTCGTCGAACCCGACGCCATCGGGCAGCTGGATCAAGGGCAGGCCTCGGGCGTCGGCCACGGCGAGCGCCGCCGCGGGCAACTCGTCCAGGTACCGGTTGAGCTTGATGCCCACGGCGGCGAGCCCGCGGTCGTCGAGAGCCGCCAGCAGGGCTGGAACGCCGTCGGGCGTCGCGCGTACGGGATATCCCGTGGTCAAGAGCAGCTCGTGCGGCTTCACCCACGGCAGGACGTCAGGGACCTCCATGATGTTGAGCCGGCGGACGACCCGGTCCAGGCCCGACTCGCCCGCCAGGAGCCGAGCACCGGCCATGGCCGGCGTGCCGAGAACCTCCCGCACGGTGACGCCGGCTGTCAGCACGCTGTCTGCTGGCAAGTCCTGGTGAGTCTGCGTGACCGGATCGGCAACATCTCCCATGCGGGCGACCGTACCGCCGGGCTAGCGTCCGAGGAACCATCGACGGGAGGATCCGGTGGCGGTCCGCACGCTGGTGCCGACCCGCACGGCTGCGACGACGCGACTCGCGGCCGCGTCGACTGCGCTCGCCCCGCTCCTGGAGGGTCCTCCCCGGTCGGCCCGGGTGGTCGGCACGCTGGGTTCGGCGTTGCACATCGTCGCCGACGACCCACGTGTGCCGCTGGTCTGTGTCTGCACCCCAGAGGCGGTCCGCCTTCCGCCGTCGCTCGTACTCCCTGGCCCCCTGCCGTCGCACCTGGGCAACGCCCTCGTCGGCGCCGGGGGGGTCGGTCTGGGAGACACCTGGATCGGGGTCGGCCGGTGGTGGCGCCCGCTGCGGCCACGGCTCGCCCTGCGGGCCGAGGCGGTCACGCGTGCACGCACCGTCCGCCGGATGCTCGACCCGCTCGAGCCGTCGGTCGAGGGCGCCATGCCTCCCTTCGTGGCGTGGCTGTCCGGCGTGGCCGTGCCCGGCGCCGTCGCCGCTCTGGTCGGCCGTGGCTCCGGCCTGACGCCCGCCGGCGACGATCTCCTCTGCGGCGTCCTGGTCGTGTTGCGCTCGCTGCGCGACGCGCGGGCCGACCGGCTCGCCCGGGCCATCGGTGAGGTCGCAGCCACGCAGACCACCCACGTGTCGGCCGCATTGCTGGTCCACGCCAGCCGCGGCGAGTGCGTTCCCGAGTTCGCCGGGCTCGTCGCGGCGCTCGACGGCCGCGGCGACCTCGGCGGGACTGTAGCCCAGGCCGGTCAGCGCCTGGCGAACCTCGTCCCGCGGGTCCTGTGGAGCGCCAGGCGTCGGGGTTGCCCCGGGCACGCCGTCCGCCCTCGCCGCCCCCAGCTTCTCGCGCAGTTCCAGGATCATCCGCTGCGCCGACTTGCGCCCCACGCCCGGGACGACCGTGAGCGCGGCGACGTCCTCGGTCACGACGGCGCGGCGCAGCCCGTCGGCCCCAAGCGTGCCCAGCGCCGCTAGCGCCAGCTTCGGGCCGACGCCACTGACGCTCAGCAGCGTCTCGAACAGTCCGCGGCCAGCGGGGTCGGTGAAGCCGTACAGCGTCAGCGCGTCCTCGCGCACCACCAGCGACGTGTGCAGCGTCACCTCCTCGCCCGGCGCGCCGACCGCCGCGGCGGGCGGCACGTGCACCAGGTAGCCGACCCCGTGCACGTCCAGGACCACCTCGCCGAGGGTGGCGGCGGCGACCCGGCCGCGGAGCATGGCGATCACGGCGTCAGCTCCGCCCCCGGTTGACGACCTGGGCGCCAGGGCCGGCGGCCTCCAGGGCCGCCGCCAGCCGCGGGCTGAGCTCGTCGGTCGCTGCCGCGGGGCCGGCACGGTGCTGCAGGTGGCACAGCGCCAGCGCGAGGG
>JBOGDS010000086.1:0-13984 GCA_050743075.1 Jiangellaceae bacterium | reverse complement strand
GACGTGCGCAGCGCGTACACGTGGCGACCGTCGGACGACACGACCGGGTTGGTGTAGGCGGCGTCGTCTCCGGAAAGCCTGACGACATTCCCGCTGGCGACGTCGACGCGGAACACCGGCGCCCGGCGGGCGGGAGCGGACGGGGCTCTCCTTCGGTGGTCACCTCGACGACGAGCCCGGCCTCCTCGACCCGCTGCCACAGGGCGTCGAGCCGGGCCAGTCCGGGGGTCGGGGCGCGCAGCACTGCGGCATTCTCCCGGCCGGGCGTGATCACTGCCAGGGTGGCGCGCAGCTCGTCGAGGGCCTCGGCGCTGGCCCGGCTGATGGCCTCGAGGGCGGCGCCGGACTGCTCGGGCCTGGCCTTCCGCACGTGGAGAGCGATGTCGGCCTGCATCTGGATCGCGGCCAGCCCGTGGCCCATCACATCGTGCACCTCCTGGGCGAGCCGCAGCCGTTCGGCGTCGACGAGCCGCTGGTCGGCCGCGGCCCGCTCGCGTGCGCCGGCCTGGGTCACGTTGGTGAACAGGTGCCCGAGCAGCGCCACGAAGGTCGCCGCCGACCAGGCGCCCGCGGTGCCAGGTCGAGTCACGCGTCCCTACCCTTCCGTTCGACCCCTTACTCGCCTTGTTGCGGCGTCGGCGCCGAGCTGTCCGTCAGTTCCTCGGCGCCGGATCCGGGAATGGCGACCAGCGACAGCAGTCCGGCTGCCGCGGCGACGATGGCCGCGAACCCGAACCCCCACGTGAAGCCCTCGGTGCTGGTTCCGGCGATGCTGGCCGCGGCGAGACTTGACGTCACGGCGACGCCGAAGGCGGCGCCGAACTCGTGGAACGTGCTCAGGATCCCCGAGGCGATCCCGGCCTGGTGGTGCGGCACGGCGGCGAGGGCGGTGGTCGACGCGGCGACGAAGACGGCGCCGATGCCGAGGGCCGCAACGGTGATGCCTGCCTCCAATGCCAGCGTGCCGTCGATTACCGCCGGCAGCGCCGTGCCCACGGCGGTCACCGCCAGACCGGTGGTGGCCACGGCACGGGCACCCCAGGCGCCGATGCGTGGTCCCGCCAGCTGCGCTCCCGTGATCGTCGCGCCCGCCACCGGCAGGAACAGCAGCCCGGTGGCGAGCGGGCCGAACTGGCGGTACTGCTGGAAGTAGAAGGTGCCGAGGAAGAAGACCGAGATCATCAACGCGGTGGCGATCAGGATGAGGAACGTCCCCGTGGCGACGGATCGGCGAACCAGGATGCCCAGATCCATCAGCGGCGACGCCACCGTCTTCTGCCGGAGGACGAACGCCACGTAGCACACGAGCCCGCCGGCCAGGAGCAGCAGCACGCCACGATCCAGCAACCCGTGCTCGCCGGCGCTGATCACGCCATAGACGACCAAAGCGGTGCCGGCGGTGACGGTCAACGTCCCCGGGATGTCGAGCCGACCTCGACGCAGCGCCGGCCGGTCGTGCGCCAGGATGCGGCCGAGGGCCGCCACCACGATCACCCCGATCGGCACGTTGACGAAGAAGACCCACCGCCAACCCGGGCCGGCGGTGAGCACGCCACCGAGGAGCACACCGGCAGCGGCACCGCTCCCGCCGAGCGCGGACCAGATTCCCAACGCCTTGTTGCGTTCCTCACCGTCGAAGGTCTTGACCACCACCGACAATGCGGCTGGCGACAGCAGCGCCGCCGCAACGCCCTGAGCGACCCGGCCGCCGATCAGCACCGCGGGACTGCCGGCGAGCCCGGTGAGCAAGGAGGCTGCGGTGAACAGGGATGCCCCGGTGAGCACGACGGCGCGGCTGCCGAACAGATCGGCGCTGCGCCCACCGAGCAGCAGCAGGCCACCGAAGGTCAGCGCGTAGGCGCTGACCACCCAGGTCAGCTCGCTGCGATCGAGCCCGAGGTCGGCGCCCATCTGGGGCAACGCGAGCGCGACGACGGTCACATCGAGGCTGAGCATGAACTGGGCGACGCCAAGCAGCGCCAGCACTCGCCACCGACGCGGGTCGACGCCCGATTCGGGGAGACTGGCTTCGTGTTGGTTCATGACGACTCCTCACGAGGGGGCGGATCGCTCTCCTATCTCAAACAGCCATATTCGAGTTCCTACGATAACTCAAACATGGGTGTTTGACAACAACGGGCTTGCCGAGGCGCGCTCGGAACCAACGCGTACAGGTGGCCGCAGACAACCCAGCACGCCCAGAGATCGTTTGGGATCGACGAGACAGCGCTCGTCTCGGACCCGCAGGCGTCCCCCTGCTGCGGAAGAGACATAGGAGTTGAGCATCGTTCTGCTCGCGTGACGTCGGTGACGAGCCGCTCGGAGCCGCGACGACCGATTCCACGAACTCCTTGCGCCAAGCCGGCCCCTGTTCGCCGCCGACGAGCCTGAACCGCGCACCCAGGAAGCGGGACGTCGAAGACGCGTTCGATGGAGGTCGTGAGGTAGAATCTCATACACTTGCGTTCGAGAACGGGAGTTGGAGAAGGAAGCGATAAGCGTGCCCTCCGCCGAGACTCACGCGTCCGCGCCGCGCCGAGCCGACGCCCGTCACAATGTCGAGGTGATCCTGGAAGCAGCAGAACGGTGTCTTGCCCGCGACCCGGACGCCAGTATGAGCGCCATCGCCGCAGAGGCTGGCCTCGGGCGGGTGACCATCTACGGCCACTTCAAGTCACGTCAGGAACTGATCGAAGTCGTCGTTCACCGAGTTCTGGCTGTCGCCAACGATGCTCTCAGCGGAGTGGACCTAACCGGTGATGCCGTCGACGCGTTGTCTCGTCTCGTCGAGGCGACGTGGGAGGTCACAGTCCGGTCGGGAAGTCTGCTCGTCGCCGCTGAGAAGGCATTGCCGGCGACCGTCGTGCGCGAGGTACACGCCGGTGGTCTTGAAGAGCGAGTTCGCGACTTCGTTGCACGCGCCCAGAAGACCGGCGAGTTCCGCGCCGATCTTCCCACCGACTGGCTGGTGGCGACCTTCCACGCCGTCGTCCACGCTGCCGCCAACGAGATCGAAGCCCGCCGGCTCGACGCCGATCGAGCAGCAGAGGTCATCACGGCCACCATGCATGGCGCGTACGGTGCGCCCCCAGCTGGTGCCAGCTCGCAGACGAATTGATCCCACGGATTCGAGAAGTGTCCTCAGATCTTCCTCAGAGGACTCGATGAGGATCCCCACGGCGGAGGCTGAGACCGCCGAAACTCAGACGGTGCTGGGTTTCTGGTCGTAGCAGGAGCGGGATTTGAACCCGCAACCCTCGCTCCAGCTCGCAATAGCCCCAACGGTTGCCGGCCACGGCCACGGCTCTTCGGCGGCACAGCTCTCCAACGGCTTGAGCTACTCGACGCCGAGCGAACCGCCGGCGGCACCGTGTTCCTCTCCTATCGCCGAGCAGCCAACGCGTGAGCTCCGCGCCCAGGCACGGTATGCGATGGACGTGAGTACGACTCATTCCACGACGAAGCCCGTCGTAGCTGTCCTCACGCTGCACGCGAGCTGGCCCGCTCAGTCACCCAGCCGGCCCGTGCACCGACTCACGATCCCAACGCGAACCGTCGAGGCCGTCGTGAGCGGGCTCAGCCCCGGTCGTGCGGACGCAGTGGCAAGGTTCGATGAGCGCACGCCCGGGGATCGGCGCGTCGGCCGTCTCCGGGCCGGCTCGTCCGAGCAGGTGTGACCGCCCCCGTCTGACCCTGGCGGAGCGGGCCGGCGGGCATTGCGCTGACTGTGGCGACGGCCAGCTGTGCAAGGACCTCTCTCGTCGATCGCGACGATCCAGGCGAGCGGGCGTCATCTGCGGGCACCTGACATGTGGTTCCGACCGGCCTCGGCAAGCAGTTGTTCAAACAGCCATGTTCGAGTTATCGTGGATCGTAGCCAAGCGTCGACACAGGCCCTGCTCTGACCAGAGCAGGGCCTGCGTCGTGCCTGTTCTCGGCCGGCGAGCGGCTTGCCGGTCTCGAGCAGGCTCTTCAGGTCGCTGAGCACCCAGGCGTGCCCGCCGCCGGCGCCCTGCGCCTCGTCGTCGGCGCGCACCATCGCGGCGAACTGCACGCCGAAGCGGGTCATCTCCACCTCGGACTCGAGCTCGGTGAGCGTGCGGCCGTCACGCACCAAGAGCCGATCGAGCAGGAAACGTCGCGTCGGGTCGGCCAGCGCCTGAACACTCGGTCGTCGTCGGTCACGGCCATGCAATAGGTGACCAGATGGTCACATGTCAGTCACGCGTGCCTCAGATCCCATGATCATGAAAGATTAGTGGGCTCATGGGCACCCGAAGACTTCATGATCATGGAGGTCGGAGGCGTGAGCCGGCTCGTTGCCGGGCGATCTTGACCGCGGCGACGTTCATGTCCAGGTGCTTCGCAGTCTCGGCGGCCGGCCAGCCGAGCACGTCGCATGATCAGCACCGCCCGCTTCCGCGGAGGCAGGTCGAGGCAGGCGTTGGTCGCGATCCGGTAGAGCCAGGCCCGGAACGTCGAGCGCCCTTCGAATCCCGCGGGTGACGTTCGACCAAGCTGGCGAAGGCGGATTCGTCACCGGCCCGCGCAGCCTCGACCGCATGTTCGTCGGCACTGGCCTGGCCGGCTCCGACGCTGCCCACGAATCGCCAACCTCCTCGTGCCGCACAGTCTGCGAGCCGAACTCGCCCACGCCAGGACGACCGACCGACTGCCCAGCATGGGCATGCCATGAGAACAACGGTGCGTGGCGACGCGCCGGCTCGTCGTCGGTACGGTGGCCGCGCCGCCTCGTCGCGCCGGAAGGACAACGTCATGACGTATCCGCAGCAGCGATACCTCGGCGCGGACGGTGAGATCAGCGCCACCTACCGCACCGCCGACCACGCGCCGGAGCTGACCTACGCGACCGGCAACACAGTGCACTACCTGGCAACCGGTGCATCGACGAACGGCCAGTTCGGGCTCTACCGGTGGGAGATGGGCCCGACGTCGAGCGGTCCGGACCCGCACTTCCACCGGTCGATCTCGGAGTCGTTCTTCATCCTCGCCGGGACCGTGCGGATCTACGACGGCACCCGGTGGATCGACACGACCACGGGAGACTTCGTGCACGTGCCCGAGGGCGGCATCCACGCGTTCCGCAACGAGTCGGGCGAGCCGGCGTCCATGCTGCTGCACTTCGCGCCGGGCGCACCACGGGAGGGCTACTTCGAAGGGCTTGTCGACCTGGCCGGCGCCAGCGAGGAGGACCGCGCGGCGTTCTTCCTCCGCCACGACACCTTCTGGCTCTGACGCTCGACCCGGCATACTCAGGGTGCATGAGGTTCCGCGCCACACTCGAGCTTGCCGGCAAGACCGCCACGGGCTTCCGCGTTCCGGCCGACATCGTCGACAGTCTCGGTGCAGGCAAGCGGCCGCCGGTCCGCGTCACGATCAACGGCTATTCGTTGTGCCACCCGTAGTCGGCGGCGTTGTCGTGCAGCCAGCCGTAGGGTTCCCCGCTGTAGGTGTCGGCGCCGCACGACAGGTCGATCGCCATGCCCCAGCCGTGGTTGCTCGTGCCCGGCGGCGCCGCAAGATATGGCTTGTGTGCCTTGAGCGCGTACTGCTCGGACAGGCTGCGATACGAGTCGGTGACGCACAGGCTCCCGTCGAACTCCGCTTCGAACGCGACGTCGAGCGCGACGAATGCCGCCGCCGCGTCCGGGCGTAGCTGCTGACCGTCAGCGATGTCGCACAGGTGCGAGTCGCCGAGCTGACCGTTGGACACCTCGTCGTCGTCCGGGACCGTTGCCTCGCAGCCGGGGACCGGCGGAAATCCGGTCGGGGTGGGTGCCGGCGTGGGCGTCGGGGTCGGCGTGGGTGTGGGGGTCGGCGTCGACCGCCGATCCAGTGCACGTGCTGGACGATCGACGGCCTGCCCCCGGTCGAGGATCAGCTCCCGGGCAGCCGCCGTCGGGTCCGTGTCAGCGGCCGCGTCGGCCGTGGCCGCCAACGGCGCCCCGGCGTCTCCGATGGCGTTCACCGCGGCACTGGCCAACAACGCGACGGCCAGTGCGGGGACCGTGTGGTTGACCCAGGACCGCCGCCGCCGGAGAGCCGACCGTCGGGAGTGTCGGGCACGCTTAGCGCCGCTCCGCCGCTACGCGGCGTGGCGTGCCGTTGACACGGAGAGAACCCCTCGTTGATCACGGACGGATGACGACAACGGAGCAGACTCTAACCCGTCGACCCCTCGCCGGTGAACGAAAGAGTGTCCAGCCGCCGGAGAATCACCCCTTCACGCAGCGCCCACGGGCAGATGTCCAGCGACTCGACCTCGAACAGGTCCATCGTCGCGTCCGCGACGATGGCACCGGCGAGAAGCTGGGGCGCCCGCTCCGCCGACACACCGGGCAGTTGGGCCCGATCGGACGCGCTCGTTGCGGCCAGCCTCGAGACCATCGCGGCCACCGCGTCGCGCTCGAGCGTCCGCCGAACGTACGGGCCATCTCCCGAGGGGGCGGCACCGGCGACGCGCGCCAGGGACCGGAACGTCTTGCTGGTAGCGACCGCCTGGTCGGGTGCACCCATGCGGCTCACCGTCCCGACAACGGACGCCACCTCCGCCCGAACGTGCTTGCGCAGCTTGCGAAGCTCGTCCTTCGACGGCGGGTCGGAGGTGAACCACCAACGGGTGAGCCGGCCGGCGCCGAGTGGCAGTGACACCGCGGCATCGGGTTCCTCGTCGATGCCGATCGCGATCTCGAGGGAGCCGCCGCCGATGTCGATGGAGAGCAGCCGCCCGCTGGACCAGCCGTACCAGCGTCGGACGGCCAGGAAGGTCAGCCGGGCCTCGTCCTCGCCGCCGAGCACCTTCAGGTCCAAGCCCGTGCTGTCGCGGACCCGCTCGATCACCTTCTCGGCGTTCGCCGCGTCGCGCAGGGCCGAGGTCGCAAACGCGAGCATCGACTCCGCGCCCTTGTCCTCCGCGATCTCGATCGCCCGGGTGCAGAAATCAACCAGCCGGTCTGCGCCGGCGCCGGTCACCCGGCTCTTGTCGTCAAGCAGCTCGGCGAGCCGCAGCTCGATCTTGTGCTTGTAGGCAGGAAGCGGCCGCGCTCCGGGGTGGGCGTCGACGAGCAGCAAGTGCACCGTGTTCGAGCCCACGTCGAGTACACCCATGCGCATGTGTCGGACGCTACCGCCCGGCGGACGCCTAGGCTCGACGTCGTGGAGACGCCGTTGGACACAGCGCGGGCCTGGGTGGAGTTTCCCGACCCCGCCGACGCCGACCAGTTGCTGCGCTGCGACCTCACCTGGCTGACGTCGCGCTGGACGTGCATCTTCGGCCGCGGCTGCCCAGGCGTCTATGCCAACCGACCCGACGACGGATGCTGCACGCACGGCGCGCACTTCTCCGACCGAGACGACGAGAAGCGGGTCCGCCGGTTTGCAGCAAAGCTCACCGCCGCGGACTGGCAGCTACATGAGGAGGGTCGGCGCGACGGTGTCGTCGAGAAGGACGACGACGGCGAGCGCAAGACCCGGGTCGTCGACGGCGCCTGCGTCTTCCTCAACCGGCCGGGCTTCGCTGGTGGCGCCGGTTGCGCGTTGCACGCCTACGCGCTGCGCAAGGGCAAGCATCCCCTCGAGACCAAGCCCGACGTGTGCTGGCAGCTGCCGATCCGGCGGGCGTACCGCACCGTCGAGCGCACGGACGGGACGTCGTTCCTGGAGATCACCATCGGCGAGTACGACCGCCGCGCCTGGGGTTCCGGCGGGCACGACCTGGACTGGTACTGCTCCAGCTCGCCGTCGGCACATGTGGGCGCCGAACCGGTCTATGTGTCGTGTGAAGCAGAACTGCGGGCGATGGTCGGGGACAAGGCGTACGACGAGCTGGCGCGGCACTGTGCGGCGCACCTGTCGGCCCAGCTCCCGATGCTCGTCCACCCCGCTACCGCCACGGCCCACCGCGCACGATGATCAACGTGGACAGGGACGTGATCCCGAGCCCGAACATCTGGCATCACCCGGACGTCTACGAGGTCGAGAACCACGGCGTCGATCCCGACGGCGCGATCGAGACGGCCATGCGCGGCATCCACGACTGGACCGGGCAGACCATTCTCGACATCGGCTGCGGGACCGGCTACCACCTGCCACGGTTCGCCGCCGCCGCGGACCGGGTCGTCGGCGTGGAGCCGCATCCGCCGCTGGTCGCCCTGGCCCGGGAGCGGATCCGCCGCCTCGACGCTGCGGTCCGCGACCGCGTCGACGTTCGCCAGGGAACAGCCCAGGCGTTGCCGCTGCCCGATTCCTCGGCCGATGTCGTCCACGCCCGCTGGGCATACTTCTTCGGACCCGGCTGCGAACCCGGCCTACGCGAGCTGGCCCGGGTGGTGCGCCGTGGCGGGACCGCGTTCGTCATCGACAACGACGGCACCCGCTCGACGTTCGGGCGGTGGTTCCTCCGTGCGCTGCCGACCCACGACACCACGACACCGGCGAAGTGGAGCGGTTCTGGGCCCGGCAGGGCTGGCACCGAGTTCCGCTGGACATCCGCTGGGACCTTCCCGACCGGGCCACGTTCGAGGCCGTCGTGCGCATCGAGTTCGCCCCCGAGATCGCCGACGCCGTGCTGGCCGAGCACGACGGCGCGACGGTCGACTACGCCGTCAACCTCTACTGGCGCCAGTTCTGATCACACCGCGGCGAAGCCCAGCCGGAGAGCGGCCTCGCGCTGCTGGCCATCGCGCGTGGCGAAGGCCGTCGGCTCACCGGACTCCGACACACCGGGAAGGAGGTAACCTGCGCAGGCGAGATGCCAAGCGTCCATCGCACGCATGCCGTACTCGAGGACGAGTTCCAGGACACCCACTTCAATCTTGTCCTGAGGAGCCGAAAGCACTGCTACGGAGCCTTCCGTCGCATCGATCCGCGCCGTGAGGGCAGCGAGCAGGTCATGCACCTGTCCTCGCCCGGCGTGACCGGCGCGAACCAGGGCACCCGCCACCTCGATACGGGTCCAGGTGCCTGTCACGAACGCCAGGCCAGGCTCATCTAGCAGGCGCTCCGCCTCATCGTGTCCGTCCTCATCGGATAGAAACGCCCGGACGAGAACGGACGAGTCGACATAGGTGATCATCCGAGCCGACCACGCTCATACTCGATGAGCTCATCGGCGATTGGCGGGAGCCCCTTCTTCGTGCTCGCAATCGTCGCCGCATACTCCTCCGGCGTCGCTGGCCTGGGAAGACCCGGAAGCGGGGGCGCAAGCAGCCCCAGCGCCGCAGCACGGGCACGAACGCGGTCCTGGGGCGAGGGTCGCCTTCCGTTCCCGACTGCGGCGGTGAGGATGTCATTGGCCAGCGCGTTGAGCGATCTGCCCTGCTCTGCGGCGCCCTTGGTGAGCGCGGCGTGCAACGCGTTGTCGACCCGCAGGAGCATTTGCTTCATGCCACCACATGATATCGCTACCACGTACCTGATACTAGGGCCGTTCCTGTCGGTGGTCGCCCCTACGGTTGCCGCCATGGCCAAGGCAACGCAGGTGTTCCGGTGCGCCGAGTGCGGCTGGTCCACGCCCCGGTGGGTCGGACGCTGCAGCGAGTGCCAGGCATGGGGAACCGTCGAGCAACTGGGCGCGCCGCGCATCAGCACGGTTGCCGCCGGACCGGTCTCCGAGGCCGCGCGGCCGATTGGCGCGGTCGAACTCAAGGCGGCCCGGTCGCGCCCCACCGGCGTCGAGGAGTTCGACCGGGCGCTCGGCGGTGGGCTGGTCCAGGGCGCCGTCGTCCTGTTGGCCGGCGAGCCCGGCGTGGGCAAGTCGACGCTTCTGTTGGAGGTTGCCGCGCGCTGGGCGACCGATGCCGGGCGCGCGCTCTACGTCACCGGCGAGGAGTCCGCGGCCCAGGTGCGGCTGCGGGCCGAGCGCACCGGCGGGATCGCGGACGGGCTGTTCCTCGCCGCCGAGACCGACCTCGCGGCCGTGCTCGGTCAGATCGAACGGGTCGAGCCGACGCTCGTCGTTCTCGACTCCGCCCAGACCATCGCCAATGCCGAGGCCGACGGCGCCCCCGGTGGCGTCACCCAGGTCCGCGAGGTTGCCGCGGCCATGATCAAGGCCGCCAAGGAGCGTGGCATGGCCACCATCCTGGTCGGCCATGTCACCAAGGACGGCTCGATCGCCGGGCCACGGGTGCTCGAGCACCTCGTCGACGTCGTCCTGCAGTTCGAGGGCGACCGCCACTCCCGGCTGCGGATGGTCCGGGCGGTCAAGAACCGCTACGGCCCGGCCGACGAGGTCGGCTGCTTCGACCTGTCCGACGCCGGCATCACCTCGATGCCCGACCCGACCGGCCTGTTCCTGTCCCGTCATGCCGAAGCCGTGCCGGGAACGTGCGTGACGGTGACGCTCGAGGGCCGCCGGCCACTCCTCGCAGAGGTCCAGGCCCTGGTCGCACCGTCCGCGCTGTCGACGCCTCGCCGCGCCACCAGCGGTCTGGACTCCGCGCGGGTTGCGATGGTTCTCGCCGTGCTGGAGCGGCGTGGCGATGTCCGGATCCACCAGGCCGACGTCTATGCCGCCACGGTCGGCGGCGCCCGGCTCGCCGAGCCGGCCGGAGACCTCGCCCTGATGATCGCCGTCGCGAGCGCCGCCCGCGACCTGCCGCTTCCACCCGGTCTCGTCGCCATCGGCGAGGTCGGGCTGGCCGGCGAGGTCCGGCGCGTCACCGGCCTGCAACGCCGGCTCGCCGAGGCCGAGCGGATGGGGTTCACCCGAGCCCTCGTCCCGCCCGATCCGGGGCCCCTTCCGGCCGGAATCCGGGTCGTCGAGGTCGCCGACGTCGTGACTGCTCTCGAGGCTGCGCGGCGCCCGGCACCGGTACTCCCACTGCGTTGAGCACGGGCCGTACACTGTCGCCGACGTCAACGAATGTCATGGCGGGGGTCACGTGGTCGCGAGCGAGCGAACCGGCGCCGAGACGAAGTTGCGCCTCGCCCTGGCCGCGGTGGCGCCGGGGACAGCCCTGCGCGAGGGCCTGGAGCGCATCCTGCGCGGGCGGACCGGTGCCCTGGTCGTGCTGGGCTTCGACAGGACCATCGAGTCGATCTGCACCGGCGGGTTCGTGCTCGACGTCGACTTCTCCGCCACCGGCCTGCGCGAACTGGCGAAGATGGACGGCGCCATCGTCGTCGACGGCGAGTGCACCAAGATCCTGCGAGCCGCGACCCAGCTGGTTCCCGACCCGTCGATCCCGACAACCGAGTCCGGCACCCGGCACCGGACCGCGGAGCGGGTGGCCAAGCAGACCGGGTTCCCGGTCATCTCGGTGAGCCAGTCGATGCGGATCGTCGCCATCTATGTCGACGACGTCCGCTACGTCCTCGAGGACGCCGGCCAGATCCTCTCGCGCGCCAACCAGGCCCTGGCCACGCTGGAGCGGTACAAGCTGCGACTGGACGAGGTTTCCGGCACGCTGTCCGCCCTCGAGATCGAGGATCTCGTCACCGTCCGCGACGTGGCCGCCGTCGCGCAGCGGCTGGAGATGGTGCGGCGGATCGCCAGCGAGATCGAGGGCTACGTCGTCGAGCTCGGCACCGACGGGCGGCTGCTCAGCCTGCAGCTCGACGAGCTGGTCGCCGGCGTCGACGTCGACCGTGAGCTGGTCGCGCGCGACTACCTGCCCGTCCAGTCCGGGCGGCGCGCTCGCACCGTGGCCGGCGTCGTGGCCGAGCTCGACACGCTGTCCGCGATCGACCTGCTCGACCTCGGCGCGGTGGCGCGGGCGCTGGGGTTCACCGGTGGCGCGGAGCAGCTCGACGCGGCGGTGAGCCCGCGTGGCTACCGCCTGTTGGCCCGGGTCCCCCGACTTCCCGGCGCGGTCATCGAGCGCCTGGTCGACCACTTCGGCGGCCTGCAGAAGCTGCTGGCCGCGAGCATCGACGACCTCCAGGCCGTCGACGGCGTCGGCGAGTCGCGAGCCCGCAGCGTGCGCGAAGGCCTGTCCAGGCTGGCCGAGTCGAGCATCCTCGAGCGCTACGTCTGATGGCCGCACAACCCGCTCGTCGGGAAACCGGCACGTTGACGGGCCCAGCGTTGCGACCGCAGACGGCCCTGCAGGACGCCGTCGTCTCGTGGTACGAACGCAACGCACGCGACCTGCCCTGGCGCGCCCCGGACCGGACGCCGTGGGGCGTGCTGGTCAGCGAGTTCATGCTCCAGCAGACGCCAGTGTCGCGGGTCGAGCCGGTCTGGCGGCAGTGGCTCGCGCGCTGGCCCGCTCCCGCCGACCTGGCCGCCGAGGAACCTGCGGAGGCGATCCGGGCGTGGAGCCGGCTGGGCTACCCACGGCGGGCGCTTCGTCTGCACGCCGCGGCCCGGTCCATCGTCGAGCGGCACAGCGGCGAGGTCCCGTCCGCGCTGGACGACCTGCGCGCCCTGCCCGGTGTCGGCGACTACACCGCGGCGGCCGTGGCGTCCTTCGCGTTCGGGCAGCGTCACGTCGTCCTGGACACGAACGTGCGCCGCGTCCTCGCCCGGGCAACCGGCGGCACAGCACTGCCGCCAGCGAGCATCACGACCGAGGAGCGGCGTTCCGCCGATGCGCTGGTACCCGACGACGGCGCTGCCACCTGGTCCGTGGCCGTCATGGAAATCGGCGCGCTCGTCTGCACCGCACACGCACCACGGTGCACGGCCTGCCCGATCGCGGATCGGTGCCGGTGGCGGCTCGCCGGCGCTCCGCCCCACGACGGGCCACCACGGCGCGGCCAGCCGTGGGCCGGCGCCGACCGGCAGGCACGCGGGCGCCTGATGGCGGTCCTGCGCGACATGCAGGACCCGGTCGACAAGGCCACGCTCGACGCGGTGTGGCGGCGCGACCCGGTTCAACGTGAGCGCGCGCTCGACGGTCTCGTGGCCGATGGGCTGGTCGAGCCCCTCGACGGCGACCGCTACCGTCTTCCCGGCAGCTGACGAAGCCCAACCCGGTACATCACCAGGGCGAGGCGGCATTCGCCAGGGGGCCGCGGCGGCTGCGGTGGAAGGGGTCACGTGGCCCCTTGGTCGCCTAACTCGTCCGGCGATCGTGTGGATGGCACGCTCAAGCGCTGTAGATGGCACGCTGAACTGTTGTTCGGGCGCCCGAGTTATGCCGGTTTATGGAACAGCTCAGCGTGCCATCCCCTCGACGGGGGTGGCTCAGCGGGCCTTGCTCACGCGGTCGAGTGCCTCTGCATAGTCGTCCTTGGGATCCATGGCCGCCGCGATCCGGTAACAGGCGGCAGCCTCGTCGCGACGGCTCTGCCGCTCCAGCGTCCGACCCAGCGCGAACCGGGCGTACGCGTCGGTGGGATCGCGCTCGACCAGCCGCTCGAACGCACTCTCGGCACGTCGCAGCTGCGCGGACCGGAAGTAGGCCCGCCCGGCCAGCTCGAGGACGGACTTGGGAGCTGCGTCGTCGGCAACCAGCGGTTCCAGCTCACGAGCCGCCCCGACAGCGTCGCCGGCCGCGTAGAGCACGGCGGCAGCGCGGTACGCCGCAAGGTCGTCGGTCACGGGCATCCTCTCGAGACGGGCGCCCCTCCACTGTAGGAGGCCCTCGGACGCCCAACCCAGCTGCCCGCGGCCCCGGGGGATCCACTCGCCGGGCCCGTCGAACTCGCCATCAGAGGGCAACGCACCCGAGCCGTCGAATCTCGCTCGCCGGGCTGTCGCCGGTGAGCCGCGCGAAGCCGTACCGGGTGAGCGCCGCCCGGTCCGCGGCGGGTGCGCCGGCGGCGTGACGAAGTACTGGTTGACGTTCTCCTCGCCGTGCAGCGTGGTTCCCACGGCGTCATGCCGCCCGCGCAGTTGGCGGCGAGATGTTGGACGCGGTTCCCGGCATCTCCTCGAGCCGGAGGGGGAACCCCAGGTTCATGCGGTGGTCGCAACACCCACCTGATTGATCGATCCTTGTGAGGTGTTGACGATGACTGCACGTTTCTCCAACGAGTTGGTCGCCGAGTTGTATCAGCCGTTCTGGGCTGCGTG
>JBOGDS010000085.1:0-14319 GCA_050743075.1 Jiangellaceae bacterium | reverse complement strand
CACTGCAATCCCCCGCGTCCCGCCGCGCCGCCACGCGACACGATCGTCATCACCGGTCCCTCCCACACCGCGTCCAAGAGGCGACAACCGGCAGCACGAGCCCATGCGCCCTAACTAAGTGGTATTGTGCCTAGGGCCATCTTCCGGATCGGCGACACCCGCCGACGCCCGCTCGCAGATCCGCGCCACGACGATCCGCCGATCGTTGCGGCCCTTCGCTACGGGTGACCGCACCCAGCGCTCACAACACCCAACCATGGCGCATCGAGCTCGTCTCCGACGTCGAAGCGCAGCTGTTCTTCGACCCGAACCGGATGCTTCCCGGCACGGACCCTCCCGGCCGGCAGGTGCACAT
The DNA here is from genome assembly GCA_050743075.1 of Jiangellaceae bacterium. Lineage (GTDB taxonomy): Bacteria > Actinomycetota > Actinomycetes > Jiangellales > Jiangellaceae > JBOGDS01. Next base: position 13,964 of record JBOGDS010000085.1, on the reverse strand, counting down.
CAGACACGGCACCCTCATCGAGATGACCGCCATTGCTGCCACCAGCCTGGGGTTCCGTACCGACATCGATGTTCTGCCCGACGGCGAGATGTCGATACCCGAGTTCGGGACCAAGCCGACCGCCACGATCTGGCTGGTGACCGAACCCGGCCTCGAAGTCGATCCGCTCTTCTCCAGATCCTCGAACGGCGCAGCAGCCGCCTCACCCACCAAGGCCCACCGCTCACCGAGCAAGAACGGGCACACATCGAGCACGACGCAAACATCCCCGGTGTCGAGGCCGGGTGGATCCCCGAAGACCAGCGGGCACACGTGCTCGAGATTGTCCCGCGTCAAGTAGTTGGCAGGGTTTCGATGGTTTGAAAGGTCGGGATGGTCGGGTCGGCGAGGCCCAGATGCACCTCCTTGGGCCGGTTCCAGGCGATGGCCTCGTGGGGCCTGGTCTGGTTGTACTCGTTCCGGTAGTCCTCGGCGTGGGTGGCGAGCATCACGGCGTCGTCGATCTCGTCGATGTAGAGCCGCTGGTACTTCAAGGTGCCGAACCCGCGTTCGCGTGACCCGTTCTGTCCCGGGGTTCGGACCTTCGTGCGGACGTGGTGCAGCTCGTCGTGGGCGGCGATGAACGCCTCGCACCGGAACGAGCGGAACGGGCCTCCGTTGTCGGTCACGATCGTGACCACGGGCAGGATCTCGCCGGTCTCGACGTCGACACCGCAGTCCTCGACCATCGGGTTGCCGAACATTGCCTCGTAGTCGGTCAGCGCGAGCTCGATGGCGTCGATGGCGTCGAACTGGTTCGCGGTCGGTGAGACGTGGAACGGGTGCTCGTACTTGGACCAGTAGTCCCGGCACCCGGCCAGTCGCCAGGTCCCGCCGGTGGTGGTCTGGAACTCGGAGAAGTCCAGCTGCCAGACCTGGTTCGGCCCGGCCGGCTCCTTGGCGAACGCCGCCTTGCGGCGCTCGGCCAGCTTCCTGCGTTCCCGCTGGTACTGGTCGGGCAGGATCAGGCCCTCGATCGCGCAGCCGGCGCAGCACCGTGGCCTCGGACACGACATGTCCGTCGTGACGGACCATCGCCCAGATCTTCCTCTGACCCAGACCGGGTGCGCCAGCGCGTGCTTGTCGATCAGCTCCGCAGCACCATCGCGGGCAGGCTGCGGCCACGGACCCGTCACCGGCCCGCCGACACGGGCTTTGGTCTGCCACCGGCGCCAGGTGCATTCTGGGATGGCGAGGGTCCTGCCTCCACAGGGACGAGATTCGCCGATCCAACGTGATCATTGCTGTGACGGCCCTTGACGCGGCGCGGAAGCAGCCCGACGCGGACTGACTGGGGTCTGGACTTCCCGGATCTGCGCTCGGTCGTGACGCACGTGGTCACCGAGACCGCCGTCCATGCGGGGCACCTCGACACGGTGCGCGAGCTGATCGACGGCCGGCAGTGGGTGGTGCTGTAGGTCCTCCGGCTCGACACGTCGAGCTGTCGGATGGGGTGACTCACCGATCATCGTATCTTCGTCAGTACCACCTAGCCAAGGAGTACGACCCCATGAAGTACATGATGTTCGTCGTCGTTGACCCGAAGGCAGCTGCCGAGGCCGTGCCATCGGAGGACGACCTGACCATCGAGCAGTGGCTGGCCGACGTCGACGGCCGGGGGAAGCGCATCACCGGTGACGCCCTGCGCCCGGTCAGCGACGCCACCACGGTCAGAGTCAGCCGCGGGCAGGTGCTCGTCACCGACGGGCCCTTCACCGAGTCGAAAGAGTGGATCGCCGGCTTCGACATCCTCGAGTGCGACAACCTCGACGAGGCCATCGCGATCGCCGCGCGGCACCCGCAGGCCAACGGCGGCAAGCTCGAACTCCGCCCGTTCTGGACGGACGAGGATTGACCACGCATGCGGACCGCGCCACGGCCGAGGCGATCACCTCGGCCGTGGCAGCGGAACGGACCGGCATGGTCGCGAGCCTCATCCGGCTCACCGGCGACTGGGACTTGGCCGAGGACTGCGTCCAGGACGCGGTCGAGAGAGCACTCGTGCATTGGCCGCACGAGGGAATGCCACGATCGCCGGCGGCCTGGCTCACCACCGTGGCGAGGAACCGCGCACTCGACGTCCTGCGTCGCCGCCAGACGGAGCGGGCGAAACTTCAGCAGCGCGCGATCATGGACGAGATGGGTACGAGCGGCGCCCGGCAGACGGACCCCAGTCCGACGACCGGCTGCGGTTGATCTTCACCTGCTGCCACCCGGCGCTTGCCCTCGACGATCGAGTGGCCCTGACGCTGAAGACCGTGGCCGGCCTGAGCACCGCGGAGATCGCGCGGGCGTTCCTGGTGTCGGAGGCGACCATGTCCCAGCGGCTGTTGCGCACCAAGCGAAAGATCTCCAGCGCAGCAATCCCCTATCGGGTGCCTCCCGACGAGTTGCTTGGTGAGCGCATCAGCGGCGTGCTCGTCGTGCTCTATCTCATCTTCAACGAGGGCTACGGCCAGCACGAGGACCACCTGGCCGTCGAGGCGCTGCGACTCGCCAGGCTGCTGGTCGACCTGATGCCCGGCGAGGATGAGGCTCGCGGGCTGCTGGCCCTGGCCACCTTTCAGATATATCTCGGCGCTCGACCCGTTTCGACGCCCACGGCGACCTCGTGCCGATGGAGGAACAAGACCGCAGCCGCTGGGATGCGGCGCTCATCGAGGAGAGGCACTGGCACCTGCGCCGGGCCGTACGTTCGGGGCGTCCGCCGGGGGCCCTTCCGATCGCAGGCACAGATCGCTGCCTGCCATGCCACGGCGGCAGCTGCGGCGGCCACCGCCTGGGGCACAATCGTCACCCTCTACGACGCCCTGCTCGCCGCCCAGCCGTCACCCGTGATCGCCTTGAACCGGGCTATAGCCGTCGGCTTCCGCGACGACTACGAGGCTGGCCTAACGGAAGTGGACGCTCTGGATGCGACAGCCCTTGCCGGCTACCACCTGCTGCCATCGGCCCGTGCCGACTTCCTACGCCGCCTCGGCCGCAGCGACGAGGCGCAGCGCCTACCTGGCGGCGCTCCACCTCGCGCCCGCTGGCCAGCCCGAGCAGCGGCTGCTGCAACGGCGCCTCACCGAGCTCGAGGTCGCGATCGGGCCTACCCGGTGAGGACATACACCACGTTGACCGATGGGACGGGATCGCCACGCTGCGGGTTGCGCCGGCTCGCTGAGGAGAGGGCGGCATGTCTGACTCGATCAAGCTCAGTTCGGTCGCGCTCGACTGCCCGAATACCGGGAACCCGGCCGCGTTCTACGCCGACATCACCGGCGGGAAGGTGACCTTCTCCATGAAGCCTGGTCCACCGTCAACGGCCCCGGCGGGCGGATGGACTTCCAGACCGTCCCCGGCTACGCGCCGCCGACCTGGCCCGACCTGACCTCGTCGATACAAATGCACTTGGACTTCCATGTCGATGATCTGGAGGCGGCCGAGGCGCGCGTGCTGGCAGCCGGTGCGGCGAGGTAGGGACGACATACAGCCCTACGGGCGGAGAAGGTCTGGCACGCCGGTCGCGAGCTGGGCCATCGGACACCCGAAGAACGCTGCGGGCGCCGCCAGGGATGGCCCAGTTGTCGTTGTCGGTGCGGCAGGTCATCAGGAGGTGGCCGTCGTCGTTGGTGACAACGACGTTGACCGAAGGCACCACGCTGTCGTACGCCGAGCGCATGGCGGACGCCGCCCGGGACCTGGGGCTTCACGTCGCCGCGCCGACATGAGTTGGTGCCACCAGACGGCGTGGCCGCTACGGTGATCGCATGCTGCGAGAGGGACCGGTTCCCAGGGTCGTCCACGGCGCGTTCGAGTACCTGGCCGGCCTGCTGTTCCTCGCGGCACCGATCCTGCTCGACTACGAGTCCGGAACGGCCACCGGCGTGTCGGTCACCGTCGGTGTCGTGATCCTGATCGTGGCCGCGGTGACCGCAGACTTGCCTACCAGCCTGGTGAAGCAGCTGACCCTCTCCGCCCACGTCGCTGTCGACTTCGTGCTGGCCATCTTCCTGGTCGCTGCCCCGTTCGTGCTCGGCTTCTCCGACGAGGCGGCGCCCCGCAACCTGTTCATGGCCATGGGCGTGCTGCACCTGCTGATCACGATCGGCACCCGCTTCAAGGACCGGTCCGAGCATGCCACGCCGTGACCGCCGACGATCCGCTCGATCGGTTACGTGAGATCTGCTTGGCGCTGCCGGAGACCACCGAACGGCTGAGCCACGGCGAGCCGACCTGGTTCGTCCGCGACAAGAAGACGTTCGTCACCTACGCCAACCACCACCACGACGACGTGCTCGGCTTCTGGTGCGCTGCCCCGGAAGGCGCGCAGGCGATGCTCGTCGCCGCGGACCCGGGGCGCTTCTACCGGCCGCCCTACGTCGGGCACCGCGGCTGGCTCGGCGTGCGGCTCGATGTCGAGGTCGACTGGGACGAGGTCGCGGACATCGTCGAGGACGCGTACCGGATGGTGGCGCCGAAGACACTCGTCGCCCGGCTCGACAGCGGCGCCTGAAGGACAGCGTTGCGGTCAGGCACTCGTTCGGCTATGCTCGAACAAGTCGTTCGAAACCGACCGAACAAGTGAGTGTCGTGGAAGCCGACGTCCGGACCAACGGCGCACTCGAGGCACTGCTGGGTCTGCATGCGTACGTCTCCATGACCGCAGACGACCTGGACCCCGACAGCTGGGTGGCCGCTCTCGACCTCGGCGACACCTCGTTGCGCCGCGAGATCGCGGCCGGCGTCGGGCCCGACAGTGGCGAGGTCTGGCTCCACCTCGTGGGCTGGGCGCTCACCCTTCCGCCGGACTCCTCAGCCGCCACCCTGGTCGACCGGCTGTCGACACTGAACCCGAGGACACTGCGCCGGCACCTCTTTGGCGTCGACGTCCCCGCCTGGCACGAACACGTCGACCAGCAGGTACTGGACCGGGCCGCGAGCGGGCACCGCGCGTCGATCGAACTGGCGCTCGCCGACCGTCACTACTACGCGGGCCAGGCTCGCGCGGCGCTCGGGCCGTTGGCCCACCTGTCCGGCGCGGAGACCAGACGGCGGCTGCACAGGGCCGTCCGCACCTTCGTCGAAGACACGTTCCTCAACGTCGAAGCCCGCGTCGTGGCTGCACTCGTTGACTGGCGGGAAGACCACCAGGTCGGCGACCAGGACCCGATCAGCTGGCTGGGCGACCTACCGGGAGGCCTGCGCTACGAGCCGGAGCGGGCCGCGGGCATCGATCGGATCGTTGTCATTCCGCAGCTCGCCGCGTCGCCGCGGCTCCTGCTGCTGCAGGAAGGCGATACCCGCATCGTCGGGGTGCCGGCCACTGGGGACGACGTCGCGTCACCGGCGAGGCTGGCCAGGGTCTTCGCGGCGCTCGGCGACGAGCAACGGCTGCGCATCCTTCAGCTGACGGCGCATGACGACGTCGGCCTGACCGACGTGGCGCGACACCTCGGTATCGCCAAGTCGACCGCCCATCACCACCTGACTGCGCTGCGCGCCGCCGGCCTGCTCGGAATCTCCGGGCGAGCGTGGCGCTACCGGTACGTGCTCCGCCATGACGCCATCGACCAGCTCGGCGGCAGCCTCCGAGCGCTGCTCGACACACCGGCTGCGTACGACCGTGGGGAGGCACCATGAAGTACCGACTGCTGGGACGCAGCGGGGTCCGCGTCAGCGAACTGGCGCTCGGCACCATGACGTTCGGCGACCTGGGGCTGGGGCTGCGACGCCGCCGAGGCCGCCCGTATCGTCGACGCCTACGCCGACGTGGGCGGGAACTTCGTCGACACCGCGAACAACTACACCGACGGCGAGTCCGAGACCATCCTCGGCGGCATCGTCAAGGCCGACCGCGATCACTGGGTCGTCGCCACGAAGTACACCCTCACCGACCGCCAGGCAGCCCCGAGCTTCGGGGGCAACCATCGCAAAAACCTCGTCCGGTCGCTCGACGGCAGCCTCCGCCGGCTCGGCATCGACCACGTCGACCTGCTGTGGCTGCACATGTGGGACGGCACCACCCGCCTCGAGGAGGTGCTGCGCGCGCTGGACGACCAGGTGCGGGCAGGCAAGGTGCACTACGTCGGGTTCTCCGACACCCCGGCCTGGGTCGTGGCACGAGCCGTCACGCTGGCCGAGCAGCACGGCTGGTCGGTTCCGGTCGCGGTTCAGGCGCCGTGGAGCCTGCTCGATCGCGGAGTCGAGGAGGAGATCCTGCCCATGGCCACCGCGCTCGACCTCGCCGTCACGCCGTGGGGCCTGCTCGAAGGCGGGGAGCTAACCGGAAAGCACGCCGGCGGCCCGGTCGAGGGTGCGCGGTCAAGGGATGTCTCGGACCGGACGCGGCGGGTGCTCGGCGTCCTTCAAGGCGTCGCCGACGATGTCGGCGCCACGCCGGCGCAGGCGGCCATCGCCTACGTGCGCGCACGGGGCGAGGGAGCCGTCGTCGTGCCGGTGATAGGCGCGCGGACGGTGACGCAGCTGGAGACGAACCTGGAGTCGCTCGACGTGACGCTCGATGAGGCAAACCTGGCCATGCTCGACGAGGCGAGCAGCCACCGCCGCCGTTTCCCGCGCAACTTCCTCGAGAGCGACGACGTGAGCAGCCTGATCTTCGGCACGACCTACGCCCTGCTCCAGCGGCACCGCGAAGCGAGCTGAACCTCCTGCAGCCGCGTCGGCGGCCGCTCACACGATGAGCGGCCGCCGGGCGAGACTCACCCCTGGTGCTCGGCGTCCGGTTCCGTCCGCTGCTGGGGGATCTGCCCCGTGAGCAGCGACCGGACCTCGGACTCGCGATAGCGCCGGTGTCCCCCAAGCGTCCGGATCGACGTCAGCTTGCCAGCCTTGGCCCACCGGGTCACCGTCTTGGGATCCACCCGGAACATCGCAGCGACCTCAGCAGGCGTGAGGAGGGGCTCGGCGTCCTGAGTCCTCGTCGCCATCGTCACCTCCCTGCGTGGTTGGCGGAGCTTGCTCCGTCATCGGATATTCCAACCGCGTGTTGCGGTCAGCGGGCCGGCCGAACGGGTCTGGTGCAGGGCCCGTCCGGACGATTCCACCAAACCGTCACACCCAGAGACTACGCAGAGACGACGTATGCCGCGACTCGAACGCAACCGGTCATGTCAGGAAGCGCTTTCGAGCTGCCGCACAGGCTCCCAGCCGTCGACCGGTCCGCGGCTTCATCTTCGTCGCCGTCGCCGGCCTGCTGGCCCTGTTCCTGGTCCCGTCCACCAGGCCATCGGCCCGAGTCGCACGAGCGGATGAACGGCCGTGAACGTGGGGGCGGCACATCGTGCATGTCGTTGGCTGATACGGACAGCGCCCACCCCGTGGACCTCTGTCAGCCGTCGCCGGGCAGCGCGGCGACTCTCTTTGCGTAGCGTCTGGCGGCCACCGGAATGGGCCCGTCCGGCCCCGGGGCCTGATGCTCGAATGCACCCTCGTCAGCCCAGCCGTGCCGTTCGTAGAACCGGCGGGCCCGCACATTACCGGCAACGACGGCCAGCCATGCCCGCTCATGGCCGTTCCTCGCTACCAGGCGCTCCGCCTCGGCGAGCAGGGCCGAGGCGACACGTGTCCCCCGGTGGTGTTGGGCCACGTAGACCTGTTCCACCTCGTCCTGGGCCACCATCACGAATCCGGCGACGGCGCCATCGACGGTCGCCACCATCGTGTTGCCGAGACGTTGTCGGGCTCGGGATGCGAATGACTCCTCTGTCCGGACGGCGAGCAGGTCGCTACTGACATGGCCCAGGTGGCCGTCGCGCCATCCGTCGTACCAGATGCCCGCGATGGTGGCCGCGTCACCGTGGACGGCGAGACGAAGGCGGACGTTGTTGATGTCGGCCGGCACCTGTTCAGCGTAGCCATCCGACCTGGCACTCATGCGTCCCTGGCGGACCGCGCTGGCTCGTCGCCAAGCTGGTGACGGCATATCGTGATCGGCACAACCGCCATGCCCGCCGACGCTGCCGACCGCAGCGCGGGCCCGAGGACGCGAAGGGGTCACCACCGTGACCGACAGGTCGACAGAGTCCGGGGTGGCCGGCGTGTTCGGCCGGCACACCGGCCACGAGCAGGTCGTCTTCTGCCAGGACGAGCCGAGCGGGCTGCGCGCGATCATCGCGATCTACTCCACCGCGCTCGGACCTGCGCTGGGCGGCACCCGGTTCTACCCGTACGGCAGCGAGGACGAAGCGCTCGCCGATGTGCTCGAGCTCTCCCGCGGCATGGCCTACAAGAACGCGCTGGCCGGCCTCGACCTGGGCGGCGGCAAGGCCGTCATCATCGGCGACCCAGACCGGCACAAGTCAGAGGCGCTGCTCCGGGCGTATGGACGCTTCGTCGCGTCGCTCGGGGGCCGCTACATCACCGCATGCGACGTGGGTACCTACGTCGCCGACATGGACATTGTCGCGCGCGAGTGTCGGTGGGTTACCGGCCGCTCGCGCACGGAGGGTGGCGCCGGCGACTCCAGTGTGCTGACGGCGTTCGGCGTCTTCCAGGGCATGCGCGCCTGCGCCGAGCGGCTGTGGGGTACGCCCACTCTCGAGGGTCGCCGCGTGGGCATCTCGGGTGTCGGCAAGGTGGGCTCGAAGTTGGTGGCGCTGCTACTCGACGACGGCGCGGAGGTCGTCGTCACCGACGTGTCAGATGCGGCCGTCGAGCGGGTCCGGTCGCCTCACCCGTCGGCACAGGTGGTCGACGACACCGCCGCGCTGGCGTCGGCCGGCATCGACGTGTATGCGCCGTGTGCCCTCGGTGGCGCGCTCGACGACGACATGGTGGCCGCGCTCGTCGACGGCGGCACCTGCAAAGCAGTCTGCGGTGGCGCGAACAACCAGCTCGCCCACCCCGGCGTCGAGAAGATGCTGGAGGACCGCGCGATTCTGTACGCGCCCGACTACGTGGTGAACTCCGGCGGCGTGATCCAGGTGGCCGACGAGCTGCACGGCTTCTCGTTCGAGCGGGCACAGGGCCGGGCGGAGCAGATCTTCGAGACGACCCGGCGCATCTTCTCGCTGGCCGCCGACGAGGGCGTGCCGCCGGCCGTCGCCGCCGACCGGCTGGCCGAGCGCCGGATGGCCGAGGTCGCCCGGCTGCGGAGTATCCACCTGCCGGACTGAGGAAGGGACAGACCGGGGCGAGACGGAACCCGGGGGCACCCTGTAATGTTGTTCCCACGAGCAGATGTCATCGAAGGTTCCGCGGGCGTCCGGCTGGCTGGTCGCCCCGGTTTGTGCGAGGGGGTCGACCCTATGGGGCGCGGCCGGGCCAAGGCCAAGCAGACGAAGGTCGCCCGTCGGCTGAAGTACGAGTCGCTGGACACCGACTTCGACGCTCTTCAGCGTGAGCTGGGTGCGTCCGACGGGGTGACGGCCGAGGACGACAACGCCGACGAGGCCGACGAGTACTACACCGACGAGAGCGACTCGCAGCAGAGCGCCCGCTGGGGCTGATCCCCGTTGCGCCTCCGTCAGCGGCGGTAGCGTCCTCGTAGCCCTGCAGAGCCGTCGCCCTCGACGACGTCGCCGGCGATCCAGGCCGGGACACCGCGCTCGCTGAGCAACACGATGGCGCTCTCGGCGCTCTCGGCGCCCACGACAGCGACCATGCCGACGCCCATGTTCAGGGTGCGCTCCAGCTCGTCCAGCTCGACGTGGCCGAGCTGGCCCACCAGGCCGAAGATCGGCTGAGGTGACCAGGTGCTCCGGTCCAGCCTGGCCGCGCAGTTCGGCGGGAGAACGCGGGCGAGATTCGCGGCCAGCCCGCCGCCGGTCACGTGCGCGAACGCATGGACGTCGCTGCCATCGCCGCTAGCAAGGGCGAGGCAGTCCCGGGCATAGACGCGGGTGGGCTCCAGCAGCTCCTCACCCACGGTCCGGCCCAGCTCGGGGATGTCACGGTCCAGCTCCCAGCCGGCGAGGCCGAAGACGACCCGCCGTACCAGCGAGTACCCGTTGGCGTGAAGTCCGGACGACGCCATGGCGATGACCACATCGCCGGTGCGAACCCGGTCCGGGCCGAGCAACGCGTCGGCCTCGACGACACCGGTCACGGCACCCGCGACGTCGTACTCGTCCGGGCCGAGCAGTCCGGGGTGCTCGGCGGTCTCACCGCCAACGAGAGCGCACCCAGCCCCGACGCACGCCTGGGCGATGCCCTTGACGATCGCGGCGATGCGCTCTGGGACGACGTGGCCGCAAGCGATGTAGTCGGTCATGAACAGCGGCTCGGCCCCGCAGACGACGATGTCGTCGACCACCATCCCGACCAGGTCGAACCCGATGGTGTCGTGGACGTCCATCCGTTGAGCGATGACGACCTTGGTCCCGACTCCGTCTGTACTCGTCGCGAGCAGAGGCCGACGGTACGACGACAGCGCGCTCGCATCGAACAGGCCCGCGAAGCCGCCGACAGCGCCCACGACCTCCGGGCGACGGGTCTTGGCGACCCACTCCTTCATCAGCTCGACGGCCCGGTCACCAGCCGCGATGTCGACGCCCGCCGCTGCGTACGTGGCGCCCGTCTCGTCGGCCTCCGGCACGGCAGCAGGTTACCGCCAGCGGCGGCGAACCAGTCCGCCGCCGCCGACCCGGCCATGGCACGGTGAACCGACGTACATGGCACGCTCAACCGTTGTTCAGACGGACGGTTTGGGCGGATTTGTGGAACGGTTCAGCGTGCCATCCAGGTGGGGGCCACGGTCAGGGGTGGGTGAGCGCGTCCGGGGCGCCGCCGCCGACTCCCGTCGTCACGCCGTCGACGTCCACGCGAACGGCCGCGGGGACTGGTGCCGCGATCGGCAGTTCAGTCTGCTCGAGGATGTGCTTGCCCAGATGTGCCGACTCGGGTAGCTCGACGGGATACACGCCGTCGAAGCAGGCCCGGCACAGCCGGTCCATGGGCACCGTCGTCGCGTCGACGAGTCCCGGGAGCGACACGTAGCCGAGGGAGTCGGCGCCGATCGACCGGCAGACCTCGTCGGTGGTGAGCCCGGTGGCGATCAACTCGGCGCGGGTGGCGAAGTCGATGCCGTAGAAGCACGGCCAGGTGACCGGGGGGCTGGAGATCCGGACATGGACCTCTCGCGCGCCGGCCTCGCGCAGCATCCGGACCAGGGCGCGCTGGGTGTTGCCGCGGACGATCGAGTCGTCGACGACGACGAGCCGGCGGCCGGCCACGATCTCGCGCAGCGGGTTCAGCTTGAGCCGGATGCCGAGCTGGCGGATCGTCTGCGACGGCTGGATGAACGTGCGCCCGACGTAGGAGTTCTTGACCAGGCCGAGGCCGTACGGGATGCCCGACTCCTCTGCGTAGCCGACGGCGGCCGGCGTCCCCGACTCGGGTACCGGGATCACCAGGTCGGCTTCCACCGGATGCTCGCGCGCGAGCCGGCGGCCCACCTCGACCCGCGTCTCGTGTACCGACCGGCCGCCGATGTGGGTGTCGGGACGGGCCAGGTAGACGAACTCGAACAGGCACCCCTTGGGGTCGGCCGCCGCGAAACGCCGCGTTCGCAGGCCACCCGCGTCGACGGCGACCACCTCACCGGGGTCGATCTCGCGGACGAAGGACGCGCCGACGATGTCGAGCGCGGCCGTCTCACTGGCCACGACCCAGCCGCGTTCGAGTCGGCCTAGGACGAGCGGCCGGATGCCCTGCGGGTCGCGTGCCGCGTAGAGCGTCGACTCGTCGGCGAAGACCAGCGAGAAGGCACCCCGCAGCCGCGGCAGCACGTTGACCGCCGCCTGTTCCAACGTCGTGTCCGGGTCGGTACCGAGCAGCGCGGTGACGAGCGCGGTGTCGGACGTGTTGCCGTAGCGGAGCTCGCCGGACTCTCCTCCGCTGCTCGCGCGGACGAGGTCGAGCAGCTCGGTGGTGTTGGTGAGGTTGCCGTTGTGCGCGAGGGCGACCGTGCCGGCCGACGTGGCCCCGAGGGTGGGCTGGGCGTTTTCCCAGCGGCTGCCGCCGGTGGTCGAGTAGCGCGTGTGGCCGACGGCGACGTGTCCACGCAGCGAGTTCAGAGTCACCTCGTCGAAGACCTGGCTGACCAGCCCCATGTCCTTGTAGACCAGGATCTGCTCGTGGTTGCCGACGGCGATGCCGGCGGACTCCTGACCCCGGTGCTGCAGCGCATAGAGGCCGAAATACGTGAGCTTGGCGACCTCTTCGCCCGGTGCCCAGACACCGAATATGCCGCAGGCGTCCTGCGGGCTGCGGTCGTGTGGATCGGTCTCGTGCGTCAGCCGACCGTCGCCCCGCGCCACGGCCATGAGTCTAGGGCGTGGCAGGGCCGCCCTGGCGGGCCAGCCGCTCGAGCAGCAGTGTCTCGGCCAGACAGATCTTGGCGAACATGCCGAGGTGCAGGCTCTCGTCGATCCCGTGGGCCCGGCAGTCCGGGTCGCCCATGCCGGTGACGAGCACGGGCGCCTCGGGGAACTCGCGGGCGAAGTCGGCGATGAACGGGATCGACCCGCCCTGCCCGATCTCGACGGCGGGCTCGCCGAAGGCCTCGGCGAGCGTGGCGTGGGCAGCCTCGTGGGCCGGGTTGCCCGTATCGAGCTCGCAGGGCGGGCCCACGCTGCCGTCTGTGACCGTGACCTGCGCACCGAACTCGGCGTTGGCGCGCAGGTGCTCGGTCAGCGCGTCGAGAGCAGCGCGCGGGTCCTGCCCCGGTGCCAGGCGGAGGCTCACCTTGGCGCTGGCTGCCGGGATCAGGACGTTGGCGGCGTCGGCGATCCTGGTCGTGTCGAGGGCCAGGACCGAGAGGGCCGGCTTCGCCCACAGCCGGTCCGCCAGCGTGCCGCTGCCGACGAGCTCGACCGCGTCCAGCACGCCCGCGTCGGCGCGATACCGGGACTCCGGATAGTCGACCTCCGCGGCTTCCTTGCGCACCAGGCCGGGAACCGCAACGTCGCCGATCTCGTCGTGCAGGGTCGCGAGCAAGCGGCACAGGGACGTGAGCGCGTCGATGACCGGCCCGCCGAAACCGCCCGAGTGCACCGCGTGGTCGAGGACCCGCACCTCGACCGTGCAGTCGGCGAGGCCACGCAGGCTGGTCGTCAGCGCGGGTGTCTCCGTCGTCCAGTTCCCCGAGTCCGCGACGACGATAACGTCGGCGGCGAGCTTGTCGCGATAGGTCCGCAGGAAGTCGACGAACGTGGGCGAGCCGATCTCCTCCTCGCCCTCGACGAACATGGTGACGCCGACCGGAGGCTCGCCGTCGTACGCGCGCAGGGCGGCGATATGCGCCAGCACGCCGGCCTTGTCGTCGCTGACACCGCGCCCGTAGAGGCGCCCGTCGCGCTCGGTCGGCTCGAACGGATCGCTGGTCCACTCGTCGACGACGCCCGTCGGCTGGACGTCGTGATGGGCGTAGAGGAGCACCGTCGGGGTGCCATCGGGCGCCGGCCAACGCGCCACGACGGCTGGTGCACCGCCATCGACGGCGAGGATCTCCACCTCGGCCGCGCCGGCGCCGCGGGCGAGTTCCGCGACCGCCTCGGCCGAGGCACGCACGTGATCGGTGGCAGCCGGATCGGCGCTCACGCTCCGGATTCGGATCAGGTCCTCGAGGTCGGCTCGCACCGACGGGAGCACACGTTCGACGGACGCTCGCAGGTCAGCCACACCTCGCAACTTTAGCCCATCCCCCTACCCCATGATCATGAAGCATTCCGGGGCCAATGGCACGCCGAATCCTTCATGATCACAGGGCGAGCGGGGGGTCTCGGTTCGGTTTGGCTCGCTTCAGAGGAGCGGCAGGTGCGCGGAGAGGTCGGCGCGGGCCCCGCTGGCAGCCACGTGACCGGCGGCCACCTAGTCGGCCCACCGCGTTCGGCCGCCCGCCAGCCGCAGCCACGTAGTCGGGTCCGTCTCGACGACGTTCGACGGCGTCCCGCGCGTGTGCCGCGGCCCCTCGACGC
>JBOGDS010000084.1:0-14493 GCA_050743075.1 Jiangellaceae bacterium | reverse complement strand
GGCCGGCCCTGTTGTGGCCGTGAGCGTCATCGGGGCACCGCCGGCGGCCGGTCGTCGGATGCGACCGGACGCGGCCGGGCGGCGAGCACGGCGGCGTCGAGCTGTGCCATGCGCGCGTCGTCGGCCGACGTCGCCGGGTGGCCCCCGTAGCGCACGCCGTCGAAGACCCTGGATCCGGTCCGGAGGTCGGCGGCGAGCGGGCGCATCGCGGCGGCGGCGTCGGCCGCAGCCTCGTCGGCCGTGCGTCCCGGCCGGTGATCGAGTACGCCGCGCTCCTCGAGACCCGAGACGATGGCTCTGAACCTCTCGACCACCGCAGCCGCCCAGTCCCCATCGGCGGCGGCGGCATCGGCGGCCGCGCGGTACTCGGCCGCCGAGCGGCGGCGGCCGCCGAACACCTCCTCGCTGCTCGCCCGCCGGGCCATCGGGCCAGTCCGCTGCCAGACGACAACCGCGGCCAGCGCCAGCACGGCGAGGACGACCGCGACCGCGGCCCACCCGGGCAGCACACCCGAGTCGCCCAGGAGGTCGTCGATCCGGTCGACCACCCAGCCGACCACCCGGTCCACCAGCGACGGCTCGGCGTCGTAGACGGGGTCGGCCAGTTCCTGGCGGGCCAGCTCGCGCGCCTCCTCCCGCCCGAGGTCGACCGGTACGTCGCCCGACGACACCGCCGCGCCTCGGGTCACGGCGCGCCGGACGGTGGTGGAGCGACGTCGGTCCGGCCGGGGATCGTCACGCCGGCGGCCCGCGCGAGGTCGATGTCGAGCCCCTCCCGGCGGATCCGGCGGTCGACGTAGAGCAGGACCGTGGCCGCCGCGGTGAACGGCGCGGTGATCGTGGCGCCGACGACGCCGCCCAGGGCCGACAGCACGAGCGTCAGCAGCAACTGACCGCCGGAGGCGTCGGCGCCGAGGATGAAGATCGGTAGCGAGAAGGGCACGCTGATCACGTTGGAGATGATCAGGACGATCAGCAGCACGAGCAGCAGGATGCCGAAGACCCGCCACCAGGAGCCGCGGACCAGGGCCGCCGAGCGGCGCAGCGCACCCCGGACGCCGACCGGCCGGGCGGCGCCGTCGGGTGACGCCGTCGACTCCAGCATGAGTGAGGGACCGGCCAGCGCGTAGCGCACGTACAGCCAGATGGCGACCGGTATGGCGGCCAGCAGGAGCAGCACGGCCAGCCCGCCGCCGGCGTCGCCGTCAGCGCCGGCCAGCCCGAGCGCCAGCGCGAGCGCGCCGACGACCAGGAAGGGGGCGAGCCAGATGAGGCTGTACACCAGCGTGAGCAGCAGCAGCTTCGGCAGGCGGCGACGCGCCGCCTGCCAGGCTTCGTGGGCGCTCAACCGCTCGCCCAGGACGGCACGACTGACGACCACGGTCAGGATGCCGGTCAGGATCACGGTCGCCACCCAGGTGACGACCAGCACGATCGCGCCGACACCGAAGACGTCGGTCAACGCGCTGAGGACCTCCTCGTCGGTCGCCGTCGGTGACAGCGAGTCGACGGCGGAGTCTTCCCGGAACAGCAGCCAGGACAGACCGAGCCCGAGCAGCTGGGTCACGACCGCGACGATGGCGGACAGGCCGAGCATCGGGCCGGGGTTGCGCCGGATGGTCGTCACCGCCCCGTCGAGTATCTCGCCGACCCCGAGCGGCCGCAGCGGGATCACGCCGGGCTTGACCGTGGGTGGTTGCCACCCCCAACCGGTGCCGCTGCCCCATCCGGGCTGTGCCGGCGGCTGTCCCCAGCTCTGCTGGTCCGCAGTCGCCGGCGCCACCGCAGGCGGCGGTGCGGCAGCACTCGGCGCGGATGGGTCGCCTCCAGGTGCGGTCCAGCCCGGCTGGGGTGGTTGGCTGGTCGACCAGCCTGGATACGGCGGCTCGGCCGGCGGTTGCGGGTCGGCGCCTTCCTGGCCTGCGCCGGGCTCGGCGTCGGGACGTGGGGGGTCCTCGCTGGGTCGGCCCCAGCCCGGCGTCTCCGACATCGACACTCGCTTTCCGGCGGCGCGGCCGCCCCCGATCGCCCGGCGGACAGGTCGCGGCACATCGTGCCACGAGGGTTCGAGCGACGGTGCATGGCGGCCGCCTCGCCGCACGCCCGAGGACCGCACTTTCACGATTCTGCGCCGCCGACCGCACAATGGTCCCCATGAAGGGACGCGTGCTCATCGTCGACGACGACACCGCGCTGGCGGAGATGCTCGGGATCGTGCTCCGAAACGAGGGGTACGAGCCGACGGTGGTAATCCGCGGCGACGAGGTCATGCCGGTCTTCCGCGACTTCAAGCCCGACCTCATCCTGCTCGACCTGATGCTGCCCGGCAAGGACGGCATCGACGTCTGCAAGGAGATCCGGGCCGAGTCCGGGGTGCCGATCGTCATGCTCACGGCCAAGAGCGACACGGTCGACATCGTCGTCGGCCTGGAGTCCGGCGCCGACGACTACGTCGTCAAGCCGTTCAAGCCCAAGGAGCTGGTCGCGCGAGTCCGCGCCCGGCTGCGGCGCACCGACGATCCCAAGCCGGAGACCCTCCAGGTCGGCGACCTCGCCATCGACGTGGCCGGCCACTCGGTGAAGCGCAACGGCGCGTCGATCCCGCTGACTCCGCTGGAGTTCGACCTGCTCGCCTGCCTGGCCCGCCGGCCGTGGCAGGTGTTCACCCGCGAGGAACTGCTGGAGAAGGTGTGGGGTTACCGGCACGCCGCCGACACGCGGCTGGTCAACGTCCACGTCCAGCGGCTGCGCTCGAAGGTCGAGCTCGACCCGGAGCGCCCCGAGGTCGTCGTGACCGTCCGCGGCGTCGGCTACAAGGCGGGCCCGTCCTGACGTGACTGCGGCCGTCGACCAGACAGCGAGCGCTGGCGACAACCGCCGGCCGGTCGTTCACGCGCTCTTTCGCGCCGGTGAGTCGATGCTGCGGACGTGGCGCGCCGTCCTGGCCGCCTGGCAGCGCTCGATCCGGCTGCGCGTCGTGACGGGGACCCTGGCGCTGTCGGTCGCCGTGGTGTCGCTGTTGGGCGTGACGCTGCTGCGACAGATCACCGACGGCCTGCTGAGCCAACACCGGGAGGCGGCGCTCGCCGAGGCTGCCGACAACATCATCACCGTCCAGCAGCAGCTCGACTCCGTCGAGCCCGGTCCGCTGAACCAGGTGTCCCGCGAGATCGTCACCGACCTCACCCGACGCGGCGGAGACGAAGGCCCGGAGGTCGTCCTCATCCGCCCGGGGGCCTCCTCGGTCACGTCACGGCAGGTCGAGGCCAGCAGCGTCCCCGCATCGCTGCGGGAGAGTGTCGACGCCGAGCCGTCGACGTTCTGGACCTACACGTCGATCTCCTACCGGCCCGACGACTTCGCGCTGGATCCGGCCGGCCCAGCCGCCGCGGGTCTCGCGGTCGGTGGCCAGATCCGCACCCCGAGCGGCGAGCAGTACGGCCTGTACTTCCTGTTCCCCCTCGACGAGCAGCAGCAGACCCACGACCTGGTCCGAGCGGCGCTCGCGACGGCGGGCGTCCTGCTGGTGCTCCTGCTCGGTGCCATCGCCTGGTTGGTCACCCGGCAGGTCGTGACGCCGGTCCGGTACGCGGCCCGCGTCGCGGAGCGGTTCTCGGGCGGACGGCTCTCCGAGCGCATGGGCGTCAAGGGCCGCGACGACATCGCCCGGCTCGCGACCAGCTTCAACCAGATGGCGACCAGCCTGCAGCGCCAGATCGGGCAGCTCGAGGAGCTCTCGCGGGTGCAGCAGCAGTTCGTGTCCGACGTGTCGCACGAGCTGCGGACGCCGCTGACGACGGTCCGGATGGCGGCCGACGTCCTGTACGAGTCGCGCGACGAGTTCGACCCTGGCGTGCGCCGCTCCGCCGAGCTGTTGCAGGCCCAGCTCGACCGGTTCGAGTCGTTGCTGGCCGACCTGCTCGAGATCAGCCGCTTCGACGCCGGCGTGGCCGTCCTGTCCCCGGAGGCCGTCGACGTCCGCGATGTCGTCCACGCGGTCACCGAGGCGGCGGCCCCGCTGGCGGCACGCAAGGGGTCGGCGGTCCGGGTCGCCATGCCGGCGACACCGTGTGTGGCCGAGATGGACCCGCGGCGCATCTCCCGGGTGCTGCGCAACCTGGTCGTCAATGCGATCGAGCACGGGGAGGGCCGCGACGTGGAGGTCCGCGTCGCAGCCGACGAGGATGCGGTTGCCGTCGCCGTGCGCGACCACGGGGTGGGTCTCAAGCCGGGGGAGTCGTCGCTGGTCTTCCACCGGTTCTGGCGGGCAGACCCCGCGAGGGCCCGCAGCACCGGGGGGACCGGGCTGGGCCTGGCCATCGCACTGGAGGACGCCCGGCTGCACGGCGGCTGGCTGCAGGCCTGGGGAGAGCCGGCCCGCGGCTCGCAGTTCCGGCTGACGCTGCCGCGCCGGGCGGGAACCGACGTCTCGTCCTCGCCGATTCCCATGGTTCCCGACGACGCCGCGGAGCTGGCGGTCGTCGGCGGCCCGTATCGGCGGGTCCGGCAGCCGCACGGGGTGCCCGGTGACTAGATCGCGTAGCGCTGGGGCCACCGTCTGGCTGGTCGTCGGGCTGGTGGCCGGGCTGGCCGGCTGCGCCGGGATCCCGACATCGGGCGACGTGGTCGAGGGCGAACCCATCGCCGAGGCGGAGCGGCCGCCGTACGTCGGCTTCGACCAGGCCGATCCGCCCGACGCCGGCGACAGCCCGGAAGGCATCGTCGCCGGCTTCGTCGCGGCGATGGCGTCGTACGAGCCCGACTACCCGACGGCCCGGCTGTTCCTCGCACCCGACGCCGGAGCGGCCTGGCAGCCGAGCGCACGGACCACCATCTATGCGCGCGATCCCGTCGTCACGCCGGGCACCGACGGCCGGGTGCAGCTGACGCTGGCGGTCCTGGGTACCGTCAGTCCCCAAGACGGCTTCGTCAGGGAGCGGCCCGACACCACGAGGGACTTCGCCCTGCGGCTCGACCAGGTGAACGGCGAGTGGCGGATCGCCAACCCTCCAGCCGGCATCATCGTCTCCGACCTCGACTTCGACAGTGAGTTCCAGGCGTTCGACCTGTACTTCTTCGACCCGGCGTTCGACGTGCTGGTCCCGGAGCCGGTCCATGTGCCGATCCGGTCCTCGGGCAGCACGACCACTCTGCTCGCCGAGGCGCTGCTTCGCGGGCCGTCGCAGTGGCTGGCGCCGGCCGTCCGGACCGCGTTCCCGGCAGAGACCGCGCTGGCGGTGCGCGGGGTCCGCGTCGAGTCCGGCCGGGCCATCGTCGAGCTGACCGAACAGGCGGCCGACGGCACGTCCGACGTCGAGGCCGAGCGGATGGAGGCGCAGCTGGTCTGGACGCTGACACAGATCCCCGGGGTGCGGCAGGTGACGGTCAGTTCCGGCGGCGACCCGCTGCGGGCCGGCGGACCGACCGCCGCGAGCGTCGACACGTCGCGCGACTACGACCCGGAGAGTCTGCTGCGTCGTCGCGTGCTGTACGCGATCGCGGCGACCGGGGTCGTGCGTCTCGAGGGCGACGGAGCCGCACGGGTCCCCGGGCTGCTCGGGAGTGCCGTGGGCGCGACGGACCTGGCAGTGAATCCGCTCGCGGACGAGGCCGCCGTGGTCGCTGCGAACGGTCGGGAGCTGTCCTGGGCGTCATACACCAGCGAGGCGAACCTGACCCCGCTGACCTCGGGTACCGACCTCGACGTCCTGTCCTGGGACCGGACCGGCCTGGTGTGGGTGACCGACCGGACGGACGCGGGAACGACGCTCCTGGTGTGCGAGCCGGGCGAGGCCGGTAGCGAACCTGCGCCGGTCGCGACACCGGACCTGCGTGGGCGGCCGATCGACGACCTCGCGGTGTCCCTCGACGGCACCCGGGTCGCCGTGGTGAGCGACGGCCGGGTCCTGGTAGGTCTGATCCTGCGCGACCCGCTCGTGCCGATGTCGGTACGCGTCGCAGGCCTGCGCCCGGTTCCTCTCGAGGCCGGCAGCGTGACGGCCGTCGCCTGGTCGGGATCGACCCAGCTGGCCGTGCTCGTCGACGAGCTGGACGCGGACACCGGGGCGTACCGGATCGACCTGACGGACTGGGCGCTGACCGCTACCGGGCCGCTGCCGGAAGGCGGCGTCACGTTGGCGGCCGCCCCGCGCGAGGACCTCGCGGTCGGCACGGCCGACGGGCTGGTCCTGCGGCAGCGGACCGGCAGCTGGAACCTCGCCGGACAGGCGGCGCGGCCGGTGTACCCCGGCTGAGACCGGTGGCCCACCCGCTGAGGATGTCCACAACGGTGTGGTGAGCAGCGTCCTGGTCCACAGGTGCCGCTCGCCGCGGTGTCACCGCGACCGGACGGCTGCGACAGTGCCGGTCATGGCGCCTGCTCTGCGTCGCTTCGTCACGACAGTGGCCGACCTCGCGTTGGGCAGCGTCTGCGCCGGCTGCGCCGCCGCGCCCGGCCTGCTGTGTGATCCGTGTCGGGCCGAGCTGGCCCGCCCGGCGTGGCTGGAACGCACGCTGCCCGGCGACCTGCGGGTCGCCGCGGTCACGATCTACGGCGGGGTCCCGCGGTCGGTGGTCCTCGCACACAAGGAGCGTGGCCGGCTTGCCCTGGCGGGCCCGCTCGGCGACGCGCTCGCTGTCGCGGTGGCCGCCGTGCTCGAGGCCGGGGGATGTGCACGGTGCGGTAGCCGGCCCGTCGGGCTGGTTCCGGCGCCGTCGGCACGTTCTGCCGTACGCCACCGCGGCCACGACCCGATGCTGCGGGTGGCCCGGCGGGCCAGTACGATCCTGCGCCGGGCGGGGCATGCGTGCCTCGTCGTCCCCGCGATGCGGCACCGGCGGAGAGTGTCCGACCAGGCGGGACTCGGTCAGGCCGCTCGGCTGGCCAACCTGCGCGAGGCACTGACGGTTCGCGGGCCGAGCACGCGGCTGCTCGCCGGCGCCTGCGTCGTCGTGGTCGACGACGTCGTGACGACGGGCGCGACGCTCGCGGAGTCCGCGCGGGCGTTGCAGGCGGCGAGCCTGCGGCCGTGCGGCGCCGCCGTCGTGGCTGCCGCACGTTGAGTCTTGCCGACCGGGTGTCCGAGCCGTCTGAGAGCCGATAGCGTGCCGTCATGGCACCCGTCGCCCGCCACGCCGGCCAGATCACGCCGGCTGGCGTTGTGTCCGGCCGCGGCTCGGGTGCCCTCCCGACTGGCTGACCAGACCAGGGAGGTCCGGTGGAGATCGTCCTCAAGGGGCGCCACACCGAGGTGCCCGATCGGTTCCGGCGCCATGTCGCGGAGAAGCTCGCGAAGCTTGCGCGATTCGACCACAAGGTCATCCGGATCGACGTCGAGGTCTCGAAGGAGACGAACCCGCGGCGGGCCGAGGAGTCGGAGCGGGTCGAGCTGACGGTGCACTCCAAGGGTCCGGTGATCCGGGCTGAGGCGGCTGCTGACGACCGGTACGCGGCCCTGGACCGGGCCGTCGACCGGCTTGTCGCACGGCTGCGGAAGGCAGCCGACCGCCGGCGGGTCCACCACGGCACCCGCACACCGGTGTCGGTCCGGCTGGCGACGACGTCTGCGGCGGGCGGAGCGGAGCGGGCCGAGGCGGCGACCGCCGAGGGCGCGCTCTTCGAGCCCCTGACCCCGGTCGAGGCCGGCCCCATGGTCGTGCGCGAGAAGACGCATGCGGCGAGCCCGATGAGCCTGGACCAGGCGCTCTACGAGATGGAGCTCGTCGGGCACGACTTCTACCTGTTCGTCGACGCCGACACCAAGATGCCCAGCGTCGTCTACCGCCGCCGAGGCTACGACTACGGCGTGATCCACCTCGACGTCTGACTGCTCGCCCACGCCTTCGCGCGTACCGACCAACAGGAACAATCGCGATCTTGGTCTGCGTGACCTGGGCGGACGCGTGCGGCGAGGCCGTTGTTCCTGTTGGTCGGTCCGCACGGGGCGTAGACCGTCACTGGCTGCTGCACCGCTGCCAGCGGGCCCGGTGTCGCGGAACACAGCGTGCCCTCGGCGGTACCTCGTCGCCGAACTGGCTCACGCTGCGTCCGCTGTGACGCTCCCGTGGATCCGCGAGACGGTCGGTCGGCTTCGCATGCGGCACATTGTCGGAGCGGGCTGGCACGATCTGCGGACATGGCCGTCGCCCGCACCAGCCTGTCGCAGGGGGAGGCCCGGCGGATCGCGCTGGCCGCCCAGGGATTCGTGGATCCGCGCCCGGTGCGCCCCGACCGGCGCGCGCTCCGGCGGATGCTCGACCGGATCGGGCTGATCCAGATCGACTCGGTCAACGTGCTGTGCCGTTCCCAGTACCTGCCGCTGTACAGCCGGGTCGGCCCGTACCCGCGAGAACTGCTCGACCGTGCCTCGGGCCAGGCGCCGAGGCTGCTGTTCGAGTACTGGGCACACGAGGCGTCGCTGATTCCGGTGCAGACCCACCCGTTCCTGCGCTGGCGGATGGCCCAGGCCGACGAGATGGCGTGGGGCGGCATGCGCCGGATCGCCCGCGACCGGCAGGACCTGGTCAAGCGGGTCCTCGACGAGGTGCGCCGGCTGGGCCCGCTGACCGCGGGTGAGATCGAACAGGACACCTCCCGCTCGCAGGACTACGGATGGGGCTGGAACTGGTCGGATACCAAGCGCGCCCTCGGATACCTGTTCTGGGCCGGAGAGGTGACGGCAGCCGGCCGGCGCAACTTCGAGCGGTTCTACGACGTACCCGAGCGGGTCCTTCCACCCGACGTCCTCGCGACCCCCACGCCGTCACCGGACGACGCACACCGGGAGCTCGTGCGGTTCGCTGCCCGGGCGCACGGTGTCGCGACCATGCCGTGCCTTCGCGACTACTTCCGGCTCGGGGTCGAGCCGACCCGCCGGGCAGTCGCCGAACTGGTCGAGGACGGCGACCTGGTGCCCGTCACCGTCGAGGGCTGGAGGCGCCAGGCCTATTCCCATCGCGACGCCCGGCTGCCGCGGCGGGTGTCCGCACGCGCCCTGCTGAGCCCGTTCGACTCGCTGATCTGGGAGCGGGTGCGGACGGAGGCGCTGTTCGGGTTCCGCTACCGGCTGGAGATCTACGTCCCGGCCGGCAAGCGGGTGCACGGCTACTACGTGCTGCCGTTCCTGCTCGGCGACCGGCTGGTGGCGCGGGTCGACCTTAAGGCCGACCGGCAGGCCCGCGTCCTGCGCGTCCAGGCGGCGTGGGCCGAACCCGACGCGCCGGGCGAGACGGCCGACGAGCTGGCGGCCGAGCTGGTGATCATGGCGGCCTGGCTCGACCTCGGCGACGTCGTCGTGACCGGCCGTGGCGACCTCGCCCCATCCCTCGCGGCCGCACTGTCCTCGCACTGATCAACGCGGGTCAGAGGCCATCAGGTCGTACCAGTGCAGGTCGGCGTACGAGCCGTCGCCGAGGTGTACGGCCGACCGCCCGACGCCGAACGGGCGGAAGCCGGCCCGCGGCGCGACCGCACGCGACGCCTCGTTGCCCGCGGCGTGCGCCAGGGTGAGTCGGCGCAGGCCGAGCCCGCCGTCGGTCACCGGGGCGAGTGCGTGCACCACCACCAGCCGTACGGCGGCCGTGGCGACTCCCTGACCGCGCGCCGCGGGATGCATCCAGTACCCGATCTCGGCGCTGTCCGGCCCGCCCGGTTCCGACTCGTCGATGTGCATCAGCGACAACGAGCCCACCGCGTCGCCCTCGTCGTCGAGAGCCGCCGCCCAGTGCACGCCACGGCCGCTGGCGTGCTCGGTCTCACGGCTGGCGATGTGCTCCAGTGCGACTTGCCGCGTGTACGGATGGGGCAGGTGGCCGAGCCAATGCCGGGTCACCGGGTCGGTGCAACCCTCGACGGCCGCGTCGGCGTCGGACATCCGCCAGCGCCGCAGCACGACGCGGTCGCCGCGTAGGGTCTGCACCTCGAACCACGGCTGCGACGGCCCGGTGGGATCGCCGGGCAGCAGCGTGGCCACCCAGGCGTCGCGTCGCTCGCCACGCTGGACCAGCTCCGAGCGCACCGTGCCCTCGATCCGGAAGCCGAGCCGCCAGGCGAGCCGGCGCGACGCCCAGTTGCCGACGGCGGCCTTCCACACCAGCCGGTGCATTCCCAGGCCCTCTGGCGCGAAGGCGTACTCCGTCACCAGGCGTACGGCCGTCGTCATCAGACCTCGGCGACGGGCGGCCGGTCCCAGCCAGTAGCCGACCTCGGCCGACCCCGGGCTGGTGACGTTGACCCCCACCATGCGGAGCACGGCCCTGGTGTCCGGGTCGCGCACGGCCCAGGTGAGTTCCTGCCCGTGCGTCCACCTCTGTGCGGCCATGCCCACGAACTCCTCGGCATGGTGACGGCGGTACGGCACGGGGACGGTGGTCCAGCGCTGGACGTCCGGGTCTTGGCAGATCCGGGTGATCTCGTCGACATCGTCGACCGTCGGCGTGGCCAGTAGTACGCCGGTGCCGGACAGCTCGAATGGCTCCACGTCGCCATCCTGCCGGGCACCCACGCATGCGACCCGCCGCCCTGCGGGCAGAACATGCATGATCAACCGGACGGGTGAAACCGTCGGGCGGGGCACCTCGACGTACGATGGTGAGCCGGTGGACGTACCCGGCCAAGCGACGCCCTCGGCGCGTCGTGCGCTGCACCCGCACCGTTGCATAGGAGTTGACCCTCGTGCCCGTCCTGCTCGACAAGATCCTCCGCGCCGGCGAAGGCAAGATCATCAAGCGCCTCGAAGGCATCGTCGTCCAGGTCAACGCCATCGAGGACGACTTCGTCGGTCTCTCTGATGCCGAGTTACGCGGCATGACCGCGGAGTTCCGGTCCCGACTGGCCGACGGCGAGACCCTCGACGACCTGCTGCCCGAGGCGTTCGCGACCGTGCGGGAGGCCGCCCAGCGCACGCTCGGCCAACGCCATTACGACGTCCAGATCATGGGCGGCGCCGGGCTGCACAACGGCAATATCGCCGAGATGAAGACCGGTGAGGGAAAGACGCTCGTCTCGACGCTGCCGGCGTACCTCAACGCGCTCACCGGCAAGGGCGTGCACATCGTCACGGTCAACGACTATCTGGCGCAGTACCACGCTGAATGGATGGGCCGGATCCACCGGTTCCTTGGGCTCGAGGTCGGCGTGATCCTCAACGGCCAGACGCCGGCGCAGCGGCGGGCCGCCTATGGCGCCGACATCACCTACGGCACCAACAACGAGTTCGGCTTCGACTACCTGCGCGACAACATGGCCGGCCGCGCCGAGGACATGGTGCAGAGGGGTCACCCTTACGCGATCGTCGACGAGGTCGACTCGATCCTCATCGACGAGGCGCGCACGCCGCTGATCATCTCCGGCCCGGCCGACCAGCCGACCGGCTGGTACCTGAAGTTCGCCGAGCTGTCGCAGCGGTTGCAGCGCGACCGTGACTACGAGGTCGACGAGAAGAAGCGCACGGTCGGCATCTTGGAGCCGGGCATCGAGCGGGTCGAGGACTGGCTCGGCATCGACAACCTCTACGAGAGCGCCAACACCCCGCTGATCCAGTTCCTCAACAACTCGATCAAGGCCAAGGAGCTCTACCACCGCGACAAGGAGTACGTCGTCAAGGACGGCGAGGTCCTCATCGTCGACGAGCACACCGGGCGCATCCTGGCCGGACGCCGCTACAACGAGGGCATGCACCAGGCGATCGAGGCCAAGGAGAGGGTGGAGATCAAGCAGGAGAACCAGACCCTGGCCACGATCACGCTGCAGAACTTCTTCCGCCTCTACGACAAGCTCGCCGGGATGACCGGCACGGCCATGACCGAGGCGTCGGAGTTCAACAAGATCTACAACCTCGGAGTCGTGCCCATCCCGACGAACATGCCGATGATCCGGGCGGACGAGGCCGACCTGGTCTACCGGACCGAGGAGGCCAAGTTCGCCGCCGTGGTCCAGGACCTCGTCGACAAGCACGCCAAGGGCCAGCCGGTCCTGGTGGGGACGACGAGCGTGGCCAAGTCCGAGCATGTGTCCCAGCTGCTGAGCAAGCGCGGCGTGCCCCACGAGGTGCTGAACGCGAAGCACCACGAGCGGGAGGCGGCGATCATCGCGCAGGCCGGCCGCCGGGGCGCGGTGACCGTCGCGACGAACATGGCCGGCCGCGGCACCGACATCATGCTCGGCGGCAACCCCGAGCCGATGGCGATGGCCGAGCTTAAGCAGCGCGGCGTCGACCCGGTCGAGAACCCGGAGGAGTACGAGGCCGCCTGGGGCCCGACGCTGGAGAAGCTGCAGGGCCAGGTCAAGGCCGAGCACGAGGAGGTCGTCGAGCTCGGCGGCCTGTACGTGCTGGGCACCGAGCGGCACGAGTCGCGGCGCATCGACAACCAGCTGCGCGGCCGCTCCGGGCGGCAGGGCGACCCGGGGGAGTCCCGGTTCTACCTGTCGCTGCAGGACGACCTGATGCGGCTGTTCAAGAGCGAGTGGGTCGACATGATCCTGCGCAGCCTGAACATCCCCGACGACCAGCCGATCGAGCACAAGCGGGTCAGCAACGCGATCAAGAGCGCGCAGACCCAGCGCGAGGCGCAGAACTTCGAGATCCGCAAGGACGTCCTCAAGTACGACGACGTCCTCAACCGCCAGCGCCAGGTGATCTACGACGAGCGGCGCATGGTGCTCGAGGGCGAAGACCTCTCCGAGCAGATCGGCAACATGCTCGACGACTCCGTGATCGCGTACGTACGGGGTGCGACCAGCGAGGGGTACCCCGAGACGTGGGACTTCGACAAGCTGTGGTCGGCGTTGCGCACGCTGTTCCCGGTCTCGGTGACCGTCGACGAGCTCGAGGCCGAGGTCGGCGGCCGCGACGGGCTGACCTCCGACCTGCTAGTCGAGAAGCTGGTCGACGACGTGCGCGCCTCCTATACCCGACGCGAAGCCAATCTGGGTCCCGAGGTCATGCGCGAGCTGGAGCGGAAGGTTCTGCTGACCGTGCTCGACCGCAAGTGGCGCGAGCACCTCTACGAGATGGACTATCTGCGCGAGGGCATCGGGTTGCGGGCGTACGCCCAGAAGCAGCCTCTGGTCGAGTACCAGCGAGAAGGCTACGACCTGTTCGCCGCCATGATGGACGGGATCAAGGAGGAGTCCGTCGGGCTGCTGTTCAACCTCGAGGTGCAGGTCCGGCCGACCCCGGCCGAGGGCGCGGAGCCGGTCGCGACGGCATTGCAGGCGCCCGTCGTCGTCGCCAAGGGCCTGGTCGAGGCCCGGCGGCCGCAGCAGCTGCAGTACACCGCGCCGAGCGTCGACGGTGAGGCCGCCGTCGAGCGCCGGGTCGAGCGCCCCGGCGCGTCCGACGGGTCAGCGGCGGCCGGCATCGAGTTCGGCGACGTCGCGCGCAACGCGCCGTGCCCGTGCGGGTCGGGCAAGAAGTTCAAGCGCTGCCACGGCGACCCCAAGCATCGAGCGGCCTGAGGATCCGGTCCTTGGCGCCCACAGCCCTCACCACGTGTTCGGGCCGTCCGTTCTGTTCGGGTCAGATGATCTCGAGCTCGGTGCAGCGCCAGCGGGCGTCGAGCGCCTCGAGCCGCAGGGCGAGCGCACGGCATCGGCCGCCGTTCTCCACGACGACGCTTGCCTCGACGACGTCGTCGGCTGGTTGGCAGACCCGGACGGACCGGACCAGCGGGCGGGGGCCGTCGGTGGGCCGGCGGGCGGCGAGCCGGCGTTCGAGCATCGCGTAGACCTCCTCGTCGGTCCACCGCACCAGCTGCTGCAGCGGCCGGTGACCATGTAGCGCCTCGACGATGCCCTGCGCCAACCGGGCCGTCCAGCGGCACGGGTCGGGCAGATCGTCCACCTGGACTGCACGCCTGGCGGGCAGGTCGAGGGCGTCCGTGTGCTCGGGCAGGTCGACCAGCCGGAGCGGCGCTGCCGGCTCGGGGACGGCAGCGACACCGCTGGGCAGGACGTAGGCCAGAGCCAGTGACCCCTGGGTGGGGCGGGTATCCCGCTCGGGCCGGCGTGCGACGGGCGAGAGGTCGTCGTCGTAGGGCGGCTCGGTCATCGGGAGCGGGATCCGGCGCAGTGCGCTGGCCCGCATGCCGGCGGTCGCTGGCGTCATGGCGGTTCCCCGTTCGGCGTCGTCAGTGCTCGGCTGGTACGCGGAGCACCATGCCGGGAAGGAGCAGGTCCGGGTCGTCGCCGACGACGTCGCGGTTGGCCTGGTACCAGCGTGGCCAGTCGGCCGCGATGCCCGCGACCGTGGCGTCGGCGCCGAGCCGCTCGGCGGCGATGTCCCAGAGACAGTCGCCGGGCTCGACGACGACCTGAGCGTCGTCGCGGGACTCGGCCGGCGCCGGTTGCGGGATCTCGGGTACCCACGGCACCGGCGTCACCGGCTCCGGGGCAGGCCGGCCGACACCGGGGAGCGACTCGGCCGGGAGCGCCGCCACGTCGGCGTCCGTCTGTGTGGGGTGGGTGGCGGAGACGCTCGTCGCGCCGGGCCAGGC
>JBOGDS010000083.1:0-15341 GCA_050743075.1 Jiangellaceae bacterium | reverse complement strand
TCCAAGATCCGACTCATCAACCACCGCGGCTACGGACACCACAGCGCCGCCGCCCTCATCGCCATGATCTACCTCTGCTGCGGCGGACTCACCATCCAACTACCCACAGAAAGGTGAGGAGAACCGCATTTCGTCGCGGGACTACGGCTCACCGACACCGGGATGCGTCAGCACGGCCGTCGTGAGGCGGAGCGCGCCGGCGCCCTGCGGCCCACCGTGGCCGCCGCGATGATCGGGCTGGCGGGCGAACTGTCGGGAACACTGCTCGACCCGTGCTGCGGTTCCGGGACCATCCTGGCCGAGGCGACAGCGGCGGGCTGGAGCGCCGCTGGCCGGGACATCGACCCGGAAGCCGTCGAGACGTCGCGGCTGAACGCTGCCATTGCTGCCGTCGACGTCGGCGACGCACGGCAGCTCGACCTACGCGACGGCTCGGTGTCCGTCTGCGTCTCCAACCTGCCGTTCGGCCGCCAGTACGACGTCCAGGGCGACATGGACCTTCGACCGCACCTAGCTCGTCGCCGAACGCCACGGCGCAGCGCGCTCCGCGCCTCACGCCTGTGCCACGATGCACCCGTGGCCTACGACGAGGGGTTGGCGACCCGGATCAGAGAGGTGCTGGCGAACGATCCTGGACTTGCCGAGCGGAGGATGTTCGGCGGCCTGGCCATGCTGCTCGACGGCAACATGGCTGTCGGCGTCTACGGCGACGGCCTGCTCGTCCGCGCCGATCCCGCCCAGCGGGAGTCGCTCCTGGCAAGGCCGGGTGCAGGGGTCTTCAGCATGGGCGGCCGGCCGATGAAGGGATGGATCGTCGTCGACGCCGACCGCTTGACCAAGGACGACGACCTGCGACATTGGGTCGACCGCGGCGTGTCCTTCGCTCGCAGCTTGCCACCCAAGTAGCACCGAGGATCGGGTTCTCCTCGAGCCGGGACTCGCCTCGATGGCCAGCGTGCTGCGGCTGACCGGAATCGGCTTATTGCAACTAGCTTGCAATTAGTACTGTCTTGCGATGGGCTCGGGTGCAGGAGCGATCGGGCTGGCCCGATCACAGTGGTGACACCCGCGCCCATCGAGCGGCGCCCCATGGCTGGGATGTGGCGGGTCGCGTGGCCGATCCTCGTGGCGAACCTGTTCCAGATCCTGCTGATCATCGTCGACACGGTGCTTCTCGGACGCTTCTCGACCAGCGCACTGGGCGCGGTCGCATTGGCCGCTCCGGTCTACCTGGTCGCCACCGTCGTGGTGCGCGGCTGGGGCACCGCTGCCCAGGTGCTGGTGGCCCGCCGTTACGGAGCCCGGCAGCCTGACCAGGTCGCGAGAGTCGCGGACGTCGGCCTGGCGCTCGGGATCGCGGGCGGCGTCGTGACCGGCGGGCTGCTGTTCGCGCTGGCGCCCGCCGTGCTCCACCTGATCGGTGGCGACACCGACTTGCCCGAGCTCGGTGTTGCGTACCTGCGCATCCTGGCGTTCGCCGTCCCGTTCGTGGCGGCGACCTTCACCCTGCAGGGCATCTATGCCGGCATGGGAGCCACGCGCATCACCATGGCGATGGCACTGCTGGTCAACGCGGTCAACCTCCCGTTGGGGCTGGTGCTCATCTTCGGGCAGAGGCTGGGCGTCACGGGAGCCGCACTCGCCACGCTGTGCAGCACGATCGTCGGGACTGGGTTCATGGCGATGTACGGCCGGCGACGCTTTCGTGCCTCCGGCTCATGCGCCGCCACAACCTGCGGGGCTGGCGAGAGCTGGCTCCAAGACTGTGGCGGATCGGCTGGCCCGAGGTCACCATGCTGTTCTTGGGCTACTCCGTCGAGGTCGCACTGGTCGGACTGATCGCCCATCTCGGCGCGGCCGCCGTGGCCGCCAACCGGCTGTTGGAGAACGTCACCCTGGTCAGCTTCACCGCCCTGCAAGCCACCGGAACTGCGGTCATTGTGCTGGTCGGTCAACGCCTCGGGCGACGTGGACGGCGCGGGTGCGTACCGGCGAGCGGGCCTGCGGCTCGGATTGATGCTGTACGCCGTTCCGGCCGTCCCGGTGCTGCTCATGCCTGCGGTGGTGTTCAGGCTCGTCACGAACGATCCGGCCGTCATCAGCACCGCCACCTCAGCGGTGCTGCTGGCCGTCGTCTCGCTTGCGCCGATAGTGGCCGCCGTCAACCTCGGCGGCGTGCTGCGAGCCGCAGGCGACAGCCGAACGGTCATGCTCGCGTCCCTGCTCGCGGACCTGTTCCTGGTGACGCTGGCCTGGCTGCTCGGCATCCGGTTTGGTCTCGGCCTCAACGGCATCTTCCTGGCCTGGCTGGCGTGGGGCCTGGTATTCCTGGCTCGGATCTGGTGGCGCTACCACGCAGGCGACTGGCGGACCAGCACGGCATGAGCTCCGCCGAGCGATGCCCGGCCGATCAGTGCCGGCCCGCAGACCCTGGATCTCGATCTTGCCCATGCCCAGCATAGCCGTCATGACCCGGTTCGACGTGTCTGGATCGGGATCAGCCACCAGCTCGTTCAGGGCTGTCGGGACGATCTGCCACGACACGCCGTACCTGTCCTTCAGCCAGCCGCACGGCCCCTGCACTCCCCTCGGAGAGGGTCTCCCACAGCCGGTCCAGCTCGGCCTGGGTCTGGCAGTTCACTTCCAGCGAGATCGCCTCGTTGAACGTGAACTCCGGCCCACCGTCGAGCGCGACGAACTCCTTCCCGTCGAGCTCGAACACCACCGCATGACCATCCCTTCCGGTCGCGGCCCGGCCGCGCCGTAGCGCATGACGTCGACGACCCGCGAGCTGTCGAAGATGCACGTACTCGAGCGATGATTCACCGGCGTGTGAGTGCGGGTGATGACGCGCACGGCGTCGAAGAACCATGCCCGGCCGAGGTGGCTGGACGGGAGCCACGAGTTCAGCCGGAGTCGTCCGAGCCAGCCTGCAGCGACGACAGGGCGAGGCCGACGAGGCCGGTCGGCGACAGCACCCTTCGGACGATGGACAGCGCGTCCGCACGTTCGGACTCGGTCCACCGGTGGACATCGACGACGTGCGCCGCCGGGTCGACGAGATCCTCCAACGCGCGCCTACACCGGTAGTAGGCCAGCCGGGCCGGGTCGATGTCGGCCACCCCGTACCCGTCGAAGAACCAGGACTGCTCCTGCGGGCTCACCGGGGCGAAGGCGAGCACCCCGCCCAGGACGAACATCAGGTCGCGTTCTCGCGGAGCGAGGACCGCATCGTCCCAGTCGATCAGCCAGACCCGCTCGTCTCCCCCGATCAGCATGTTGCCGAGGTGAGGGTCGCCGTGACAGACGACGCTGGGCACCGGCCGGGTGCCAAGCTCGCGGCCGAGGCCGTCGGCCTGCTCGAGCAGGATGGACACGAGGCCGGCGGCGGCGCATCACTCCTCGGCCAGAGCGCGGGCAAGCTCGTCGGTCAGGCCTCCCACGCCAGTTGGGTCGTCGGCCGGCCTGTGGAGCCGGCTGTCGAGGGCACGGGCGGCGGACGCCACGCGCTCGTGAGTGTGATCCTCGCGCGGCAGGATCCTCGCCAGCTCATCGGTCACCGCGGTGTCGTGCACCTTCGCCAGGAGCGCGCCGTACGACGTCCAGTGCCCAGCGCTCATCCCCCCGCTGAGCGCACGGTCGTCCGACACCCACGGCACAACGGACAGCCGACGACCCTCGCGTTCACTCCACAGCCGCCCGTGACGCGTCGGCACCGGCGCCGTGACACCCGGCACCCCGTGCTCCGCGAGATGAGCCGACACGATCAGCCCGGCCGGCGTCCCTCCCCCGCTCAGCTTGACTGCGTACGACACTCCGTCCGCGGAGACCCCGCGCCACAGCTGCGCCGCCTCGTCCCCGCCGTGCCCAACGCCCTCGATCTCGCCGAGGTCGACGGCGAAGTCCTCCCAGACCCACGCACGCAGGCTCTCGACGACACCCGGCACCAGCCCGCCACCGAACCCGTCGACGCTCACGAGCACACGATGTCCCAGCGGTCGATGTCCCTGCACCTCGATAAGTGTGGACGTTGGTAGTCATCCGGCAGGGAGATGCGATGGCACTACCGGTCATCCTGCATCTACACTGCGCGCTTGCGGGCGACCACGAGCAGGTACTCGTAGCGGTATTCCGCGGGACCTTCGGGTTGGCCGCTGTTCGCCCGTGCCGCGAACTCGAGGAAGTCTCGGTCGAGTGCCGCTGCGCGCTCGGGCTCCTCGGCGAGGCTCGCGTAGATCGCGACTACCGGCCCGAACGTCTGCTTGAAGAGCTCGCGGTAGTCGCGCGGGCTGTCCGCCCTCTCCACATAGTGCCTGCGGGTCATCTCCAGCGACTCCAGTCGGTCGCCGAACAGCTCCCGCACGTGCTCCTCGCTGCCCCACAGCGCCGGCGGCAAAGCTCCCGGCGGGGGCGGGGCCAGATAGGGCGCGAGGGCGCCGAAGAAGTCGGAGATCAGGCCCTCGGGCGTGAAGTTGAGCATCCCGATCGTGCCCCCCGGGCCGGCACGCGCGCAGCATCTCGCGGGCCACCGCCCGATGGTCGGGGGCAAAGATGGCACCGAACGACGAGGTGACGACGTCGAACTCGCCGTCTGCGAACGGGAGTGCCTCGGCGTCGGCCTCGACCCATTCGAGCTCCACCCCATGAGCCGCGGCTTCGCGGCGGCCCGCCTCGAAATTCTCCGGCGTCAAGTCCGACGCCACCACGTCGGCGCCGGCCTCGGCCGCGCGGATCGCCGTGTTGCCCGTGCCGGCGGCCACGTCGAGCACCCGCTGCCCGATCGAGATCTCGCACGCCCGGACCAGTGCCTCCCCGAGCTCCCATACGGTCTCCTTCGCGAACCTGTGGTAGTCGCCGAGCGCCCAGGCGGCCCGAGCTGCTGCCTTCAGCTCGGGCGCCGCCTGGGTCGCCGCCGGCGCGTCGCTTTCCTCGTGGGTCGTCACCTGGCTCCTCCGATCCTCTCCGCCGCTGGCCTCCGCCAGCTCCTCGATCCGGGGGGCGCCGCGGCCTCGATCAGCAGTCGCCCTGCGTGCCCCGACGCTCCATTGCCAGGACCGTGGCCCCGACGACGCGCCGCTGGCTTCGCCCGAACCGACCATCTTTCCGGGCAGCCTGGTATGGCCAGCTCTGGCTATCTGCCGGCGCCGTCGAGCAAGCCCGACCGCACCGCCCACACGGCTGCGGCCGTGCGCGAGGGAAGGTCGAGCTTTCGCAGCATGTTGGTGACGTGGCGATGGACGGTGTGCTCTGAGACCACCAGCCGCTCGGCGATCTGCCGGTTGGTGAGCCCCTCGGCGAGGAGCCCCAGCACCTCGCGCTCGCGCCGCGTGACCCCGGGCAGCCCTGGGCCGTCGCCGCCGCCGTGAATCGATGCGTCGAGCAGCCGGAGGGCGCGCTCGGCCTCCGCGTCGGCCCCCAGCTCCAGGAGGCGATCCAGGGCCGTGGTCGCCTCGCGCACGGCCAGCCCGGTTCGACCCAGGGCGGCGAGGCTGGTGGCCAGCTCGATCCGCGCCTGCGAGGCCTCGAACGGCGCCCCGCATCGCTGGAAGCGATCGACGGCGTCCTCGAGCAGTGTCCTTGCCCGCTCGTGCTCGCCGCCCGCCGCCTCGAGCAATCCCTCGGCCAGCTCCCCGAAGGCGCACATCGGCTCCGTCCCGACCAGCCGCTCGATCTCCCGCAGGGACGCCAGCGCCACGCGGGCTTCCTCGAGCTCACCGCACGCCACCCGGGCGCGAACCAGCAGCTCGAGCGCCGGGGCGCGGCCCAGCTTGCGCTCGGCGGGCGCCTGGCGCAGCAGCCGCTCGACCAGCTCGACCGCCCGGCGCGGCTGGCCCTGGTCGAGCGCCAGGCGGGCCCGACAGAGCTGCGCCGGCGCCGACGGCCCCGCTTGATCGAGCAGCAGCGCCGCCTCCTCCGCCCGGGCCTGCCTCCGTCTCAGCTCGGCGAGGCCGACGAGCGGGCCTCCCGTCATCGCCGGGCGGGAGCGGGAGAAGTCCTCGACCGAGGCTTCCAGCATCTCCTCGGCATCCGTCCACTGCTCCCGCCAGAGGCGCACCGCGCCGTACTCGGCCCGGCAGAAGGCGAGCATGTAGCGGCTCCCGTAGCGCTCCGCGAACTCCGCGATCCGGTCGCACCACTCGAACGCCCGCTCGTAGTCGAGCACGGCGGTGCAGGCGCTGACCAGGAAACAGCATGCCCAGGCGCCCGAGATCGGCACCGTCGCCTCGCCCGCCAGGGCGATCGCGGTCGCCTCGTCGAGGCAGCGCATGCCCACCTCGACCTGCGCGCAGGCAACGAGGGCTGCCCCCCGGAGCGCCAGGCCCAGCATCTCCAGGTCGGGGACCTCGAATCGCCGCCCGGCGTCAGCCGCCTGAGCGGCAAGCTCCCCCGCCTTGGGGGTATCGCCCGAGAGGTGAGCGATGTAGCCCTCGTGGAAGGCGAGCCAGCCGTGCTCCGGCCCGGGCTCGAGCGGGTCGAGCAGGCGCCCGGCCCGCCGCAGCCAGCCACCCGCCACCACCACGGCGCCGCGAAAGTCGAGCTGATCGGCCGCGAGCCAGGTGGCCATCCGCGCCGCGCTCGCGGGCTCGCCTTGCCTGCGGTAGAGGCGGTAGGCGCGCTCGCGGGCGTCGAACACCGCATCGGCGTCGTCGAGCCACCACGCAGCCCAGCTCAACCCTTCGAGAGCCTCCGGCGTCTCCTCGCAGGCGAGAGCGTCCGCGAACGAGGCTCCAGCGGCCCCCCACTCTCCGTCGGCGAGCCGAGCCCAACCGGCCGAGAGCGGGTCGGACGCGATCCCCTCCAGTGCCTCTGCCATCGGAGCATTCTCGCGCCTCGAGCATGCCCGGTCGACGCTGCGTCCGCGTCGGCAAGCCCCGCTCGCGATCTGGCTCCCGCCTGGCTGGTGATCGTCCCTGCTGCTCTCGGTCCGACCTGGGTCTTCGCGTGTGGGCGATACTGGGATCGAACCAGTGACTTCCTCGGTGTGAACGAGGCGCTCTTCCGCTGAGCTAATCGCCCGGGCGAGGCCAGAACGATACCAAACGGGCGTCGGTGGTCCGGTCGTCCGGGTCGACCTCGGTGCGGTCGATCGGCGTGTAGATGGGGCACCAGATGGCGTCGCGGCGGCCCAGGATCAGGTTCGGGAACGCGAGCAGCTCACAGCCCTCGTAGCCGCGGCCCGCAGCAAGCAGCATGACACGCCGAGGAACACGAAGATCGCCACGCGGTCCACCGGCGTCACGAACGTCAGAGCAGTCCCGAGCCCGACGACGACCGCCACGACCATCGCCGTCGCGACGAACTGGGAACCGGACCACGGCGCTCGCGCCCGGGTTAGCGCGTCGGGCGCGAACCGCGCGTACCCGGTGTTGACGAGAGCGACGGCTGCGACGGCGATCACCGGGAAGGCCGTCAGCACGGCAGCCACGTCCCACCATCCGATCGGGTCGGTGGCCATGGCCACGACGATGACGACGACGACGCCGATGACGAGCCGGGCGGCCCTACCGACCGGCCCGATGGCGCGGTCTCGAGACATCTCGATCTCCTTCGCTGGATCGGTCACAGGCGCGATGCCGTGCCGAGCATGTGCTGTGACGTGGGCAGCGGAATCGCCATGTCGGGGAACCGCGGCCGGTTCAGCTGCTCGATCCGGAAGCCGGCGTCTTCGATCGCGGTGGCTGTGTCCGCTCCGGTGTGGCATCCGCCGAACAGCGCCGGCCACACGGTGGCGTCGAGCAGACGTTGGACTCGCCGCATGGCCGGCCCGTCGGCGCGGACGTGTTCGAAGAAGCGAAGCCGCCCGCCGGGGCGCAGGACGCGGTGCATTTCACGGAGCGCCTTCGGCTGGTCGGTGACGGAGCACAGCACCAGGGAGACGACGGCCGCGTCGAAGCTGCCGTCCTCAGCGGGTAGGTCCTCGGCGAGTCCGTCCGTGACCTGGACGGGAACTCCGGTCAGGGTCGCCGCGTGCTCCGCTCGGCGCCGCAGGTAGGGCTCCGGTTCCACGGCCAGGACGCTGCTCACGTCTGCCGGGTAGTGGGCGAAGTTCGCGCCGTCTCCTGCGCCCACCTCGATCACCCGCCCGGTCAGACCGGTCACCAGCAGCCGCCGGCGAACACCGGATGGCTGACGCGCTGCATACTCGTGGCACGGACTGACGGGCGCCAGAAGCTCCTGCAGCGGCCGGAGCGGCGGCGGGTCCTGGTGGCGTCGGCAGCTCGGGCCTTCGCCCGGCGCGGCTACGCCGCGACCAGCCTGGACGAGGTCGCGGCCGAGGCAGGGGTCAGCCGGGTCCTGATCTGCCGCCACTTCGACTCCAAGGCCCAGCTCTACGAGGCGGTGCTCGAAGACGTCGGAGCGCAGCTCATGGCCGCGACGGGTGGGCCGGACCACCTCACCTCGTCCAGCCTCGATGCGCTGCTCCAAGTGGCACAGGCCAACCCGTCCGGGTTCCGGCTGTACTTCCGCGACGCGGGTGAGGAGCCGGAATTCCGTGATCACGCTGCGTGGCTCCGTACAGCGATGACGCAGACCGCGGAGCCGTATCTCCGGCAAGCCTTGTCCGACACCGCGCGGCGGCGATGGGCCGCCGAGCTCGTGCCGGTGGTGGTCGTCGAAGCAGTGACCGCCTGGCTCGACGTCGGGCGGCCCCACCCGGAACGAGCGGCCTCCACGATCGGTGCGATGGTGGCCGGGATCGTCGACGCGATCGGGAAGGGCGTATAGCGAAGTGGATCACGTCGCCACCTGATAGTGCTACGTCGTGGCAGCCCGGCGGTCACACACGCTGGTACTCGACAAGCACCCCTGATCCTCCGATCAGCTGGCGGCGGCGAGGAACTGGGTGGCGGCCAGCTCGCCGTAGAGCGGGTCGGTGGCGACGAGTTCGGTGTGGGTTCCGACGGCACGAACCCGGCCGGCGTCCATCACCACGATCCGGTCGGCCATGGTCACCGTGGACAGCCGGTGGGCGACGACCAGGACGGTGGTGGTGTGGGCGGCCTCGGCGACGGTCTCGCGCAGCGCGCCCTCGTTGACCGCATCGAGTTGCGAGGTGGCCTCGTCGAGGAGGAGCAACCGTGGCCGGCGCAGCAGGGCGCGGGCGATGGCCACGCGTTGACGCTCGCCGCCGGACAGCTTCATGCCACGGTGCCCGACGGTGGTCTCCAGACCTTCGGGCAGTGCAGCAACCAGTCGGTCGAGCCGCGTCGTGCGCAGCACCTGCCGTAGTTCGTCGGCACTGGCGTGCGGCGCCCCGAAGAGCATGTTCTCCCGAAGCGTGTCCGACAACACCGGCGCATCCTGCTCCACGTAACCGATGGCAGCCCGAAGCGCCGCCATCGGCCAGGCGCGCACGTCCTTCCCGTCGACGAGAACCCGTCCGGTGTCAGGTTCGTAGAAGCGTTCGATGAGGGAGAAGACGGTCGTCTTGGCAGCACCAGAGGGGCCGACGAAGGCGGTCATTCCACCGGCCGGGACCGCGAAGCTGATGTCGTGGTGCACCTGGGGAAGGTCGGCTCCGTAGCGGAAGGACACCCGCTCGAACGCCACGCCGGCGGGACGGAGGTCGGGTCGCGGCAGGTCGGCCACCGGCTCCCGAGGCTCGACCGGCAGCGCCTCGGCCTCCTGGATGCGGGCGACCGCGGCGGCGCCGACCTGGTATTGGGTGACCGCCCCCACCACCTGGTTGACCGGTGGCATCAGGTAGAACACGTACAACAAGAACGCTACGAGCGTGCCCACGCTGATCGCACCGGATGCAACCCGTGCGCCGCCGACACTCAGGACCGCGATGAACGCAATCTGGGCAGCGAGCCCGGCTGTGTTACCGGCCAGCGCCGACCACTTCGCGGCCCGGACGCTGGCGCGCCATGCCTCGGTGGACGCGGCATACACGCGCTCGCCCTCGCGGTCCTCGGCGCCGGAGGCCTTGACCGTCCGGAACGCGCCGAACATCCGCTCGAGGGCCGCGCCCATGACACCCACCGACTCCTGAGCATGGCGGGCCGCCCGGTTGATCCGCGGCACCACCAGGCCGATCACCACACCGGCCAGAACCAGCGCCACCAGGGTCACCCCGAGCAGCACCGGGTCCATCAGGCCCATCATCACGACGGTTGCCACCAGTGTGAGCAGACCGGTGACCCCGCCCACGAGCGAGTCGGTGGTCACCTCGCGCAACAGGGTGGTGTCCGCCGTGACCCGCGACATCAGGTCGCCCGGCTCGGTCCGTTCGACGGCGGACAGGCGTAACCGCAGCAGCCGCGACACCAACGAGCGCCGGGCCGCCAGCACCACCGACTCGGCAGTGCGCTGCAGTACGTAGCTACCGACGGCTCCGATAGCCGCGTTGGCGACGACCAGCACGGTCATCAGCACCAGCAGACCGGTCACGGCGCGGTCGGTACCGAGGTCGCCGATCAGCTCGCGCACCACCAACGGCAGGGCGAGTCCGGCGGCCGCCGTGGCCAGGCTCAGCAGGCCGCCCGCGACCAGCGCGATCCAGTGCGGGCGCGCGTACGACAGAAGGACACGCCAGGCGGCGGGCCGGGTCGGATCGCGCTCCACTACTGAGCCCCTTCCGGCCGCAATCGTGCCGCCTGGTCGATCGCCGGACGGTGAGCTTTGGCGTCGGGCTGGGCATCGAGCAGCGATCCGAAGGCTGCCACCCCGAGTTCGTATGCTCGCGCCTGGTCGACGACGGCGCCGGTGACGTCAGGGCGGTCGTGGTGCCAGGCCGCCGCGTTGTCCTCGTCGGCGAAGAAGTTGAGCACTCCGCAGCAGCGGTCGACCGAAGGAGTCGGTTGACAGCAGTCCTCCGCGGTCCCAATGACGCCGACGAAGACGACCGCGCTGCGCGGCATCCACCTTGGCTTCCCGCCCGTGATCTCTACGGTGACCGTTTCGCGCGTGTGTGGGTCGACCGACCGGACAGTCGTCTGCCGGCCGATCATCGCACCGACGCCGAGGGCGTCGATGGCGCACATCGAGAACACGGTCGGACCTCCGCCGATGTCGACCCGGTGGTTGGTCGGTACGGCGGAGAAGGGATACGCGACCGCAATGGCACCGCTGGCGTCGAGGCGCACGAGGTCGCGTTCGTGCAGTTCGCCCAGGACCGTTGGCTCGAACGTGGCCGCGGCAGGTGCTCGTCCGGTCGTGGCGAACGCCGTCAGAACCGCCCGATGGACGGCCCGGGCCTCCCGGCTGGCGGCCTCGAGCCGCTCGGCGGTGTTGACATCGAACACCATCGACGTGAGGCGCATGGTTGCCTTCGGGTCAGGTGAGGGCGATACGGAGCTGATCGATCGTGGGGGCGCCGGCAGGTCCGTCCGGCGTCTGGTAGACGCGGCAGGCGAGTCCGACCGGCTGGTTGCCGTGGCTGAACGGGTCTCGACCGTCGACCAGGACCGACGGCGAGCCGTGGAACGACAGCGCCTCCGCGTCCTCGGGTGACACCGCCTCGCGATACGTGATCCGGAATCCGAACTCGGCTGAGAGCTCGCGCAACCGCTCGTCGGCGATGCGCCAGTGCGGGCAGCCTTCGAAGTACTGCAGCGTGACGTCCATGGGCATCGCCTCTCCCGGGATTGGTGGTGCGTCGACTACGGTATGGCTTCCATCGCACTGGAAGGTCCAGTCGACGGGAGATTCGCATGCGAATCGGCGAACTGGCGCAGCACGCGGGTACGACCGCGAAGACTCTTCGCTTCTACGAGGACGCCGGCCTGATGCCCGCGCCGCCACGAACGTCGTCGGGCTATCGCGACTATCCATCCGAGGCCGTCTACCGGCTGGCGTTCATCCGCGACGCCCAGGCAGCAGGGTTCTCCCTGCGTCACATCCGCCAGATCCTCGTCATCCGCGACGGTGGACAACCGCCGTGCGAGCACGTGCGGCAGCTCATCGACCAGCGGCTCGACGAGGTCGAGCGACGCATCGTGGAGCTTGAGCAGGCCCGCGAAACCCTCCGCCACCTCGCCCACCGCACGGCCGAACTCGACCCGGCCGACTGCGGCGGCTACTGCAGCATCATCGAAGCCACCCCGGGCCCGACGCGCTCATAGGGTCGACCACGTCCGAACGGCCGGAAGTGCTGCGCGCCGCTTTTCCTGGTGTACCAGCAGGGCGAGCGCGTGACACTGCGTTGCCGGACCGTCAACGGCGCTCGACGGTCCGACGCGGTCGCCGTGTCCGCCGGACCCGGCCGGCACGGCGCGCCCGACGTGGCCGTCAGCCCGGGAGGCGGTTCACCGTGGCGCAGGACCTCGGTGACCAGGACGTCTTCCCTGTGTGTCGATGGCAAGCAATGCCCGCTTCGTCGTGGCCTTCGAGCGCGACACCAGCGAGATCCGGAGCCCGCGGCTTCGCTGGAGACACGTCGGACCTGTTCACCGAGATCGCGGTTCCACCGCAGTGGCGGCGGGCAACTGCGGCCGCGGATCGCCATCGACCAACAGGCCGGCGTTATGTCGTCTGGGAGGACGACGAGGACCGCAACGGCTTCTTCCAGATCCACGCCCAGGGCACCGACGCCGACGGAGTCGCCTTCCTCGACTCGTTCACGGTCAACACGGCCCTGGCGCGGCCAGCAGCCTCGCCCGGCGGTCGCCAGCCGCTAGTCCTCGGCCGGCCCCGCACCGTTGCCACGACGGGAGAGCACCCGCCAGACGACCTCCAGGGCCACGGCGGCGGCGGCCGCAATGGCGGCCGAGACCCACGGTCCGCGCACGCCCACCAGTTCGAGCTGGAAGAACACCTGCAGCCACGGGACCGTCAGTACGATGGCGAAACCCGCTCCCATGGCGAGCACCAGCAGGATCCGCCACCAGGTGTACGGCCGGGCGATGATCGCCAGCACCCACAGGGCGACCAGGAACAGCGTGAGCGTGGCGGCGGACGTCTCCGCCTCGAGGAACCCGTCATAGTGCGCCCGGGCATGCAGATAGGACGCGATGGTCGCGGCGGCGGCGATCGCACCGGCCGGTATTGCGAACCGGAGGACCCGCCTGGTGAATCCCGGCCGTGCCCGCTCGGTGTTCGGCGCCAGCGCCAGGAAGAACGCCGGCACGCCGATCGTCAGCGTGCTGAGCAGCGTCAGGTGCCGCGGAAGGAACGGGTACGGCACCTGGGTCAGCACGACCACAACGGCCAGGATCACGGCGTAGACGGTCTTGGTGAGGAACAGGTTGGCGACCCGCTCGATGTTGCCGATGACGCGCCGCCCCTCGGCGACGACGGACGGCAGCGACGAGAAGTTGTTGTTCAGCAGCACGATCTGGGCCACGGCACGCGTCGCCTCGCTGCCTGAGCCCATCGACACGCCGATGTCGGCGTCCTTGAGCGCCAGCACGTCGTTGACGCCGTCACCGGTCATCGCGACGTTGTGGCCACGCGACTGTAGGGCGTGCACCATGTCGCGCTTCTGCTGCGGATTCACCCGGCCGAAGATCGCGTTGGCCTCCAGCTCGTCGGCCAGCGGGTCCCGCTCGCTCGGCAGTCGGCGGGCGTCGACCGGAAGGTCGGCGCCGTCGATCCCGAGCTTCGACGCGACCGCCCCCACCGAGATCGCGTTGTCGCCGGAGATGACCTTGGCCTGGACGCCCTGCTCGGCGAAATAGCGCAGCGTGTCCGGTGCCTCTCGACGCAGGCGCTGCTCGATGACGACCAGCGCGGCCGGCGTGAGGCGGTCGCCCAGGCCGTCCGTCGCAGCGAGCGCATCGTCGATCGACGCGTCGAATCGGGCGAGGAGCAGCACCCGGAGCCCCTGCGAGCCCAGCTCGTCGGCGCTGACCAGCGCCCCGTGTCCCGCCGGCAGCAGCACGTCCGGCGCCCCGAGCAGCCAGGTCGACGACGTCCCGGACGGTTCGGCGAACGCCGCTCCGCTCCACTTCCGCGCCGACGAGAAGGGGGCGGTCCCGGTTCTCGTCCAGCCGTCCGGCGCCGGATAGGCCTCGACGATGGCCTGCAAGCTCGCGTTCGGACGTTCCTCGGCGGCACCCAGGGCACCCAGCACGTCGGCGACGGGCATGCCGTCGGCGAGTGAGCGGACCTCCGCGACGTCCATAGCGCCCTCGGTCAGGGTGCCGGTCTTGTCCAGGCAGACGACGCTCACCCGGGCCAGGCCCTCGATCGCGGGCAGCTCCTGCACCAGGCACTGCTGCCGCCCCAGCCGGATCACGCCCACGGCGAAGGCCATCGACGTCAGCAGCACGAGTCCCTCGGGGACCATCGGAACCAGGCCGGCCACCATGCGGCGGATCGCCTCGGACAGGTCGTCCTCGTTCACCACCAGCTGGCTGATGATCAGAGCGATGCCGGTCGGGATGATCGCGTACGTGACGAACTTGAGGATCTTGTTGATCCCGTTACGGAGCTCGGAGTTGACCAGGGTGAACCTGCTGGCCTCCTCAGCCAGCTGGGCGGCGTAGGCTTCCCGCCCGACCTTGGTCGCCTGGAACGCCCCGCCACCCGCGACGACGAAGCTGCCGGACATCACGGCGTCGCCCGCCTTCTTGTCGACCGGGTCGGCCTCACCGGTGAGCAGCGACTCGTCGATCTCCAGTCCGTCGGCCTCGAGGACGACACCGTCGACCACGACCTTGTCCCCCTGGCCGAGCTCGATCACGTCGTCGAGGACGATCGCCGACGGTGCCATCTCGACCGCCTCGCCGTCGCGGCGCACGCGGGGCCTGGCCTCCCCGATGACAGCGAGCCGGTCCAGCGTCTGCTTGGCCCGCAGCTCCTGGATCATGCCGATCAGCGTGTTGGCGATGATGACGCCGCCGAACAGGGCGTCCTGGATCGGCCCGACCGACAGGACC
The DNA here is from genome assembly GCA_050743075.1 of Jiangellaceae bacterium. Taxonomy (GTDB): domain Bacteria; phylum Actinomycetota; class Actinomycetes; order Jiangellales; family Jiangellaceae; genus JBOGDS01. The sequence continues at coordinate 516 of JBOGDS010000083.1, read as the reverse complement.
ATGACGAACAGCACGCCGATGATCGCGTTGATGCGGGTGAACAGGTTCGCGCGGACGATCTCGCCGATGCTGCGGCTGGACCGGACGGGGACGTCGTTGACCTGCCCGGCAGCGACGCGTTCGGCCACCTCGACGGCGCTGAGGCCCTGCGGGCGTTCCTCCAGGGTGCCCACTGGGGCGTGGATGGCCGGCTGCTCGTCCGCGTCGGGCATGGGGAAACCGTACGGGCCTCGTTGGGCGAGGCACATCAGGAGTCACACCTAGCTGTATGAGGGCTGGACGTTGGTGACGCCGGTCTTGAGTCGAGACGCTGGCGGTCGGCCGCCCGCGGCGCTGTGGGGTCGATGGTAGTTGTAGTGGATGTTCCACACACCTATCGCGGGGCTCCTCTTCTTGATCGGCTCCAGCCGGGAGCGGATCGCGCCGCGGCACCAGCGCGTCAGGTAGGCCTGGGCCAGCTCGGGTGGCTGGTCGTAGAAGCCGTCGAAGTCCCACCGCCAGCGGTACGCCCTGGCG
>JBOGDS010000082.1:0-15437 GCA_050743075.1 Jiangellaceae bacterium | reverse complement strand
TGCCACGCAGCCCAGAACGGCTGATACAACTCGGCGACCAACTCGTTGGAGAAACGTGCAGTCATCGTCAACACCTCACAAGGATCGATCAATCAGGTGGGTGTTGCGACCACCGCATGAACCTGGGCATGTGCTCGCGGCCGATCTGGTCGAAGTAGAAACCGATCCACCGCATCATCGAGTGCTCGCTCGGCCGCCGGACGCCGCACGGACGGCTCTGGCCGCCCTCGTGCAGGCCGATGACGCCGCCGGACAGGCTCTCCTCGCCGATCCAGCGCCACCACTTGAACTGGTCGTCGATCATCGAATGCGTGTCGGTGCGGATGGTGTGGTGGAACGAGCCCGGCTCGGGGCCGTCGTAGCGGTCGCGGACGACGTCGCGAGAGCTGTAAGGGTATTCGTCGGACAACTGGCCCAGCGAGTGGCCCAGTTCATGGGTGGAGATGAGCGGGCCCTGCGGGCTGCCACCGGACGTGGTCGCGTGCGTGCCACCGATGCCGCCGTAGGTGAACGAGTTGAAGATCGCCAGCGTCTGCAGGTTCTGCGAGTTCGCTGGGATCCCGAGCACCGGCGCCACATGCGTCTCGAGGATGGCGGTGCGTGCCTGGTTCCCGCTCGGCGTGCCGGGCGGGCTGCCTGCCGGAGCGGGACCGTACGTGGTGCCCCGGGCGAGGGGGTTCGTGCAGCCGTCGGAGTACCGCAGCCGCAGCGCCGTGACCTTGAGGTTGTTGTTCGGGTTGTCGCGGTCGTCGGGGTCCCAGCGGACACAGAGTCCTGCGAGACGATCTCGACGCGGTAGATGTTGAAGTAGTGGCGATAGCTGCGGAACGGCTCGATGCTTCACATGACGTTCTGGTTGCGGCCGACGTCGTCGCGGAACTGCTGCATCTCGTCGGCCTGGTAGCCGTCACCGAGGATGATCAGGTTCAACCGGTCCGCGGGCGGGCCGGTGATCTGCAGGGGCACGACCGTGACGTCGCCGACCTCCTGTGCCGTGGCGCTCATCGTGGTGGGCACGGCGGCGAGGAGCCCGCCGAGCAGTCCGGTGGCGGCGAGTGCGGCGAACTTTCGTCTCATCGGTCTTCACTTCACGCGGAGAGATGCGTGCCGCAGCCCACCGTCCGTGCGCCGCAACCAGTCCTTCAGGCGAGGCCATTAGCGGGGCTGCGGCGCGGCACCCGTCATCTGACGGAACTTCGGCGCGCGGGGTTCGTCCAACGTCGAACGGGTGACCAGAGCGTCAACGGCTGGGCTCGACGCGACCGTCCGGGTGCCACAACTCGGCGCCCGCGGCCAGGTCCTCGACCCGCAGGCCCGTGAGCGACTGCAGGACCGGCACGTCCAATGCCGCGTCGATCCCGGTGACGTGCGGGACGGCCACCACGCGGCAGCCCGCCGCGAGGCCGGACGCGACACCGGGCGACGAGTCCTCGATCACCACGCAGCCCATCGGGTCGACGCCGAGCATCTCTGCGGCCGTGAGGTAGGGCTCCGGATGCGGCTTGCCGAGGCCCACCTCGTCGCCGGTCACGACCGCCTCGAACGTCCCCGGCGGCAGACGGTCCAGCACGGCGTCCGCCAGCCGCCGGTACGACATCGTGACGAGCGCACAGGGAATGCCGGCCTCCCGCAGGTCTGTCAGCAGCTCGAGCGCTCCTGGCTGCCACGTCGCACCGCGCCCGAGCCGGCGGACCATCTCGTCGACCATCCACTCGACGATCTGTTCGGGCCTGAGCGGCACCTGCCCCCGGTCGCGGATGTGCGCCGCCGCGCTCAGCAGATCCTGGCCCACCAGGGCCAGGCTGTCGGCATCGGTCCAGGTGCCGTTGTACGCCTCCACGAGCGCGCGCTCACACGCGATCCACTCCGGCTCGGTGTCGACCAGGGTGCCGTCCATGTCCCACAGGGCCGCAGCGGGAAGCGAAGAGGTCACCCGCCATCATCTCACCCGGGTCAGGCCGCTGCCCCGGCCACCCGGACGGACCTCGCTGGCCATAACGGCGCCAAAGCCAGAATTCTCCGTGCGCAACGCCGTTCCAGATGGCGAGGTCCGGTTCGGACAGCGAGGTGGTCACCATGATGCAAAGGTCAGGTGGCGTTGAAGTACTTCGCCTCGGGGTGGTGGACCACCAGTGCGTCGGTGGACTGCTCGGGGTGCAGCTGGAGCTCCTCCGACAGAGTGACACCGATCCGCTCCGGCTCCAGCAGCCGCACCAGCGTCGCCCGGTCCGCCAGCTCGGGGCAGGCCGGGTAGCCGAACGAGTAGCGCGACCCGCGGTAGGCCTGGCCGAGGATCCCGTCGAGGTCCTCGGAGTCCTCGCCGGCGAAGCCCATCTCGTCTCGGACCCGCGCGTGCCAGTACTCGGCCAGCGCCTCGGTCAGCTGGACGGAGAGCCCGTGCAGCTCCAGGTAGTCGCGGTACGCGTTCTCAGCGAAGAGCTTCGCCGTCGTCTCCGCCACCTTCGACCCGACCGTCACCAGGTGGAATGCCACGACGTCGAGCTCACCGGACTCACGCGGCCGGAAGAAGTCGGCCAGGCACAGCCGTCGGTCGCGCCGCTGCCGGGGAAAGCTGAACCGGGCGACCTCCTTCTCGTGGTCCTCGGCGTCGAACACGACCAGGTCGCGGCCTTCGGATACCGCCGGCCAGTACCCGTAGACGACGGCGGCCTCCAAGATGCCGCCGGTGTGCAGGCGGTCCAGCCACATCCGCAGCCGGGGCCGGCCTTCGGACTCGACCAGCTCGTCGTAGGTCGGGCCGCCACGGGACCCGCGCAGCCCCCACTGGCCCAGGAACGTCGCCCGCTCGTCCAGGTAGGCGGCGTAGTCGGCCAGGTGCAGGCCACGGACGACCCGGCTGCCCCAGAACGGCGGCACGGGCACCTTGTTGTCCGTCGCTACGTCGGACCGGATGTCAGGCGAGTCGGCAAGTTCCGGCAGGCGCGATCCCCGGGCGACGCGGCGCTTGCGCAGGGCCGGCAGCGCGTCGGCCAATGAGGTCTTCGGGTCGTGCTTCGCGGAGACGACAGCGTCCATCAGCCGGAGCCCTTCGAACGCGTCGCGCGCGTAGCGCACTTCGCCCGCGTAGAGCGACGCGAGATCGTCCTCGACGTAAGCCCTGGTCAGCGCGGCCCCGCCGAGGAGGACCGGCCAGCGGGCGGCGACGCCGCGCTGGTTCATCTCCTCGAGGTTCTCCTTCATCACGACCGTGCTCTTCACCAGCAGCCCCGACATCCCGATGGCGTCGGCCTCGTGCTCCTCGGCGGCGTCGATGATCGTGCTGATCGGCTGCTTGATGCCCAGGTTGACGACCGTGTAGCCGTTGTTGGACAGGATGATGTCAACGAGGTTCTTGCCGATGTCGTGGACGTCGCCCTTGACGGTGGCCAGCACGATCGTGCCCTTGCCGCTGTCGTCGCCTTCGACCCGCTCCATGTGCGGTTCCAGGTGCGCGACCGCGGCCTTCATGACCTCGGCGCTCTGGAGCACGAACGGCAGCTGCATCTGGCCCGAGCCGAACAGCTCGCCGACCGTGCGCATGCCCGAGAGCAGGGTGTCGTTGACGATGTCGAGCGCCGGACGCAGCTCCAAAGCCTCGTCGAGGTCGTCGGTGAGGCCGTTGCGCTCGCCGTCGACGATGCGCCGTTCCAGCCGCTCGAACAGCGGGAGCCCGGCCAGCTCCGCGGCCCGGCTCTGCGCCGTCAGGGAGGCGTCGACGCCCTCGAAGAGCTCCAGGAACCTCGCCAGCGGGTCGTAGCCGTCCCTGCGGCGGTCGTAGATCAGGTCGAGCGCGACCTGATACTGCTCCTCCGAGATCCGCGAGATCGGCAGGATCCTCGCCGCGTGGACGATCGCCGAGCCCAGCCCGGCCTTCGCGCACTCGTGCAGGAACGCCGAGTTCAGCACCGTGCGGGCTGCCGGGTTCAGCCCGAACGAGATGTTGGACAGGCCCAACGTGGTCTGCACGTCGGGGTGCCGGTGCTTGAGCTCGCGGATGGCCTCGATCGTGGCGACGCCGTCCTTGCGCGACTCCTCCTGCCCGGTGGCGATGGTGAACGTCAGGCAGTCGATGATGATGTCGGCCTCGCGGATGCCCCAGTTCCCGGTCAGGTCGGCAATCAGCCGCTCGGCGATGGCCACCTTGTTCTCGGGCGTGCGAGCCTGACCCTCCTCGTCGATGGTCAGGGCGATCAGCGCCGCGCCGTGCTCGACCGCGAGCCGGGTCATCCGAGCGAACCGGGAGTCCCGGCCGTCGCCGTCCTCGTAGTTGACCGAGTTGATGACGCTGCGCCCGCCCAGGCACTCCAGACCGGCCTCGATCACTGCGGGCTCGGTGGAGTCGAGGACCAGCGGCAGGGTGCTGGCCGTGGCGAACCGGCTCGCGATCGACCGCATGTCCTCGACACCGTCGCGGCCGACGTAGTCGACGCACACGTCGAGCAGGTGGGAGCCGTCGCGGGTCTGCGACCTGGCGATCTCGACGCAGTCGTCGAAGCGTTGCTCGAGCATCGCGTCACGGAAGGCCTTGGAGCCGTTGGCGTTGGTCCGCTCCCCGATCGCGAGGTACGACGTGTCCTGCCGGAACGGCACGTGCTGGTAGAGGCTGCTGACCCCGGCCTCACGGCGGGGCTTGCGGGGCATCACCTCCCGGCCACCGACCCGCTCGACGACCTCGCGGAGGTGCTCGGGCGTCGTCCCGCAGCAGCCTCCGACGAGCGCCAGCCCGTACTCGGCCGTGAACAGGTCGTGAGCGTCAGCGAGCTGGCGGGGCGTCAACGGGTAGTGCGCCCCGTCCGCGGTCAGCTGGGGCAAGCCGGCGTTGGGCATGCAGGCCAGGCTCACACTCGCGTGCCGGGCGAGATGGCGCAGGTGCTCGCTCATCTCCGCCGGCCCGGTGGCGCAGTTCAGTCCGATGAAGTCGACGCCGAGCGGCTCGAGTGCGGTCAGCGCTGCCCCGATCTCGGTGCCGAGCAGCATCGTGCCCGTGGTCTCGACGGTCACGTTGACCAGCAGCGGCACGTCGACACCGGCGGCCTTCATGGCCCGCTTCGCGCCGGTGATCGCCGACTTGGCCTGCAACAGGTCCTGCGCGGTCTCGACCATCACCGCGTCGATGCCCCCGGCGAGCATCCCCTCGACCTGGGTGCGGTACGCGTCACGGAGCACCGCGAAGGGCACATGGCCGAGCGACGGCAGCTTCGTCCCCGGCCCCGCCGAGCCGAGCACCCAGCGCGGACGGTCGGGGGTCGACCAGCCGGCGGCGACCTCGCGGGCGAGCCGCGCTCCGAGCTCGGACAGCTCGTGGATCCGGTTGGCGATGCCGTACTCGCCGAGGTTGGCCCAGTTGGACCCGAACGTGTTCGTCTCGACGCAGTCCACGCCGACGGCGAAGTAGGCGTCGTGCACGGAGCGGACGACATCGGGCCGGGTCACGTTGAGGATCTCGTTGCAGCCCTCGTGGCCCTCGAAGTCGTCGAGGGTCAGGTGGGCCGCCTGCAGCATCGTCCCCATGGCTCCGTCGGCCACGACGACACGCTCGGTGAGCGCCTGACGCAGAGCGGCGGCGGATCCAGACATGCGGCCCAGGCTAGTCGCGGCCGGTCCCGTACCCGACGCGAAGTCCGAGTGATGGGACGAGAGCGGCGGCGCGGCGTCGGGTCGTACGCTGGCGGTCGTACCCCGAGGCGAGGAGATGGCGGGTGCTGGAGCAGGACGGCGTGCCCGAGCTGGACGACCCTGTGCTGCTCGCCGCCTTCGAGGGATGGAACGACGCGGGCGAGGCGGCAACCGCAGGCATCGAGCACCTCGAGAGGGTCTGGCAAGCGGTCCCGCTCACCACGATCGACCCCGAGGAGTTCTACGACTTCCAGGTGAACCGTCCGAACGTCACCGTCGACGACGCCGGAGCTCGCAGCCTGGAGTGGCCCACCACCCGGATCGCCCTGGCCAAGCCGCCCGGAACCGAGCGTGACGTCGTGCTCGTCCGTGGCATCGAGCCGAACATCCACTGGCGGGGCTTCTGCGCCGAGTTGCTCGGTCTCTTCGCCCAGCTCGATGTCGCCCGGCTGGTCACCTTGGGCGCCCTGCTCGCGGACGTGCCGCACACCCGGCCGGTGCCGGTCTCGGTCTCGACCAGCGATGCCGACCACGCCCGTTCCATGGGTCTGGAACCGTCGCGATACCAGGGCCCGACCGGCATCGTGGGCGTCCTGCAGGACGCGGCGACCCATGCCGGCCTGACGGCCACATCGCTGTGGGCAGCCATCCCGCACTACGTCTCCCAGTCTCCGTGCCCCAAGGCGACCCTCGTCCTGCTACGGCGGGTCGAGGACCTGCTCGACCTGCCGGTCCCGTTGGGCGATCTACCCGACGAGGCGCGGGCCTGGCAGCACGGCGTCGAGGAGCTCGCGACGGAGGATCCGGAGATCGCCGAGTACGTGCGGCGGCTGGAAGTGGCGCGTGACACCACCGAGTTGCCGGAGGCGTCCGGCGAGCACATCGCCCGCGAGTTCGAGCGCTACCTCCGCCGCCGCGACCACTAGCCCGCGGCGCTCGCGGGCCGGATCAGCCCGCCGTCAACTCCACCCCGAGCAGGGCGTCGGCGAGGACGCGCATGCGGCCGGGTGCTGCCCTGTCGTTCCCGCCGGTCGTCAGAGCCTGCTCGGCCCAGCGGTCGATGACCGCCAGGGCGCCCGGCGTGTCCAGGTCGTCAGCCAGGTGCCGACGGACATCGGCCACGACGGTGTCGGCGCTGGGCGCGGAGTCGGCCGCGACGACCTCGCGCCATCGAGCCAGCCGGTCGTACCCGGTCGCCAGCAGCGCGCGGGTCCAGTCGCGGTCGGAGCGGTAGTGGTCGGCCAGCAGAGCCAGCCGGACGGCCGCAGGCTCCACGCCGTCGGCCCGGAGCTGGGAGACGAAGACGAGGTTGCCGCGCGACTTTGACATCTTCTCGCCGCCGAGTCCGACCAGCCCGGCATGGACATAGGCATGGGCGAAGGGCCATCGACCGGTCACCACGTGAGCCTCGGCCGCCGACATCTCGTGGTGCGGGAACACCAGATCGGCACCGCCGCCCTGGATGTCGATGCTGTCGCCGAGCATCGACAGGGCGATCGCGGCGCACTCGACATGCCAGCCCGGCCGGCCGGCGCCGAGCGGGCCTTCCCAGGCCGGCTCACCGGGTCGGCCGCGCTGCCAGAGCAGGCAGTCCAGCGGATCCTTCTTACCGGGTCGGTCGGGGTCGCCACCGCGCTCGGCGAAGAGCTCGAGCATCGTCGCGCGGCGCAGACCCGAGATCTCGCCGAAATGCCGGTCGGCCTGGACGGGAAAGTAAAGGTCACCATCGAGCTCGTACGCCGCACCGGCCGACCGGAGCCGTTCGATCAGCTCCACCACCTGCGGGATCGACTCGACGGCGCCCACGAAGTGATCCGGAGGCAGGACCCGCAACCAGGCCATGTCGTCGCGGAACAGGTGCGTCTGCTCCTCCGCCAGCGCCTGCCAGCCCTGCCCTGTCTGCACCGCCCGCTCCAGGAGCGGGTCGTCGACGTCGGTGACGTTCTGGACGTAGCGGACGTCCAGGCGGGAGTCCCGCAGCACCCTGTTCAGCACGTCGAACGCGACATAGGTGGCGGCGTGGCCCAGGTGGGTCGCGTCGTAGGGGGTGATGCCGCAGACATACATCCGCACGGCCGAACCGGTCGCGGCCGGACGGAACGACGACGTCGCCGTGTCGTGCAGGAGGACCGGCCCACCCCGTCCAGGTAGCCGCCCGGGCGCGGGAGTGGCCCAGGCGTGCATGGGCGCGAGCCTATCTCGGGGGCATGGTCAGAACGGGGGCCACGGTATGGGCCGGCGTTCGGGCGACTGCCGCGGAAAGTGGCCGGCCGCCAACAGACCGGCGACCCGGTCCCGCGTCGCATCGACCTCACCCGGCGCCAGCAGCTCGGCGAGACGGTCGCCGAGCTCGCCGCGGAGCTGACCCACCAGATGTGTCAACGTTGCCTGCTCGTGGTCGGCCAGGGGTACTCCCGCCCAGCCCCACAGGACGGTCCGCAGCTTCGGCTCGCCATGGAAGCACACGCCGTGGTCGACCCCCAGGACGTCTCCGCCGGCGTCGACGAGGATGTGCCCACCCTTGCGATCGGCGTTGTTGACCACCAGGTCGAACAGGGCCATCCGCCGAAGCCGGGCGTCGTCGGCGTGCACGAGCGCGACGGGATTTCCGGCTCCGTCCACCGCATCGAGGACACGCAGCCACCCCTCGGGGACGGCATCCGTTGGCACCACACCCACCAGGTCGGTTCCGTCCTGATCGATCCACAGTTGGCACATCCCCGGCCCGAACGGACCGTCGCGCAGGATCGTCGCCGGTACGACGTGCCAGCGCGCCGCCTCCGACACGAGGTACGCCGCCATCTCCCGGGCCGCCAGCGTGCCGTCCGGGAAGTCCCACAACGGACGCTCGCCTGCGACCGGCTTGTAGACGCACCGCACGACCTCGCCGGCGGCTGCCCCGGCGTCCAGACGGCACAGCAGAGTGGCGTTCGACGCCGCGACGAGCCGGCCCTCGACGATCAGCTCGCCGTCCCGGAGGAGGGTCGGGACTTCCTCGCTCACGCCTAGCCCCGGCGCCGGTAGCCGTTCTGCCGGGGGCAGACGTGGCCTTCCGGGTCGAGAGGAAGCGCACACAGCGGACACGGCGGGCGGCCGGCGGCCACCAAAGCTTGTGCACGCTGGACGAACGCCCGGGCAGACGCACCCGTGATCCGCACGACCAGCACGTCGCGGTCGTCGGCGGCCTCGGTCTCGCCTTCGGTCACGTCCTCGCCGTCGCGGACGGCGAACGCTTCGATGACGACCCGGTCGTCGGCGCCGTCCCAGGCGAGGGTCAGCGTGCCGACGCGGAACTCCTCGACGATCGGCTGCTCCAGCGGTTCGAGGTCCTCCAGCTCGGCCTGCGGCAGCGCCGGAACGGGTGCGGCTCCCGACGACCGGCGCACCACCTCGTCGAGAAGAGCGTCCAGGCGTTCGGCGAGGAGGACGACCTGCTCCTTCTCGACGACCACGCTGGCCAGCCGGGCTGCGTCGCGGGCCTGGAGGAAGAACGTCCGCTCACCCGGCTCGCCGACGGTTCCCGCGACGAACCGGTCAGGGGGATCGAACGAGAAGACGTGACGCGGCACACTCCCGACCCTACGACGATCCGGGACCGCCGCCCACAACGGCTTCGCTGGTGGGCATGCGGCGCCGCCGGCGCGGGCGCAGCCCGGACAGGTCGCTCCCGGTGTCGTTCAGCCGCACGACGAACGGGCGCAGGTCGGTGTACCGGAGGACGGTCACCGAGCCCGGATCGACGACCAACCGTTGGAAGAGGTCGAGGTGGAGGCCGGCCGCATCGGCGACGACGGCCCTGATGACGTCGCCGTGCGAGACGGCCACCCACACCGCGTCGGGCCTGCCGGCCGACGCGATGCGCGCATCGTGGTACCGGACCGCCTCGACCGCCCTCGCCTGGGCCTGGCGCATCGACTCGCCGCCGGGGAACGTCACCGCCGACGGGTGGGTCTGGACGACCTTCCACAGCCGGTCCTGGGAGAGCGCCCTCAGCGTGCGGCCGGTCCATGCGCCGTAGTCGCACTCGATGAGACGCTCGTCGGTCTCGACCCTCAGGGTGCCTCGTCCGGCGGCGAGCAGAGCCGCGGTCTCGACGCAGCGCTCGAGTGGGCTGGACACGATCGCAGCCAGCGGAACGCCCGACAGTCGCGCCGCCAGCGCCGTGGCCTGGTCGCGGCCGGCCTCGTCGAGCCGCAACCCGGGTGTGCGCCCGGCGAGCAGGCCCGACGAGTTCGCCTCCGTCCGGCCGTGGCGCACGAGCAGCACGGTGGACACGACCCGGAGCCTACGGAACGGCAAACCAGTTCATCCGTCTTCCCCCGTTCTTTGTCCTCCGCAGGGTCGCGCTCAGGGGGATGATGGGCTAGGCATGGCGTAGCAACCCGGTGGAGGGAGCCCGAACCGGCGATGTGGGCCACCCGGAGGTTGGCGGCCGCGGCGGCGGTGGCCGTGGCGGTGTTCGCCCAGATGACCATGTCCGCGGCCGGTTCGGCAGCCCAGCCGACGCCACCGGAGACGCCGCCGAGCGAGACGGCGTCACCGACGCCCACTCCGACGACGCCGCCGCCCACCTCAGCACCCCCGTCGCCGCCTGTGCCCTCCCCGCCCGCCCCGCCGCCGGCTCCCGACGACCCGCCACCGCCCCCGGAAACCCCCGACGCCGACGCCGCCCTGGAGCAGCACGCGCACGACGTCATGTCGTCGCACTCGATGGCCGTCGCCGAGGCTGAAGCGCTGCTCGAACGGGCGCTCGCAGACCTCCAGACCGCGCAGGCGGCTGTCGCGACCGCTGTGGCCGAGGCTGAGGCCGCCCGCAAGGCGGCAGCCGCCGCTCAGCACGCTGTCGAGGTGGCCGCACAGGCCGAGGAGCGGGCCCGGCGGGAGCTGCCTGAGATCCAGCGACAGCTGGCCGACGCCCACGACGACCTCGGAGCCGTCGCCCGCGACGCCTACCAGGGCGGCGGCCTGGCGCCCCTGTCCGTCGTGCTCGACTCCGACACGCCGGCCGAGTACGCCGAGAGTTACGTCGGCATGCGGGCACTGCTGCGCGCCGGCGACTCTGCTCTCGGTCAGCTCGCGGTCGACCGTGCCGACCTGGTCAACGCCCACGCCCGGCTGCGAGCGGTCCGGGAGCAGAAGGAGGCCATGGCCGAGCAGGCCGCCCAAGCGTTGACGGCCAAGGAAACGGTCACCGCCAGCGCGGCGGCCGCGCAGCGCGAGCTCACCGAGGCAGCCGAGGTCCGGGTGGAGGCGCTGCAAGCGGCCGAAGAGGCACGGCTGGTCGACTACGAGCGCTACCAGGAGTTCCTGGCCGAGTCCGAGGCGCTCCGGCCGGTCATCATCGACCTGTCGGCCCTGCTTGCCCGCACCTCGGCGACCCTGTTCGGCACCGGCACCTTCCTGCGTCCGGGCACGGGCACGGTGACCTCGGCGTTCGGCATCCGCCGCCACCCAATCACCGGCGTCGTCAAGTTGCACACCGGAGTAGATCTGGGGCGCGGTGACGGCTACGTCTACGCCGCGGACACCGGCACCGTGGTCAAGGCCGAGTGGAACCGCGCCTACGGCTACATGTCTGTCATCGACCACGGCCACGGCGTCACGACGGTCTACGCGCATCAGGCGCAGATGTTCGTGCGGCCGGGCCACCAGGTCAGCCAAGGCACGCGGATCGGCCTGGTCGGCTCCACCGGCTACTCCACCGGGCCGCACCTGCACTTCGAGGTGCGCCAGGACGGCGAGCCGGTCGACCCGTGGCCGCTGATCGTCGACGCCCCGCTCCCCCGGCCCGTGCCCTAAGGGTCGATCGCCCCGCCCGCCAGCAGGCCGAGCACCAGCAGGCCGAGGACGATCCGGTAGGCGACGAACGGCGCGTACGAACGACGCTCCAGCCAGCGGAACAGCCAGGCGATCACGGCGTACCCGACGACGAACGCCACGACGGTCGCCAGCAGTAGCGGCCCCAGGTCGTACGTGCTCCCCTCGGCGAGTGCCGTCGGCCACTCGAAGATGCCTGCGCCGAGCACCGCCGGAATCGCGAGCAGGAAGGCGAACCGGGCCGCCGCGGCGCGCTCGTAGCCGAGGAAGAGACCCATGCTGATCGTCGCGCCCGAGCGCGAGACCCCGGGCACGACCGCGAGCGCCTGAGCCAGGCCGAAGGCGGCGGCATGGGGCAACGTCAGAGACTCGAGCAGGCGGCTCTTCGTGCCCACCCGGTCGGCGACGCCGAGAACGACCCCTAGCACCACCAGGGTCGCCCCGATGATCCACAACGACCTCAGGTCGTGCTCGATCACATCCTTCAATACCAGCCCTGCCGCCACGATCGGCAACGATCCCACGATGACGAACCAGCCCATCCGGGCATCGTGCGGATCCCAGCTTCGTCGGCGGCGGCCCGCCTGCGCCGGTGGAGCGGGGGCGCGGACGGCGACCACCTTCTGCGTCGCCCACACCGCGCGCTGGTCGAACAGCCCCCTCGTCCAGGCGTTGACGATCCTGGCGATGTCCCTCGCGAAGTACAGGATCACCGCCGTCTCGGTGCCGATCTGGACCACGGCTGTGAATGCCGCGCCGGGATCGTCCCAGCCGACGAGCTCGGGAAAGATCCGCAGGTGGGCGCTGGACGAGATCGGCAGGAACTCCGTCAGCCCCTGGAGCACGCCGAGGACCACGGCCTGCAGCCACTCGGTCATGGCTCACCGACACTGGCAGCCTCGACCGCCTCGACCAGAGTGCGCAGCGTGGCCATGCGCTCGTCGACGTTGCCGTGGTGAACCGCGACCGACAGCGTGGTCACGCCGGCCCCGGCGTAGGCCTGCAGCCGTTCACAGATGCGGTCGGCGGGTCCGATCAGCGCCGTGCTGTCCACGAACTCGAACGGGACTGCCGCTGCCGCTTCCCGGTGCCGGCGGTCGAGGAACAGCTCCTGCACCCGGGCGGCAGCCTGTTCGTAGCCCATCCGGACCGCGAGCTGGTTGTAGAAGTTCTGCGTCCGGCTGCCCATGCCACCGAGATAGAGCGCGGAGTACCCACGGACCGGCTCGGCGCACGCGTCGAGGTCGTCGCCGATGACGACCGGAACCGTCGGCACGACGTCGAACCCGACCATCGACAGCCCGGCGGACTCACGGCCGCGGCGCACGTGCGCCAGCGACACCTCCGCATGCTCGGGCGCGAAGAAGATCGCCAGCCACCCGTCGGCGATCTCACCGGCGAGCTCGAGGTTCTTGGGCCCGACGGCCGCGAGGTAGAGCGGGATGTGTTCCCGCACCGGATGGACGGTGAGCTGGAGGGCCTTGCCGGGACCGTCCGGCAGCGGAAGGCTCCAGTGGTCGCCGTCGTAGCTGAGCCGTTGGCGGGTGAGTGCGGTCCGCACGATCTCGACGTACTCGCGGGTGCGGCCGAGCGGGTCGTCGAAGCGGACACCGTGCCAACCTTCGGACACCTGCGGTCCGGACACCCCGACGCCGAGCCGGAACCGCCCTCCGGACAGGCTGTCGAGCGTGGCCGCGGTCATGGCCGTGCACGCTGGCGTGCGGGCCGGGATCTGCATCACGGCACTGCCGACGTCGACCTGCCCGGTCTGCGCCGCAACCCAGGCCAACACGGTCGGCGCGTCGGAACCGTACGCCTCGGCGGCCCACACGACTGAGTACCCCAACCGGTCGGCCTCACGGGCGAGAGCCAGGTTGTCGCGATCGGCACCGGCGCCCCAGTAGCCGAGGTTCAGCCCGAGCCGCATCGTCCCCGCCTTCCCCGCCGTCCACTGAGCCGTTCCGGTCGCCGCGCGACTCTACCGGCGCGATGTGATCAGACCGTCGCGACCCGATCGCCTCGGCCGGGTGGATACTCTCCGCACCGTGGAACAGCGACGGCTGGGGCGCAGTGGGCTACAGGTGTCCCGGCTCGCCCTCGGGACCATGACGTGGGGCCGGGACACCGACCTGCACGAGGCGCGGGAACAGCTCGAGGCGTTCATCGAGGCGGGCGGCACGCTGGTCGACACGGCCGCGTCCTACGGCGACGGACAGAGTGAACGAGTCCTCGGCGACCTGCTGGAGAACGTCGTGCCGCGCTCTGACGTCGTCGTCGCCACCAAGGCCGGCATCTCGCGAGCCACCGGCCAGCGGGTCGTCGACACGTCACGCAAGGGCCTGCTGGACCAGCTCGACGCGTCTCTCGACCGGCTGGACACCGACTACGTCGACCTCTGGCAGGTGCACACCTGGAGCGCCGACGTACCGCTGGATGAGACGCTGGGTGCCCTGGACTACGCGGTGTCGACGGGTCGGGCCCGGTACGCGGGCGTGTCGAACTTCGGCGGTTGGCAGACCGGCTGGTCGGCCGCCCACCAGACGGCGGCACCGGGGCGGGCCCGGCTGGTGTCCAACCAGGTCGAGTACTCGCTCGTGCAGCGCGGAATCGAGCGTGAGGTGCTGGCCGCCGCGGCGGAGCTGGGTCTGGGCCTGCTCGCGTGGTCCCCACTCGGACGTGGCGTGTTGACGGGCAAGTACCGGACCGGGACCCCTGCGGACTCGCGGGCGGCCTCGCCGCACTTCTCGCGCTTCGTGGCCGCCCACCTCGACCCACGCTCCCGGCAGGTGGTCGAGGCCGTTGCGACCGCCGCCGAAGGGCTCGGGGTTCAGCCGCTGGAGGTGGCGCTCGCCTGGGTGCGTGACCGGCCCGGGATCACCGCGGCCATCGTCGGCGCCCGGACCGCGGCTCAGCTGCGCGGCGTGCTGGCGGTCGAGGAGCTCGAGCTTCCCGACGAGATCCGGACCGCACTCGACGAGGTGTCCGCTCCCCCGGTCGGGTATCCCGAGCGGGCGTGACGACGACTCACTCGTCGGAGGCCATGACCTCGTCGAGGCGGTATACGAGCGCCTCCTCGTCCGCGATGCCGAACGGGTCGTCGAGCAGCGTGGCGGCGTCCTGGTCGTCGAGCGCCTGCACCCAGATGGTGCCACCCCGCGGCTCGAGGCCCGACGCCTCGGCCCGGTCGTCGAGCCCGTCGACACCGTAGGCGTGCAGGAGCTGGTACAGAGCGCCGCCCCCGTCGGACCGCGCGTCGTCGGGATCGTCCGGATACATCTCGGCGGCCGCTTCCTGCCCGGCAGTCAGCAGCGCGTCGCCGTCGGCCACGGCATAGTCGCGCCGGACCAGGATGCCGACGATGTGCGGAGCTTCCTCCTCCTCCTCCTCGTCCCCGTCGCCGACCCGTGGCGCCTCGGGAAACTCCCACGGCGTGACCTCGTCGAGCAGGCTGAACAGCAGGTCGTCGTACTGCGACGCTGCGGTGCGCAGCGCGGTGTAGGCGACCTGCACCGCCGCGTCGGACTCCCCGGTGCTGTTGATGCAGGCGGTCAGATGGCCCTTGAGGGCATCGGTGAGGTCGTCCAGGGCGGCGTGGAGCTGCGACTGTTCCAGCGGCGAGGTCGTCACGTGCCGACCGTACCGGTGCGCGCATGGCACCATGACCCGATGCAGGTCTCGATTCAGGTCCCGATGACGAGCATGAGCCCAGCTGGCCGCCGCACGGCGGAGTACGAGTTCCACCACATGCTGCTCCCTCGCGGAACCTCGCGAGGCGCCGCCCGGCGGCTGCTCACCGACCACGCCGAGTACGGCCACTGGGAGCTCGCCCGGCTCCGTCTCTTCCCTGACGGCACCCGCAAGGTCACGCTCCGCCGGAAGATCCTGCGCATCGCCACCTGAGTGCGCGGCATCGCGTCGTCGCGGGGTTCTCCCTCGTGCCTGGGGCTGATGCCATCCCCGCCTTCGAAGATCGACTGGGCGCGTCTGGCGGGGACACGCCGGCG
>JBOGDS010000081.1:0-15481 GCA_050743075.1 Jiangellaceae bacterium | reverse complement strand
CATCCTGGTGGGGCTCGTTCTCCTCGTGGACTACCTTGAGCATGGGCGTACCCTCCCGAACCGGCGCTCCAACGCCGACCCTGATCAGAACTTGCAATGGGCTTCAGATCATCCTCGGGAGGTGCGCCCCCTTCACGTCACCCCGCCGAGAGCCATCCACAGGTTCTGATCATTGCTCGTCGACGTCACCGGGCCGCCCCATCCGCCGGCCGCGCTCGAGGGAGCGCTGCAGAGCCTGTACGGCTCCTACGTCAAGGCCTTCGACGCCTGGGAGGCCTCCGACGCGGCGGCGCGGGGCGAGACGCCGCCGGTGTTCATCGTGGTCTGCAACAACACCACGGTGTCCAAGGTGGTCTTCGACTGGGTGGCGGGCTGGGAGCGCACCGGCGACTCCGCGGCGCTCGTGCCCGGGCGGGCTCGGCCTGTTCTCCAACGTCGTCGACGGCGGGTGGACGCCGCGCCCGCGGACGATCCTGGTCGACTCGGCACAGCTCGAGTCGGGCGAGTCCATGTCATCGGACTTCAAGGCCATCGCCAGAACCGAGATCGACGAGTTCAAGGAGGAGTACCGCCGGCGGTTCCCGGGGCGCTCGGCGGACGACGTCACTGACGAGGACCTGCTCCGCGAGGTGCTCAACTCCGTCGGCAAGCAGGGCCGTCTCGGCGAGCACGTGCGCTGTGTCGTCAGCGTGTCCATGCTCACCGAGGGCTGGGATGCCAACACGGTGACGCACATCCTCGGCGTGCGGGCGTTCGGTACGCAGCTGCTCTGCGAGCAGGTCGTGGGCCCGGGTCTGCGCCGCCGCTCGTACGCCGTCGACCCCGGCACCGGCTGTTTCACGCCGGAGTACGCCGACGTGTACGGCGTGCCGTTCCAGTTCATCCCGACGGTCGCGCCCACCAAGGACCTGACGGTCACACCCTCCCGGCGGGTGCGGGCGGAGCCGGAGCGCGTGTCGGCCGAGATCACGTTCCCGCGGGTCGTGGGCTATCGGGTGGAGCTTCCCGACGAACCGCTTTTCGTAGATCTCGGTGCGGCCGAGCCGTTCGTCGTGTCCAAGGACTCGCTGCCCACCTACACGCTGGTGTCGGGAGTGGTGGGACGGTCCGACGTGCACGAGCTCGGCGAGTTGCGCGGCCTGCGCGAACAGGCGGTGGCGTACGAGATCGCGCGCGTCCTCGTCGACCGGCATCTGTCGACGATGGACGACCCCAAGCCGTGGTACTTCCCGCAGGCCGTCGGGATTGTCCGCGACTGGATGCGGACCTGCGTGACCTACCACGACGACACGTTCCCGGGCCTGCTGCTGCTCAGCGAGAACACCCATCACGCCGCCGAACGGGTGTGGGATGCGGTCATCCGGCAGGTCGACGACCGTGAGCCGCACGTGCTGCCGATGATGCGCCTGTACGACCCGGTCGGCTCGACGGCCGAGGTCGACTTCTTCACCACCCGCGACGTCTACCCGACGTCGGAGATGCGCTGCCACGTGTCGTACGTCGTCCTCGACGGCGTCTCCGGCGACGCGTGGGAGCGCACGGTCGCCCAGGCCCTCGAGGCACTGCCGGGAGTCGCTGCGTATGTCAAGAACGACCACCGCGGCTTCACGATCCCGTACCCCCACCAGGGGCGGACCCACCAGTTCGTGCCCGACTTCCTGGTGCGCCTGGCGGACGACGGTGACAGCGTGTTGCGGACCCTGGTCGTCGAAGTGTCCGGCGGTCGTAAGGACCAGTCGATGCGGTCGGCAAAGGCCGACGCTGCGCGCGACCTGTGGCTTCCCGCGGTGAGCAACGACGGACGGTGGGGGCGATGGGGCTTCTGCGAGGTCGACGACCCGACGAGGGCGAATATCGACATCAGCGCGGCAGCCGACGCGCTGCGCGGGGGCTTGGGCTAACGATGTGTCGTGGAGCGGTCGGCGTTCGCCGCCTTGACCTCGTCGTAGAGCGGCTCGGGCGCCATGTCTAGATCGCCGGGCCAGACGATCGTTTCGAAGTCGACGTCGATCTGGTTGAAGAATTCGTCGTCGCGGGCAAGACGGTCGAAGACCGGGCTCGACAACTTCGGTCGCAGGTCGACCTCACCTTCGAGGCCGTCGTCGAACGTCAGATGAACGACCCGGTCCCGGACGACCCGCACAGCCATTACGCGGGGGAGGTAGTCGCCTTCTGCCATGGGGGCCTTCCTTGTTCAGTCCAACGGTTCGATGGTAGGCGGCCGCTCGCTCCGCGCAACCGCGTTACATGCCTCGCGCAGCTCGTCACGATGGGCCAGCGCCCACTCGACGAATAGCACGCGAGCGCGTCTCGGCAGGTGTCCGTGAATGATCTCCAGTGTGTCAACTCGGATCGACGCGTGGTGGCCCTGGTACCCGACGTGGACATGCGGCGGCGGGTGGTCGTTCCACCGCGCAATTACCGTGATGCCGTAGAAGCGGCCCAACGTCGGCATGGGCTCGACGATTGCCCGGTGAAGGGTCGGCCGCCAGCGCCGACGCGGCCCCTGTGGACACGTGGTCGTGGGCCGTGTCTGATGTGGACGGACGGAGGGGGACGGGCCGATGCCGCCTCGTAGGAAGCGGACCGCCGGGCCGACGCCGGTCGAGGCGCTGACGCACGACGACAAGCGGGTGAACATCCCGACCGCCGATGCCCGCGACTTCGTCGACGAGGCAGCGTCGGCGCCGGGGCGGTTGCTGTACTCGCGCGACACGTCGCTGGACCCGCAGTTGGTGTGGCGCGGGAAGGACGTGCAGGACGCCGCGGATCTGGCCGCCGAGCGTGAGGCTGAGGACGCGGACACGGACACGTTCGTCCGCACATCGTCGACAATCTCGCCAAGGCTGGCGTGCAGAACGGCCGCCGTCCGAAGCGGTTGGAGTTCGAGTCCCTCAGCCCGTATGCGGGCATGCTCATCCAGGCCGAAGGCCACCGTAAGAACGGCGAGCGCGATACTCCGCAGCGGATCGCCGTGAGCATCGGCCCGCAGTACGGCACGGTGTCGTCGGAGTGGGTCAAGGAAGCGGCCCGCGAGGCGCTGCGCGGGCAGGGATTCGACCTGCTGCTCGTCCTCGGGTTCGCGTTCGACGCGAGCGCGGTGACGACCGCCGAGGAGTTCCGGCCCGATGGTTCCAACGACTTCGCCGCCGTCCAGGAGGAGCGCCGGCTCGGCCGGCTGCCGGTGCTGATCGTCCGGGTGAATGCCGACCTCGCCATGGGGGAGGCCCTGCTCAAGAAGACCGGCAGCGGCGACCTGTTCACCGTCTTCGGCGAACCTGCCGTCCGGATCGAGAAGACCCCCGACGGCATCGTCGTGGAGATCATCGGGGTCGACGTATGTAACCCCACGACGGGCGAGATCCGGTCCAGCGACACCGACGACATCGCGCTGTGGATGGTCGACACACCGAATATGACGTCGAATCCTTCTTCGTGAGCCATTGCTATTTCGCCGGAAGGGACGGCAAGCCGGACGGTCTCGACCCGTACAAGCGACTCAGGACCGCGTTGAAGGCAGACATCGACGAAGCTGCGTGGGCAACGCTCTATTCAACGCGGTCGCGCCCGTTCGCCAGGCCGGAGACCGGGAGGATCGCCGTGAAGATGGTCAACCACTACGGCGACGAGGTCCTCAAGGTGTACGACGTGTAGGAGAGCCCACCGGTCACGGCGGATCGTTATCCGCTTGTTATTCCACACCGTGTCCGGAGGCCGCCACGGGGCCTCTCGTTGTCGGTGGGTCGCTCTACTCTTTGGTTCATGGACGGCGGCGTTCTCACCCAGGTCGGTCACCCGGTGGTGGCCGGGCTGAATGCCGCGTCCGAGGGGTTGGACGAGGCCGTCTCGGCGGATGTGTGGTCGTTGTCGGATGACGACCTGGCGGCGACGATCGAGCGGTGTGAGGCGTTGGCGGCGCGGCAGGCGGCGGTCGGGCTGCGGCTCCTTCGGGAGGCCGACGCGCGGGATCTGGGCCGCCGGCTCGGCGCGTCGTCGACCACGGCGTGGGTAAAGGATCGGCTGCGGCTGCGCCCGGGTGAGGCGAAGGCGCGGGTGGACCTGGCCAACCGGATGCACTCCGGCTCGGCCGACGGTCCGGTGGACTTCGCCGCCAACGTGGCCGGGCCGTCATCGCGGTCCCTGCCGGCGACCGCGGCCGCACTGTGCGAGGGCGCGGTGTCGGCCGATCATGCGCAGGTGATCGCCAAGACGATGGTCGGGCTGCCCGGTGGTCTGAGCACGCAGCAGGAGCGGGTCGCCGAAGCCCATCTGGCCGGCTGGGCGCGCCAGTTCGATCCGGTCACGGTGGCGAAGCTGGGCCGGCATCTGATCCACACCCTGGACACGGAGACGTTGGAGGAACGGGAGGAGCGCGCCTACCGGCAGCGGGAGCTACGGTTCTCCGACACCGGGGAAGGGTTCACCCGGGTGTCGGGGAAACTGGACGCGGAGTCCGCGGCGATGGTGCGGGCGGCGTTGGATCCGCTGGCCGCACCCGCCCCAGCCGCCGACGGCACCCAGGACCCGCGGTCGGCCGGTGCCCGGATGGCCGACGCACTGGTCGAGCTGGCCCGCCGCGCCTGCGACGCGGGGATACTGCCGGCCGGGCACGGCGTTCGACCGCACCTCGCCGTGATCGTCTCGTTGGACACCCTGCTGGCCAAGACCGGCGACGGCGGCTGCGGTTGGACGCCCGTCCTGCCCGGTGAGCTGGGCTGGGGCGGACCCATCTCCGCCGAAACAGTGCGCCGGATCGCGTGTGACGCCGGGGTGACCCCGGGTGATCACGGGACCGGGTTCGGTGCCGCTCGACGTCGGACGCGAACAGCGCACCGTCGCCCCAGGACAATGGAACGCACTCATGGTGCGTGACCGTGGCTGCGCGTTCCCCGGCTGCACCAGACCGTCGGAATGGTGCATCGCCCACCACATCGTCTACTGGGCCGACGGCGGACCCACCGACCTGGACAACCTGGTGCTGCTGTGCGGGTATCACCATCGCGTCGTGCACCACCACGGCTGGCAAGCACGAATGGCCGACGACCGGAAACCCGAGTTCATCCCACCACCCTGGGTGGATCCTGATCGGGTGCCGCGGCGTAACAACGAACCCAGGTACGAACGCGCCGGACCGACGCCGGACGGGTGAAAGGGCACGGGCTTGCCGCAAGCCGCGGCGCAACGAGAAACGGGCACACATCGCCATGCAGCGGCGACCGAACTACCCTGCCACGATGCCCGACCGAATCGACTGGGCCGTACGGCCCGCCGAACGCACGGATCGCGCCGCCTGGGAAAGGCTCTACCGCACCTACGGCGAGTTCTACGGTGAGGACCTTCCGGCCGAACGCCTCGACCGGGTCTGGGGCTGGATCCACGACGAGGCCACCATCGTCTGCCTGGTTGTCGTCGATGCCGAGAACAGGCCCGTGGGTCTCGCACACCTGCGGGCGTTCGCGCGTCCGCTCGCCGGCGCCGTCGGTGGCTATCTCGACGACCTGTTCGTCGAGCCGGCGGCCCGCGGTACCGGAGCCATCGGCGCAATGCTCGAGGCGATCCGGGAAGAAGGCCAGCGGCGCGGCTGGAGCGTCGTCCGCTGGATCACCGCCGCGGACAACGACCGTGCCCGCGCCGTCTACGACCGGGTCGCCGTCGCTACACCGTGGGTGACCTACGACATGGCGGTCCCGCCCTGACAAAGGGACGTGGGAGGCTCGAATACGAGCGCCGGACGGGACATGATGAGGAGCCATGGCAGGTTTCGGGCTGGTACGCGGGTTGGCCACGACGTTCCGGCGCCTGACCAGGCGCGCCGTCACCGCGCAGTATCCCGACGCCGCGCCGGAGCTGCCGCCGCGCAGCCGCGGGGTCATCGCGCTGACCGACGAGAACTGCACCTCGTGCATGCTCTGTGCACGCGAGTGCCCGGACTGGTGCATCTACATCGACTCGCACAAGGAAGAGCTGCCGCCGGCCGCCGAGGGCGGGCGCCCACGCAGCCGCAACGTCCTGGACCGGTTCGCGATCGACTTCTCGCTCTGCATGTACTGCGGCATCTGCATCGATGTGTGCCCGTTCGACGCGCTGCACTGGTCACCGGAGTTCGAGTACGCCGAGCTGGACATCCGCGATCTCACCCACGAGCGTGACCGGCTCCGTGAGTGGATGTGGACCGTGCCTCCTCCTCCAGCCCTCGACGCCGCCGCAGCCGAGCCCAAGGAGGTCGAGACCGCACGCAAGGCAGCCGCCGGTGGGGTGGCGGCGCCGGGGTCAGCGGTGTGAACGGTGTCGAGGTGGCGTTCGTGCTGCTCGGCGCGGTGGCGCTGGGCTCAGGCTTCCTCGTCGTCACGACGACCCGGATCGTGCACGCCGCGCTGTGGCTCGCCGTGTGCCTCGGCGCCGTCGGCGGTTGCTTCCTGCTCCTGACGGCGGAGCTGCTGGCCTGGGTGCAGGTGCTGATCTACGTCGGAGCCGTCGTCATTCTCGTGCTGTTCGCGCTGATGCTCACAAGCGCTCCCATCGGCCCGGCACCCCCCGCACCGAAGTCGCGGATGATCGTGGCCGCGATCGTGGCGGCGGCGACCGGCGCCGCGTTGCTCGTCACGACCGTCGGCGGGCTCGGCGACGAGGTGATCGACCTGGACCGCGCCGAGGTCGGCGGCGGCGAGGCCATCGGGTCTGCGCTCTTCCGCGGCTGGGTGCTGCCGTTCGAGGCGTTGTCGGTGTTGCTGCTGGCCGCCCTCGTCGGTGCGATCGTGCTGTCGAAGGGTCGCGATCGATGAGGCTGGCATACCCGCTCGTCGTCTCTGCACTGCTCTTCTCCCTCGGGGTCTTCGGGGTGCTCGCCCGGCGCAATGCCGTCCTGGTCCTGATGTCGGTCGAGCTGATGCTGAACGCCGTCAACCTGAACCTGGTCGCGTTCGACGTCTGGTGGGCCGACGCGCTGCACGGCGGCCAGGTGCTGACGCTCTTCGTGATCACGATCGCGGCAGCCGAGGTCGGCCTCGGGCTCGCCATCGTGCTGCTTGTCTTCCGCAACCGAGGCACATCGAACGTCGACGAGCTGGGGCTGCTGAACGAGCGTGCCGAGTCCGCGGCATCTCCCGCCGACGAGACCGAGACCGCGCCGGCCGAGCAGCCGGAGTCCGACCCCGAGCGCGCCGAGGTGGGGTCGTGACGCTGCTGTCTCTCGCCGTGGCGATGGTCGTCCTGGTGCCGTTCGCGGCTGCGCTCGTCGGGATCACGGTCGGGCACAACCGCCTGCTCGCCCAGCGCGTCGCCGTCCTCGGCACCGGCCTCGGCCTGGTGCTCGCCGTCGTGGCGGCCGTCGCGGTCGGGGTCGCGGGCGACGAGACCAGGGTCTGGGGGACGATCCCGACCGGGTGGGTCCCGATCGAGGTCGCCACGAGGGCCGACGGCCTCGGTGTGACGCTCGCGATCATGGTCGCCGTCGTCGCGTTCGCCGTCCAGGTCTACTCGACGGCCTACATGCACGACGACCCCCGCTACGGCTCGTTCGCGGCACTGATCTCGCTGTTCACGGCCGCGATGCTGCTCGTCGTGCTGGTCGACGACCTGATCGTCCTGCTCGTCGGCTGGGAGGTCATGGGCATCTGCTCGGCCCTGCTCATCGGCCACCACTGGGAGCGGCAGGATGCCCGCGCCGCCGCGGTCAAGGCGTTCGTCGTCACCAGGCTCGGCGACGTCGGCATGCTCGTCGGCATCCTCGTGCTCGCTGACCTGACCGGCTCGTTCCGGATCTCCGCGCTCCAGGAGTCGGCGGTCGCGTCGACCACACTCACCGTCGGTCTTGTTCTCCTGCTGTGCGGCGTCGTCGGCAAGTCCGCCCAGGTACCACTGCATGTATGGCTGCCCGACGCGATGGCCGGCCCGACGCCGGTGTCGGCGCTTATCCACGCAGCGACGATGGTCGCCGCCGGGGTGTTCCTGGTCGCGCGCCTGCACAACGTCTTCCTGCTCTCGCCGGTTGCCATGACGGTGCTCGCCGTGAGTGCGGCGGTGACGATGGTGCTGGCTGCGCTGGCCGCCCTCGCCCAGGACGACTACAAGCGGGTCCTCGCCTGGTCGACGTCCAGCCAGCTTGCGTACATGCTCGGCGCGCTCGCGGTCGGCGGCTACTCGGCGGGGCTGTTCCACCTGCTCGGCCATGCCGCCTTCAAGGCGCTGCTCTTCCTCGCGGCCGGGGCGATCGCGCACGCGATCGGGACCACGATGCTCTCCGGCATGGGCGGGCTGCGGCGAACGATGCCGATGACGTACGTCGTCAGCACGCTCGGTCTGGCAGCGCTGGTAGGGCTGCCGCCGCTGGTGGGCTTCTTCTCCAAGGAGTCGGCGCTGACGGCGGCCGAGGACGCGGCTCTGCACGGCGGTCCGCTGCCGCGCTGGGCCGCCTGGCTCGTGCTCGTCGCCGGCTTGCTGACCGTGCTGCTCACCGCGGCGTACGCCACCAGGGCATGGCTGCTCGCGTTCCGCGGGCCGCGTCGTTCGGAGGCACACGCGCATGATCCGCCGCCGGCCATGCGCACACCGCTGGTCCTGCTCGCCGTCCCGACCGTCCTGCTGGGCGTGCTCGCGTTCATGCCCTCCGCGGTAGCCGAGATGCTCGATCCCGGCGGCGGCGTGGCGGAGGGCGAAGGGCTCTCGCTGCATGCGGTCACCGCTGTGCTCTCGCTTGCCCTCGCCGGTGTGGGAGCGTTCGTGGCCTTCGCCGAGTGGGCGCGCTTCGACCGCCGCGATCCCGCAGTCGCGCTCGGCCGGTTCCAGTCGGCGCTGGCCGACGGCCTGGGCGTCGACGGTATCTATGACGCCGCGATCGTCCGCCCGTTCGTCTGGCTAAGCAGAGTCGTGGTGCTGAGCGACCGTGACGTCGTCCATGCGTACGTACGCGGCGCCGGGCGGTCGGCGCGCGCTCTGGGCCTCATCCCGCACGCGGCCCAGACCGGGCGCGTCCAGAGCTACGTCACCGCCGTGCTCGCCTTCGTCGTCGTCCTGGCTGTCGCGGGAGCAGGGGCGGCGCTCCTGTGACCGGTCAAGTGCTCCTGCACGTCGCCCTCGGCGCCCCGCTCGTCGCGTGCCTCGGCCTCGCGGTGTTGCCACGGCCCGTCGGCGACCGGCGCGCGCCCGCGGTCGGCGTGGCCGCGTCGGCCGTGAGCCTGGCGGCGCTCGTCGTCGCGACATTCCTGGTCGACCGGGCCGACGGGGGACGTGCCCAGCTCGTCACCGACGTCGAGTGGGCGCCGGCCTTCGACCTGCACTGGCACCTGGGTGTCGACGGGCTGTCGCTGCCGTTCGCGCTGCTCACTGCGCTGCTGGTGTTCTGCTGCTGCCTCTACACGGTGCGGATCAGGCCCGAGGCAGGGCGGCTGCGCGCCTTCATCGCGCTGGTTCTGCTGCTCGAGGTCGGCATGCTCGGCACGTTCCTGTCGCTCGACCTGCTGCTGTTCTTCCTGTTCTTCGAGGTCGTCCTGATCCCGATGTGGTTCCTGATCGCCTGGTGGGGCGATCCGCACGACCAACCAGGCCGGACGTCCGCGGCGACGACGTTCATCCTGTACACGCTGCTCGGCTCCGTCCTCATGCTGGTCGGCTTCCTGCTCGTGCATGCACAGACCGGCACGTTCGACATGGTGGAGCTCGCAGAACGCGGCGGCGACGGCACCACCGGTGGGATCCAGCTCCTGGCGGCGGTCGCCATCGTCGGCGGGCTGGCGGTCAAGGTGCCGGTATGGCCGCTGCACACCTGGCTGCCCGACGCCCACGCGAAGGCCCCGACCGTCGGATCGGTCCTGCTGGCCGGCGTCCTGCTGAAGATGGGCTCGTACGGGCTGGTCCGGGTGGCGGTGCCGATCGTTCCCGACGGCGTCGCGCGGCTGGCGCCCGTGCTGGGTGCGCTGGCCGTCGTCGGAATCGTGTACGGCGCCCTCGCCTGCCTCGCACAGCGCGACCTCAAGCGACTGGTCGCGTACTCCAGCGTCGGGCACATGGGTTTCGTCGTGCTCGGTGTCGCGACGCTGACGCCGGCCGGCCTGAACGGCTCGGTCTTCGCCGGTCTCGCCCACGGGGTGATCACCGGCCTGCTCTTCTTCCTGTCCGGTGCGATCAAGGACCGGCACGGCACCAGCGACTTCGACGAGCTCGGTGGCGGTCTCTATGCACGGCTGCCCAGGCTCGGGGTCCTGCTCGCGTTCGGTGCCATCGCCTCCCTCGGGCTGCCGGGGCTGGCCGGGTTCTGGGGCGAGCTGTTGGCGCTGATCGGTGCGTTCCAACCATCGGAGCTGCTGGACCGGCCGTACTTCCTCGGTCTGCTGGCCGTTGCAATCGTCGGGCTCGTCCTGACGGCGTGGTACCTGCTGGTGACCGTCCGGCGCGTCTGCCAGGGAGCCGACACGATCGGTCCCACGCTGCCTGTGCTCGGTGACGTGACGCGGCTCGAGGCGGCGTCGTGGGGACCGCTGGTCGCGCTCACGCTGCTGCTCGGTGTCTGGCCGGGGCTCGTCCTCACCGTGGTCGACCCTGCCGTCCGGGCGATCCTGTCCGGAGGCGGGCCATGACCGCGCAGGGGGTCGACTGGCTCACCGTCGGCCCGGCCGTGCTGGTGGGCGGGGCGGCCCTGGCCGTGCTCGTCGCGGACCTGTGGCTTCCGCGCCGTGCGGCAGCGGTCCTCACCGGCGTCGGCGTTGCCGGCACTCTGGCTGCGCTGGCCGTGGTGGGCGTGCTCTGGGGCGACGTGCGGGGCACGTTCTGCGTCGACGGCGGCGCGCTCGAGTCCTGCTCGTACGTCGTCAACCAGCTCACGCTCGTCTTCCAGGCCGTCGTGCTCGTCGGCACGCTGGTCGTGCTGCTCCTGGCGCACACCGACGTCGGCACACCGGACGGGCTGCCAGGGGGTGAAACCGGCTTCCTCGTCCTCGCGTCGGCCACCGGCGCTCTGGTCCTCGCCGCGGCCCGCGACCTGGCCACGATCGTCGTCGCCCTCGAGGTGCTCTCGTTGCCGGCGTTCGCCCTGGTCGGGCTGCGCCGGCGCGACGCGCGGGGGGCCGAGGCGGCATTGACGTTTTTCCTGGTGTCGGTCGTCTCGGTGGCCGTCATGCTCTACGGCGTCAGCCTGGTGTACGGCGCGACCGGCTCGCTGCACCTGGACCGGATCGCCGCCGCTCTCGCCGACCCGGCGAACCGGACCTCGGTAGCGACGGCCGGTGTCGTGCTCACGCTCGTCGGTCTCGCCTTCAAGGTGGGGGCCGTCCCCTTCCACTTCTGGGTGCCGGACACGTACACCGGCGCACCGGTTGTCGTCGCCGCCTATCTCTCGGTGGTGTCGAAGGCTGCGGGGATCGTCGGGATCGTCGTCGTGGTCGGGCAGGGCTTCCCCGCGTACGCCGATGTCTGGGCGCCGGTTATTGCGGCGATCGCGGTCGCGACGATGACGTTGGGCAACCTCGCGGCGCTCCGCCAGCGGGGCGCGGTGCGGCTGCTCGCGTGGTCGTCGATTGCCCAGTCGGGCTACATGCTGGTGCCGCTGGCGGTGGCGTCGACCGGCGTGGCGGGCGGCCGGTTCGGCGACGCGCTTTCCGCCGTCGTCGCGTACGTGTGCGTCTATGCGGTCGTCAACCTCGCGGCGTTCGGCGTCGTGGTCGTCGTGTCGAGACACCGGCCGTCGGGCCTGATCGACGACTACCGCGGCCTGGCCTACACCGAGCCGGCCAGCGCGGCGGCGTTGGCGTTCGGCCTGCTGGCCCTCGCCGGCCTGCCCCCGGGCGTCGCCGGGCTGTGGGCCAAAGTCGTCGTGATCGACTCCGCGGTGTCCGGTGGGGCCGGCTGGCTGGCGGTCGCGGTCGCCGTCAACACCGTGATAGCGCTGGCGTACTACCTGCGGTGGGCTGCACTGCTGTTCGCGGCCCCGGTGCCCGGCCGGCAGGCGGTCTCGTACGACGTGCCGGCGCCCTCCGGTCTTGCGGTCGGGCTCGTGCTGGCCGCCGGTGCCGCCTTTTCGGTCCTGCCGCAGCTCGTCCTGGGCCTGGCGGAGGTGAGCGCCGGTCTGCTGGGCTGAGCCGGCGCGGTTCGGGAACGCCGGAGATCGGCGGTACGTTTCTCAGGATGCGGCAGCCGTGACGACGCCCGGCGCCCGTTGGACCATCACGAGAGGTACACGTGCACCGCAACGCAGTGAAGACCGCGGCCCTGCTCGGCCTGCTGTCTGCGCTCATCCTGTTCGTCGGCTCTCTCTTCGGTACGACCGGCCTGTGGATCGCGCTGGTTGTGGCTCTTGCCACCAACGGCTATGCGTACTTCAACAGCGGCAAGATCGCGCTTCGCTCGATGCGGGCCTACCCGGTCAGCGAGGCAGAGCAGCCCGTGATGTACCGCGTCGTCCGCGAGCTGTCGACGTCGGCGCGCCAACCGATGCCGAGGCTGTACGTGAGCCCCACCCAGGCGCCGAACGCGTTCGCCACCGGGCGCAACCCGTCGAACGCCGCGGTTTGCTGTACGCAGGGGATCCTCGCGGGGCTCACCGAGCGCGAGTTGCGGGCGGTCCTGGGACATGAGCTGGCCCATGTCTACAACCGCGACATCCTCACCTCGTCCGTCGCCGGTGCGCTCGCCAGCGCGGTGATGTTCCTGGCCAACTTCGCCTTCTTCCTGCCGCGCGGCGACGACGACGGAGGCGGCGGCCCAGGGCCGCTCGGCGCGCTGCTGTTCATGGTGCTGGGACCGGTGGCGGCCTCGGTGATCCAGCTCGCCATCAGCCGTTCGCGCGAGTTCGAGGCCGACGCCGACGGCGCCCGGCTGACCGGAGACCCGTTGGCCCTTGCGAGCGCACTGCGCAAGCTGGAGATGGGGACCCGCCAGCTGCCGCTCCCACCCGACCGCGAGTTGGTGGCCACTAGCCATTTGATGATCGCCAACCCGTTCCGCGCGCAGGGGCTGGCCAAGCTGTTCGCGTCGCACCCACCGATGTCCGAGCGGATCGCCCGCCTCGAGGCGCTGGCCGGCTACCGCCGCTGACATCTGTCGCTGCCAGCCCGGCCTCACCTCGTCCCAGGCTCCGCCCGAGCTGTCAGGCATGACAAGTCGAGGAGGGCCCCCAGCCTCAGCGATAGTTGACGAACTGGACGGCGAAGTCGAAGTCCTGCTGCTTGAGCAGGGCGATGACAGCTTGCAGGTCGTCCTTCTTCTTCGCGGAGACCCGGACCTCCTCACCCTGGACCTGGGACTTCACGCCCTTCGGTCCCTCGTCCCGGATCGCCTTGGTGATCTTCTTGGCCTGCTCCTGGGTGAGCCCGTTCTGGAGCGTTGCCCCGATCTTGTAGAGCTTGCCCGAGACCCGTGGTTCGCCGGCGTCAAGCGCCTTGAGCGAGACGCCCCGCTTGACCAGCTTGTCCTTGAGCACGTCGAGCACCGCATTGACCCGGTCCTCAGCCGACGCCTCCATCTCCAGGCCGTACTCGCCGGCCCACCGGATGGCGGCATCGGTGCCGCGGAAGTCGAAGCGCTGCCCGATCTCCTTGGACACCTGGTTGAGCGCATTGTCGACCTCCTGCCGGTCGATCTTGCTGACGACGTCGAACGAGGAATCGCCCGCCACTTCGTACTCCTTCCATCGCTGCCGTACGCTCGATTGCAGACAGTCTCACGACCTCCGGTATCCTCTCAGCCCGTCGGGCCCGTGCCCGACGACCCAGGCAGGTTGCCCGAGTGGCCAAAGGGAGCGGACTGTAAATCCGTCGGCTTCGCCTACGTTGGTTCGAATCCAACACCTGCCACCCGTGGCCCTGACCAGCCGAAACGCCGGTCAGGGCCACGATCGTCGGGGCGGCGACCCGTCGGCAGGGGCGCCGACGCAAGAAGAGTGCCAGGGATCATGGTCGCGGCCTCTATGACGTCGCGCCCCCGCGTCGGGCGACCGTGCTCGCGGCCTGCTGGCCGGTGTGGCGGACCAGGTGCGAGTAACGCCGCTGGTGATCGCCACGGTGGCGTGCCGCGTGCGCTTGGACACGGCCCCGGTCCTGCGCCGGATGGCGGCCGCGGCGCCGATGGCCGATCTCTCCATCAAAGCGGCCGGCAGGAGATCTCGGTCACGGTCGTGGTCCGCTGGGCGTGGGCCTGAGGGCGCTCACCCAGGTGCGTCGCGCCCGTGCATGGCACGCTGAACTGTCGTGCATGGCACGCTGAACCGTCGCATTCGCGGGCGTTATGCCCAGCTTTGTGGAGCAGTTCAGCGTGCCAAGGCGGGCCAGGGGGCGCGAGTCGACGACGTGCAGCCGTCCGGGCGGTGCACATCCTCGGGCGCGGCCGGCCCCTGGACGCGTGGGCCAGCTCGCTCTACGTCATCCACATGGTCGCGGGATACGGCGCCTTGGCCGTGCTCTGCGCGGCGGTGGTCGCCTCGGAAGATCTCCCGCCGTGGCTCGGATGGCTCGGCCTCGGGGGGAGCCGACATTCTGGCCGGTTCGTCGTCACCCGGTTCTCCGGGCCGTTCAACCCGCCGCTCTGGGCCCACGCCTACACCGCCGTGGTGCGCTTGCTCTCGTAGGGCAACCGCCGGCGGCGTGCCAACAGATGGGCGCCGGCCCAGGACACGGCGACGACCAGCGCGACCAAGACTTGCAGCACGCCCGTGTAGCGCTCCGGGTAGATGACGCCCTCGACGTAGCGGTCGATGAAGCCAGTCGATACGCCTGCCCCGCCCGCCTGCCGGCGGGACCAGTCCTCCGCGGCGGTGAGCGGGCAGTCCAACCCGGCGAGAACCAGTGCGGCACCCCAGGCGGCCGCGGCCACGTGCGGCCAGATCGCCCACGGCCAGCGCCAGGCCAGGAAGCCGCCTGCCGCCAGGTAGACCAGCCATGCGAAGTGCAGGCTGAGGATCACCGTCGTCAGCACCTCGTAGGCCATGTCGAGGCTCACCTCCTCCCTGCGAACGAGTTTCTCGTCGGTCCCACGCATTGTGTACCCTCGTCAGCGGCTCGCCCCAATAGCTCAGTCGGCAGAGCGTCTCCATGGTAAGGAGAAGGTCTACGGTTCGATTCCGTGTTGGGGCTCTGCTCGGCGTCGGCCGTCCACGTGGCGCCGAACGGCGGCGGGGTAGCTCAGGTGGTTAGAGCACACGGCTCATAATCGTGGTGTCGCGGGTTCGAGTCCCGCCCCCGCTACGCAACGCCCAGGCGGTCAGCCCGGCGGTCGGGCTGTGCTGCCGCGCGTGACCAGCCGGCGGGTGGCCTGGGCTCCCTGCTCGGCGCTGTAGTCGGTCGTGACCGTCGGGGACCATGTCAACGACGGGCGCGCCGCGATGTCGGTGAACGCCTGCCGTGGAGGGTCAGGCCCGGAAGTCGGACCTCGCCGGCTGAAACGTCGCCAAACCAGCAGATCCCAGCGAATGGCGCCGGTACAGCCAGCGAGGTCCGGTCGGGACGGCGCAGTCGGCCGTCCAGGCCGGCCTATAGGTCAGACGGGCAAGATGCGCAAC
>JBOGDS010000080.1:0-15737 GCA_050743075.1 Jiangellaceae bacterium | reverse complement strand
AGGTAAGGTTCTTCGCGTTGCATCGAATTAATCCACATGCTCCGCCGCTTGTGCGGGCCCCCGTCAATTCCTTTGAGTTTTAGCCTTGCGGCCGTACTCCCCAGGCGGGGCGCTTAATGCGTTAGCTGCGGCACGGAACCCGTGGAAGGGATCCCACACCTAGCGCCCAACGTTTACGGCGTGGACTACCAGGGTATCTAATCCTGTTCGCTCCCCACGCTTTCGCTCCTCAGCGTCAGTATCGGCCCAGAGACCCGCCTTCGCCACCGGTGTTCCTCCTGATATCTGCGCATTTCACCGCTACACCAGGAATTCCAGTCTCCCCTGCCGAACTCTAGCCTGCCCGTATCCACTGCAGACCCGGGGTTAAGCCCCGGGCTTTCACAGCGGACGCAACAAGCCGCCTACGAGCTCTTTACGCCCAATAATTCCGGACAACGCTCGCACCCTACGTATTACCGCGGCTGCTGGCACGTAGTTAGCCGGTGCTTCTTCTGCTCCTACAGTCACCCGAAGGCTTCGTCGGAGCTGAAAGAGGTTTACAACCCGAAGGCCGTCATCCCTCACGCGGCGTTGCTGCGTCAGGCTTTCGCCCATTGCGCAATATTCCCCACTGCTGCCTCCCGTAGGAGTCTGGGCCGTGTCTCAGTCCCAGTGTGGCCGGTCGCCCTCTCAGGCCGGCTACCCGTCGTCGCCTTGGTGGGCCATTACCCCACCAACTAGCTGATAGGCCGCGAGTCCATCCCTGGCCGGAATCCTTTCCACACGCAGACCATGCAGTCGCGTGTCGTATCCGGTATTAGCCTCGGTTTCCCGGGGTTATCCCAGAGCCAAGGGCAGGTTACCCACGTGTTAGTCACCCGTTCGCCGCTCGAGTACCCCCGAAGGGGCCTTTCCGCTCGACTTGCATGTGTTAAGCACGCCGCCAGCGTTCGTCCTGAGCCAGGATCAAACTCTCCATCAAGGTCATATGACATCTCGGCGCCACCGAAGAGGTGAACGTCGAGGACGTCGACACATGAGAAAAGAACAACCCCGGCAAGAACGGCTGACATAAATGTCATCCGTCTTACCAAAGGAACCCATCGCGACGAGCACGAAGGCTCACCGCGGACGGGGTGTCAATTTGGCATCGACAATTATTTGGCACGCTGTTGAGTTCTCAAGGATCGGACGCACACCAAGTCAGCCCGCCAGGGCAGTTCTCGGGGCAACTCACTTAACTTAGCCCATCCGGGCACCCCGGGTCAAACCTGGATGCCCGCCAGCGCCGGCCGCACAACGTCGTCCACTCGGGCCAGGACACGGTCCGGGAAGAGCTCGAAGGGCGGGTGCCCACGGACCGGCCGCCGACGTGGCGTCCCGCTCCCCCGTGAGCCGTGGAGAAACCTACGGTTCGTGCGGCAGGCACGTCAAGTTGTGTTGTCGTGACTCCCGACACACGCGGCCGTGCTCACCCGTCGACCAGGTCAAGAGCTGGGCGACCGGCGGTCAGCGGACCACCTCGGCCGCACCGACGGTTCGCTTGCCCCGCCGCATGATGATCCAACGCCCGTGCAGCAGCTCAGATTCCGGCAGCGGCGTCTCGGGTTCGGTCGACGGTTCGACCCGGGTGTTGTTGACGTAGGCTCCGCCCTCGGCGATCGCCCGCCGCGCCGCGGACCGCGACCGCACCAGGCCGGTGGCAACGAACAGGTCGACGTACGACGGCAGCTCGGCGCCCGCTTCGACCCGGACGAACGACGTCTCGGCAAGGGCGGCGCCGAGCGTGCGCTCGTCCAGGTCCTCCAGTGATCCCTGCCCGAACAGGGCCCGCGACGCAGCCACCACCTTGGCGGTCTCCTCGGCACCGTGTACCAGGGTCGTCAGTTCCTCTGCCAGGGCTCGTTGCCCCGCTCGGGCCGCCGGATGGTCCGCCGTCTGCTTCTCCAACGCCTCGATCTCCTCGCGCGACCGGAAGCTCATGATCCGCAGATGACTCGGCACGTCGGCGTCGTCCAGGTTGAGCCAGAACTGGTAGAAGCCGTACGGCGCGAGCAGGCCCGGGTCGAGCCACACGGCACCGCCTGCGGTCTTGCCGTACTTGGTGCCGTCGGCCTTCGCCAGCAACGGAGTCGCGAACGCGTGGACCGCCTGCCCCTCGACCCGCCGGATGAGGTCGACGCCGGCGGTGAGGTTGCCCCACTGGTCGCTGCCCCCGGTCTGCAGCGTGCAGCCG
Organism: Jiangellaceae bacterium; assembly: GCA_050743075.1. GTDB lineage: Bacteria > Actinomycetota > Actinomycetes > Jiangellales > Jiangellaceae > JBOGDS01. Next base: position 13,519 of record JBOGDS010000080.1, on the reverse strand, counting down.
TGCCGGCGGTGCAGCTCCAGGTAGTCCAGTGCCTGCAAGATCTGGTAGCTGAACTCCGGGTAACCGATGCCGATCTCGGAGTCGAGCCGGGCTCTGACCGCCTCCTTGGCGAGCATCTTGTTGACCCGGAAGTGCTGGCCGACGTCGCGTAAGAACTCGATGGCGCTCAGCGGAGCAGTCCAGTCCAGGTTGTTGACCACGCGCGCGGCGTTCGGGCCGTCGAAGTCGAAGAACGGCTCGACCTGGCGCTTGATCAGCTCCACCCAGCCGGCCACCACCTCCGGGTCGTTCAGCATTCGTTCCCGGTCCGGGTTGGGGTCGCCGATCAGGCCGGTCGACCCGCCAACCAAGGCGAGCGGCCGGTGACCGGCCAACTGGAGGCGCCGGGCGGTCAGCAACTGGACCAGATGGCCGTGGTGCAGGCTGGGAGCGGTGGGGTCGAAGCCGCAGTAGTACGTGACCGGGCCGGCCGCCAGCGCAGCATCCAGCGCGACGTCGTCAGTGGACAGCGCCACCAGCCCGCGCCACCGCAGCTCGTCGAGGATCTCCGCCACCTGGCCAACCCTAATGACGGCGCCTCGGCACGCGGGCGCGGTACGGCGACACGGTGGGCTCCCCGTCCAGCCAGAACCGCCAGGGCCGGTCGGCCGCCCGGGCGAGCCCGACCCTCGGCCCGCTCCGCACCGCGGTTCCGCCGACACCGGTCGACACCAGCACGGAGGACGCAGGATCGCAGACGTCGGCGCCATTGTCGGCTCGACTCAGGCCCAGTGCGGTCGCCAGGCGGGCCGGACCACGGGCCAGATCGACGTGGCTTCGTGCCGTCGGGCGCCGCCGACGTGCCTCCTCGACGCCGTCGACCACGTCGCCGCCACGGAGCAGGACCGCGCTCGCCCGGCCCACCTCGCCGCACACCAGGTTGGCGCACCAGTGCATGCCGTAGGTGAAGTACACGTACAGATGCCCCGGCGGCCCGAACATCACCTCGTTGCGCGGCGTGCGCCCGCGGAAGGCGTGCGATCCCGGGTCGTCGGCGCCGTCGTAGGCCTCCACCTCGGTGAGCCGGACGGCCACGGCGCCGTTCGAGACGACACACCCCAGCAACCCCGGTGCGACGTCGAGGACGGGCCGGTCGAAGAATCCCCTCTCCAGGATCACGTGGGCGAGACCCAGGAACGCCGCGCCTCCACGGCCGTGCGGACGGCGTCAAGCTGCTCCGCGACCCGACCCGGTGCCGTCCCGCCCGTGGCCGACCGCGACGCCAGCGAACCCTGCACCGTGAGCACGGAGCGCACGGCGGGGCGCAGATACGGCGACACCGACGCCAGGTCGGCATCGCTGAGATCCCAGAGCTCCACGCCGCGCTGCTCACCCAGCCGCACACACCCCCCGGCGATCTCGTGCGCCTCCCGGAACGGGATGCCCTCTCGCACCAGCCACTCAGCCACGTCAGTGGCCAGCGAGAATCCTTGCGACGCCAGCTCCTCCATCCGGGTCGTGGCGAACTGCAACGTACGCACCATGCCGATGAACGCCGGCAGGAGGACCGTCAGCGTGTCGACCGAGTCGAAGATCGGCTCCTTGTCCTCCTGGAGGTCGCGGTTGTACGCAAGCGGCAGCCCCTTCAGCATCGTGAGCAGGCCGGTGAGGTTGCCGACCAGGCGCCCGGCCTTACCGCGCGCCAGCTCGGCCACGTCGGGATTCTTCTTCTGAGGCATGATCGACGACCCCGTCGCCCACGCGTCGTCGAGCTCGACGAACGAGAACTCCCGGGTCGCCCACAGGACGATCTCCTCGGCCAGCCTCGACACGTCCACACCGATCATGGCCAGGACGAAGGCCATCTCGGCCGCGAGGTCACGCGACGCCGTACCGTCGATCGAGTTCTCGACCGCCCGGGAGAAGCCGAGGACCTCGGCGACGAACTCCGGATTCAGACCCAGTGACGACCCGGCCAGAGCACCGGAACCGTACGGCGACGCGTCGGCCCGGCGGTCCAGGTCACGCAGCCGGTCCACGTCGCGCAGCAATGCCCACGCGTGCGCCAGCAGGTGGTGCGACAGCAACACCGGCTGGGCGTGCTGCATGTGGGTGCGGCCCGGCATTGCCACGCCCAGGTGCCGGTCCGCGTGCAGTGCGAGCGCGTCGACCAGGTCCAGGACGAGGCCCGTCACCGACCGAGCCGCATCGCGCAGGTAGAGCCGCAGCAGCGTGGCGACCTGGTCGTTGCGCGACCGTCCGGCCCGCAGCTTGCCGCCGAGCACAGGGCCCACTCGCTCGATCAGTCCGCGCTCCAGCGCTGTGTGGACGTCCTCGTCGGCCGGCCCGGGGAGGAACGTGCCGGCCGCCACGTCGTCCCCCAACGCGTCGAGCCCGGTGAGCGTGGCCGTCAGCTCGGCGTCGTCGAGCAGCCGTGCCTGGTGCAGGACAAGCGCGTGCGCCTTCGAACCGGTGACGTCGTACAGCGCCAGCCGCCAGTCGACGTGGGTCGAGCGGGACAAGGCAGCCAGTGCCTCAGCCGTACTGGAGCCTCCGAACCGCCCGCCCCACAGGCCACCACTGGAGGGTTCTCCGCCCTTCGAGCCCCCCGGAGGGGCGGAAAACCCTCCAGTCGCCGGCGGTACGCGCTCAGCCATGCCGCAGGTCGCGTGTGGCTGCCAGCTTGGACGGCAACCCCCACAGCTCGATGAAGCCCTTCGCCAACGACTGGTCGAAGGTGTCGCCGGTGTCATAGGTGGCCAGGCCGAAGTCGTACAGGCTCTGCTCCGACCGCCGGCCCGTGACGACGGCCCGGCCGCCGTGCAAGGTCATCCGGATGTCGCCGGACACCTGCGCATTGGCGTCGTCGACGAACGTGCTCAGTGCGTGCCGAAGCGGCGACGACCACAACCCGTCGTACACCAGCTCGGCCCACCGCTGGTCGACACCGCGCTTGAACCTGGCCAGGTCGCGTTCGACGGTGACGTTCTCCAGCTCCTGGTGGGCCGTGATCAGCGTGACCGCCCCCGGCGCCTCGTACACCTCCCGGCTCTTGATACCGACCAGCCGATCCTCGACCATGTCGAGCCGCCCCACGCCCTGCGCTCCGGCCCGCCGGTTCAGCACGGAGATCGCCTGCAGCGGCGTGACCGACGTCCCGTCGATGGCCACCGGGCTGCCACCCTCGAACGTGATGACGACCTCGTCGGGGTTCCGCGCCACCGCGGGCGACGCCGTGTAGGAGTAGACGTCCTCGGTCGGCCCGTTCCAGATGTCCTCCAGGAACCCGGTTTCGACGGCACGCCCCCAGACGTTCTGGTCGATCGAGAACGGGTTCTTCTTGCTGGTCTCGATCGGCAGGTCGTGCTTCTCGGCGTACTCGATGGCCTTGTCCCTGGTCAGCGCAAGGTCGCGCACCGGTGACAGGCAGCGCAGGTCGGGCGCCAGCGTGCCGATGCCCACCTCGAAGCGAACCTGGTCGTTGCCCTTGCCTGTGCAGCCGTGTGCGACGACGGAGGCGCCGTGTTCACGGGCCGCCGCGACGAGGTGCTTGACGATCACGGGCCGGGACAGCGCGGAGACCAGCGGGTACCGGTCCATGTAGAGTGCGTTGGCCCTCAACGCGGGCAGGCAGTAGTCCTCGGCGAACTCGTCTCGGGCGTCGGCGACGTACGACTCGACGGCGCCGCATGCCAGCGCGCGCTTGCGCACGGTGTCGAGGTCCTCCCCGCCCTGCCCCACATCGACGCTGACTGCGACGACGTCGGCGCCGGTGCGTGCGGCGATCCAGCCGATGGCGACAGAGGTGTCCAGGCCTCCGGAGTAGGCGAGGACGACGCGCTCGGTCACAGGGTGCTCCGTGGGGACAGGGTGGGTGGCGTGGCGCCTTCGGCGATGGCGAGGAACCACGCCGCGACCTCGTCACCGCCGCCAGGGTCGGTGGTGACGGCCAGGACGGTGTCGTCGCCGGCAATCGTTCCCACGATGTGCGCGTGCGCCGCATGGTCGATGGCAGACGCCAGATACTGCGCGGCGCCGGGCGGCGTTCGCAGTACGACCAGGTTGGCCGACGACTTGGCGGAGACCAGGACCTCCTCGCAGACACGCACCAGCCGGGCGTCGATCGCCGTCGGCGCGGCGGCCCGCGGAGTCCGGTCCCCACCCTCACCGGGCAGCGCATACACCAGGTCGCCCGCAGAGTCCCGGACCTTGACGGCTCCGAGCTCGTCCAGGTCGCGGGAGAGCGTGCCCTGGGTGACGGCGATGCCGTCACCGGCGAGCAACCCGGCCAGCTCCGTCTGCGACCGCACCGGCGATCGGGTCAGGACTTCGGCGATCCGCCGGTGGCGGGCCACCCGGGTCGTGGGCGTAGCTGTCGTCGTCATGATTCGCTCCTCTGGAGTAGCCAGTTGAGCAGCGCCTTCTGGGCGTGCAGGCGGTTCTCGGCCTCGTCCCACACGGCGCTTGCCGGCCCGTCGAGCACCTCGGCGGCGATCTCCTTGCCCCGGTACGCAGGCAGGCAGTGCAGGACGATCGCGTCGGCAGCCGCGGCTGCCATCGCCGCGGCGGTGATGGCAAACGGGACGAACGGCGCGACCCGGCCGGCCACCTCGCCCTCCTGGCCCATCGACACCCAGGTGTCGGTCGCGACGACGTCGGCGCCCGCGAAGCCGTCGTACGGATCGGTGACATGGGCGACGGAACCGCCGCTCGTCTCGGCGATCTTCGCTGCCCGCGCCAGGATCTCCGGGTCCGGCGCGAAGCCCGCCGGCGACGCGACACGTATGTGCATCGCGGCCGCGGCGCCGGCCAGCAGGTACGAGTGCGCCATGTTGTTGGCGCCGTCGCCGGCGTAAGTGAGCGTGAGCCCGGCGAGCGTGCCCTTCCGCTCGCGGACGGTCTGCAGGTCGGCGAGGAGCTGGCACGGGTGGTACGTGTCGGTCAGCGCGTTCACGACCGGAACTCGCGCCGCCGCCGCCATGTCTTCCAACCGCGACTGCTCGAACGTGCGCCACACGATCGCGGCGCATTGCCGATCGAGCACCCGTGCCGTGTCCTGGATCGGCTCACCACGGCCGAGCTGGGTCGACTGCGCGTCGATCACCAGCGGGTACCCGCCCAGCTCGGCGATGCCGACGCTGAACGACACCCGGGTCCGGGTCGACGGCTTGTCGAAGATCACGGCGACGGCCTGCGGACCGGCCAGTGGCTGGTGACCGTAGCGGTCGACCTTCATCGCGTCCGCGAGATCGAGCACGTCGGTGAGCTCGATCGGCGACAGGTCGTCGTCGCGCAGGAAATGGCGGAGCATTCAGACCTTCTTCCCGACGGTGTCCAGGATGTGCGGCAGCGCGGCCAGGAACTCGTCGGCCTGCGCCGCAGTCAGGATCAGCGGCGGCGCGAGGCGGATCGCGTCGGCCGTCACGGCGTCGACGACGAAGCCGGCCTCGAGTGCCGCTGCTGCAACGTCCGGGGCGACAGGTGCGGTCAACTCGACCGCGAGTAGGAGGCCGCGCCCGCGGATGCCCGCGACGAGCGGCTGCCCGACGACGCCGGACCGCAGCCGCTCGCCCACGGTGCGGACGTTCGCCAGCAGGTCGCCGTCCTCGATGGCGTCGAGCACAGCCAGCCCGGCGGCCGCTGCGACCGGGTTGCCGCCGAACGTCGACCCGTGCGACCCCGGGCCCAGCAGGCCTGCCGCCGGGCCGAGCGCGAGACAGGCACCGATCGGGAAGCCGCCGCCGAGTCCTTTCGCCACGGTGACCACATCGGGGACGACGTCGTCTCGGTGGTACGCGAGCCACTCCCCCGTGCGACCGATGCCGGTCTGGACCTCGTCGACCACCAGCAGGGCGCCGTGGTGATAGGTGATCGCCCGCGCTGCGGCCAGGTAGCCGTCGGGCGGCACCCGGACGCCGCTCTCGCCTTGGACCGGTTCGAGCACGACGGCAGCGGTCTGGTCGTCCACGGCGTCGGCGAGCGCAGCGGCGTCGCCGTACGGGACATGGCCGACGTCGCCGGGCAACGGCTGGAACGGGTCGCGCATCACGGCCTTGGCCGTCAGTGCGAGCGCGCCCATGGTCCGGCCGTGGAAACCGCCCTCGGCGGCGACGATCTTGGAACGCCCGGTCCGGCGGGTGATCTTGAAGGCGGCCTCGACCGCCTCTGCGCCGGAGTTGGTGAAGAAGACCCTGCCCTCGGCGCCGGCCAGAGCGAGCAGCCGTTCGGCGAGCTCGATCTGCGGCTCGGTGGCGAAGAAGTTGGAGACGTGCCCAAGCGTCTCCAGCTGGGATGTCACGGCCTTGGTCAGCGCCGGGTGCGCGTGCCCCAGCGCATTCACGGCCAGCCCCCCGAGCAGGTCGAGGTACCGGTGCCCGTCCTCGTCCCACACGTAGCAGCCGTCGCCGCGGACAAGCACGCGTCGCGGCCGTCCGAACGTGGCCATCAGCGCGCCCTCGTACCGGTCGAGGAGGTTCATGACGGCACCACCATCGTGCCCACCCCGGCGTCGGTGAAGACCTCGGCGAGTAGCGCATGAGGCAACCGGCCGTCGACGACAGTCGCCTCCGGCACGCCGCCGCGGACGGCAAGCAGGCAGGCCGCCATCTTGGGGACCATTCCGCTGTCCAGCCCAGGAAGCAGCGTTGACAACTCGTCGGCACCGATCTCGCTGACCAGCTGCGGATCGTCCGGCCAGTTCCGGTACAGCCCGGCCACGTCGGTCAGAACCACCAGCTTCTGCGCCCCGAGGGCCACGGCGAGCGCCGCGGCCGCTGTGTCGGCATTGACGTTGTGCACGATGCCGTCCGGGTCCGGTGCCACCGACGACACGATCGGGATCCGGCCGGCGCCCAGCAGGTCGAGCACCGGTTCCGGCCGAACCTCAGCTACGTCCCCGACCAGGCCGATGTCGACGTCCTGGCCATCGACGACGGCACCCTGCCGGCGGGCCGTGAACAGTCCCGCGTCCTCGCCGGAGAGACCGACCGCCAGCGGGCCGTGGTGGTTCACCCGTCCGACCAGATCCCGGCCGATCTGACCGACGAGCACCATCCGCACGACGTCCATCGCCTCGGGCGTCGTGACCCGCAGTCCGCCCCGGAACTCGCTCTGGATGCCGAGCCGACCGAGCATGGCCGAGATCTGCGGGCCGCCGCCGTGCACGACGACGGGCCGGATCCCGGCGAGCCGCAGGAACACGACGTCGTCGGCGAAGGCGTCCAGCAGGGCTGGGTCGGTCATCGCGTTGCCGCCGTACTTGACCACGACGACCGTGCCGTGGAACCGCTCCAGCCAAGGCAGCGCCTCCACCAGGTTGGCGGCCTTGGCCAGCGCCTCGGTGTGGTCGACGACGGTGGTCATGTCGAATACGCCGAGTTCTCGCGGACGTAGTCGTGGGTGAGGTCGGTCGTGAGGACCGTGGCGCTGGCCTCGCCGGCCTTGAGGTCGACGGTCACGGACACGTCCCTCGCCGACAGGTCGACGCCGTCCCGGGGGTCGCCGAGGCCGCCGTCCCGGCAGACCCAGACGCCGTTGATCGCGACGTCGACGGCAGCGGGGTCGAACACGGCGGCGGTCGTCCCGATCGCGGCGAGCACGCGACCCCAGTTGGGGTCGCCGCCGAAGACGGCGCACTTGAACAGGTTGCTCCGGGCGACCGACCGTGCCGCTGCGAGGGCGTCGTCCTCGCTGGCCGCGTGTCGCACCTCGACGGCAATCTCGTGATGAGCGCCTTCGGCGTCGGCCAGGAGCTGGCCGGCCAGGTCCGCACACAGCCGGGTCACGGCAGCGGTCAGGTCCGCTTCGTCGGGTGTCACGCCGGAAGCGCCGCTGCTCAGCAGAAGGACCGTGTCGTTGGTCGACATGCAACCGTCGGTGTCGAGGCGGTCGAACGTCGTCCTGGTGGCATTGCGCAGGGCCTGTTCGAGCACCGGGCCGGCCGCCATCGCATCGGTCGTGAGCACGACGAGCATCGTCGCCAGCGCTGGCGCCAGCATGCCTGCACCCTTGGCCATGCCGCCGACCACCCAGCCGCCGCCCGCCACCACGGCTTCCTTGGGCTGCGTGTCGGTCGTCATGATCGCCGTGGCCGCATCGACACCCCCGCCCGTGGCCAGCGTCGCCGCCGCCTTGCTGATGCCCTCCTCGAGCTTCGGCCGGTCGAGCAGTTCGCCGATCAGGCCGGTCGAGCAGACCGCGACGTCGATCGCGCCGGTTCCGACCAGCGCGCCGACGAGCTCGGCGCTGGCATGTGTCGTCTGGAACCCAGCCGGCCCGGTGAAGCAGTTGGCCCCACCGGAGTTGAGCACGACCGCGGCCAGCCGGCCGTCGCGGACGGCCCGCTCGGTCCAGAGCACGGGGTTGGCCTTGCACCGGTTCGCCGTGAAGACCGCGGCCGCGTCGAACCGCGGGCCGTCGTTGACGACCAGCGCGACATCCGGCTTGCCGCTCGCCTTGAGCCCGGCCGTGGCACCGCTGGCGCGGAACCCGCGCGCCGCCGTCACACTCACGGTGCGATCCCGTTGACCGGCAGGCCCAGGGTCTCGGGCAGGCCGAGGGCGATGTTCGCACTCTGCAAGGCTGTGCCCGCGGTGCCCTTCGTCAGGTTGTCGATCGCTACGACGGCGACGACGCGGCCGGCCCGTTCGTCGACCGTCACCTGGACGTGCGCGGTGTTGGCACCGAGCACCGCCGCCGTCGAGGGCCACCGGCCTTCGGGCAGGAGGCGGACGAACGGCTCGTCGGCGTACGCGTCCCCCCACGCCGCCCGCGCGGACGGGCCGTCCGTGCCGGGCACCAGCCGTGCCGTCACGGTGGCCAGGATCCCCCGAGACATCGGCACCAAGGTGGGCGTGAACGACAGGGTCACGGAGCTGCCTGCAGCACGCGCCAGGTTCTGTTCGATCTCCGGCACATGCCGGTGCACGCCACCCACGCCATACGGCATCGCCGCACCCAGGATCTCGCTGGCAATCAGGTGCTTCTCGAGCGCCTTGCCCGCTCCGGATGTCCCGCAGGCGAGGACCGCGACGACGTCGGCGGGCTCGACGACACCGGCTGCGAGGCCCGGTGCGAGGGCGAGCGTGACCGCCGTGACGTTGCAGCCGGGGACGGCGACGCGCTGAACCCTCCGCAGCACGTCGCGCTGCTTCCCGTCCGGTGTGACCATCTCGGGCAGGCCGTACGGCCACGTGCCGGCATGCTCGGTGCCATAGAAGTCTCGCCACGCCGCCGGGTCGGCAAGCCGGTGGTCGGCGCCGCAGTCCACGACCAGGACGTCGTCGGGCACGTCGGCCGCCACGGCCGCCGAGGCTCCGTGCGGCAGTGCGAGGAAGAGGACGTCGTGACCGGCCAACGCCTCGCCGGACGTCGCCTCCAGCACCCGGTCTCCGAGTCCGGCGAGGTGCGGATGGTGCTCAGCGAGCGATGTGCCGGCGCTGCCGTAGGCCGTGACAGCACCGACCTCCATCTCCGGGTGGTCCAGCACGAGCCGCAGCAGTTCCCCGCCCGCGTACCCGCTCGCACCGGCGACCGCCACCCGCATGCCCATGGCGCATGAGTATGCGGTATTCCGCAATCGCATGCAACTCATCGAGCTCCGAGCGCCGACTTCGATGGCCAGATCGCCGCATCCCCGAGCGGACTCCTGGCATCGCCCCACCTCCGCGACCTCGCTGTCCTGGCCGGACCTCGCCACCTGGAACGTCGCCAAACACCGACATCCGCGCGTTTGGCGATGCTGCAGCAAGCGAGGTCCGCCTGCGACCACGAGGTTGGAGCGGGCGCCGGGGATCTAGCGGCGCAGGACGGCTCCGGTCCGGCGGGCGGCCTCGGCCACGGCGGCGTCGCGGGCCGCGGTCGTCTCCTCGACGGTGAGGGTGCGGTCAGCCGCACGGAAACGCAGCGCGTAGGCCAGCGACCGCCTGCCCTCGCCGATCTGCGCTCCGGAGTACATGTCGAACAGCCGCACGGACTCCAGCAGCTCCCCCGCACCAGCCCACAGGGCGGCTTCGACCTCCGCGGCTGGGATGTCCGCCGCCACGACGAGGGCGACGTCCTGCGTCGCCACCGGGTACGTCGACACGGCGGGTGCCGGCGCCGGCCGGTCGACGGCGCCGAGCCGGTCGATCTCCAGCTCCATGGCCACCGTCCGCTCCGGCAGGCCCAGCTCAGACACGACCCGCGGTTGCAGCTCGCCCGCGTGGCCGACCAGGGCATCGCCGACGTAGAGCGCCGCACAGCGCCCCGGATGCCAGGGCGCGTGGTCGTCGCGGCGCACGGTCAGAGCGACGTCGGCCGCCGCCGCCACGGTGCGGGCCGCCTCGACGGCGTCGGCCCACGACACGGGGCGCGACGATCCCCACCAACCCGGTGGCTCCCAGTCGCCTGCCGCAGCGACAGCCAGTCGGCGTGGCTGCCCCGGCACCGCGGCCAGCAGCATGTCGAGCTCCTCGTCGGTGGGCCGGCGGTCCACGGCCAGCCGCGGTGGGACGGGCAGGGGATCCGGGCCGGGGCGGAAGACCAGGCCGGATTCGAACAACGCGACGTCGGTCGCGCCACGACCGACGTTGCGGCGCAGGGCCGCAAGCAGACCTGGCAGGAGCGTCGTCCGGAGGTAGGGCTCCTCGTCAGAAAGGGGGTTTGCGAGCCGCAGCACCTGCCGCCGCGCATCGCCCGGCGGCAGGCCGAGCGCGTCCAGGTCCCCATCGCCCATGAACGGATACGACGTCGCCTCGACGTAGCCCGCTGCGGCGACGGCCCGCTCGATGCGCCGGCGCAGCCGCTGGCCGAACGTGATGCCCCGGCCGGCCGGCGCCACGGGCAGCGCCGACGGGATGGCGTCGTAGCCGTGCAGCCGCGCGACCTCCTCGACCAGGTCGAACGGCTCGGTCAGGTCAGGACGCCAGGTAGGTGGGACGACCGAGAGCCGGCCGGCCTCCAACGGAGTCACCCGGCCGCCCACGGCGGCCAGGAGGCCGGCGACCTCGTCCGGGGCGTACTCGACGCCGACCACGCGCGTGGGCAGGTCTGAGTCGATCTCCACCGCGTCCGGCTCGGGTACCACGCCCACGAGCGTCGTGACCTGCTCTGCCACAGCGCCACCCAGCTCGACCAGCAGCTGGGCCACCCGGGTCGCCGCCACGGCGGGCAGCGCCGGGTCGACGCCCCGCTCGAACCGCCTGGACGCCTCGCTGGGCAGACGGTGCCGTCGGGCAGTCCGGGCGACTCCGGTGGCTTCGAAGTGCGCCGCCTCGATCACGATCGACCGGGTCGACGTGCCCATCTCGGTGGTCTCGCCACCCATGACCCCGGCCAGACCGATCGGGCCGGAGTCGTCGGTGATCAGCAGGTCGTCAGGATCGAGATCGCGGACGGACCCGTCGAGCGTCGTCAGCTTCTCGCCGGAGATCGCGCGGCGGACGACGATGGGCCCGGACAGCGCGTCCCGGTCGTATCCGTGGATGGGCTGCCCGAGCTCGAGCATGACGTAGTTGGTGACATCGACAGCCAGCGAGATCGGCCGCATTCCCGCGAGCTGGATTCGCCGCTGCAGCCACCGCGGCGTCGTGGCGCCGACGTCGGCCCCAGTAACGGTCCGGGCGGCGAAGACGGCGCACCTGTCGGCGTCGTCGACGATCACCGGGTATCCCGGTGAAGCCTCGGCCTCGACGCGCTGATGCCGGCCGGCTGCCCCGGGATCGTGCAGCGGAACTCCATAGGCGGTCGCGACCTCACGGGCCACCCCGCGGATGGACAGGCAGTAGCCGCGGTCGGGGGTGACCGCGATGTCGAGCACGTCGTCACGCAGGTGCAGGAGAGCGGCCGCATCGTCGCCGGGCGACCCCTCGCCCGGGCGGAGCACGATGATCCCGGAGTGGTCGCCGCCCAGCCCCAGTTCGCGGGCTGAGCAGATCATGCCGTCGGACACGTGCCCGTAGGTCTTGCGCGCGGTGATCGCGAACCCACCGGCGAGCACCGCCCCTGGTAGCGCGACCACGACCACGTCACCCTCGGCGAAGTTCCGCGCCCCACACACGATCCCGCGTGGCTCATGTTCGCCGACGTCGACCTGGCACCAGCGGATCGTCTTGCCATTGGAGTGGGCCTCGTCGGCGAACATGAGCACCCGTCCCACGATCAGCGGGCCGCTGATGTCGGCTCCGACCTCGTCGACGGTCTCGACCTCGAGGCCGGCCCGGATCAGCCGGGCCGCGATGTCGCGGGCACTCTCAGCGGGAGAGAGGTCGACGTACTCGCGCAGCCAGGACAGCGGGACGAGCATCAGATCTCCGTCCCGAACGCGCGGGCGAACCGGACGTCGCCCTCGACCAGGTCGCGCATGTCCTCGATCCCGTGCCGGAACATCAGCGTGCGCTCCAGCCCCATGCCGAACGCGAAGCCCGTGTACCGATCGGTGTCGATGCCGCAGGCGACCAGGACACGCGGGTTGACAATGCCGCAGCCGCCCCACTCGATCCAGCCCTCAGACGAGCAGGTGCGGCACGGCCGCTGCGGGTTGCCGACGGATTCGCCGCGGCACACGAAGCACTGCAGGTCCATCTCGGCGCTCGGCTCGGTGAACGGGAAGTACGACGGGCGCAGCCGGGTGGTGATGCCGTCTCCGAACATGGCGGCCGCGAAGTGGTCGAGCGTGCCCTTCAGGTGCGCCATCGTGAGACCCACGTCGACCGCCAGCCCTTCGACCTGGCTGAAGACGGGTGTGTGCGTCGCGTCGAGGGCGTCGGTGCGGAAGGTGCGGCCGGGGCAGATGACGTAGATCGGCGGCTCGCGCTCCAGCATGGTGCGCGCCTGCACGGGCGACGTGTGCGTCCGCAGGACCACGCCCGACTCCTCCGAGCCGACGAAGAAGGTGTCCTGCATGGTCCGTGCCGGGTGGTCCGGCCCGATGTTCAGAGCGTCGAAGTTCAGCCATTCGGCCTCCGCCTCGGGCCCCTCGGCGATCTCCCAGCCCATGGCGACGAAGACGTCGCCCACCCGCTCCTGGATGGTGGTCAGCGGGTGCCGCGCGCCGCGCGGCGCGCGATCCCACGGCAACGTCACGTCGACCGCTTCCTCGACCAGGACCCGGACGTCGCGCTCGGCCTCCAGGACCGCCTGTCGGTCAGCGAGTGCCGCGGCCACGTCGCGTCGCGCCGCGCCGACCCGCTGGCCTGCCTCCTTGCGGGCCTGGGGTGGCAGCGCACCGATCTCGCGGTTGGCCAGGGCAAGGGGCGACCGGTCGCCGGCATGGCCCAACCGGACTTCCTTGAGCATGTCGAGGTCCCCGGCTGCCCCGATGGCGTCGAGCGCCTCGCGCCGCATCCGGGCCACCTCGTCCGGATGCAGCGGGGTCACCTCGACCGGGTCGTACTGGCTGTTGGGCGCGGACATCTTCCTACCTGGCTGGGTCGCGTGGACGAGGCGAGTCTAGGAGGCGTCGTCGCCGTACGGCCCGCAGACCGCGCACTGGACGGTCGCTCGGCTAGCCGGCGGCGTCGTCGCTCGGCGCGGCGGCGGGCATCCGCGCGCGGCGCCGGCG
>JBOGDS010000079.1:0-15882 GCA_050743075.1 Jiangellaceae bacterium | reverse complement strand
GTCGACGACCGGGTCGGCGTAGGCAGCACCGTTCTCGGTGACGTAGAGCGGTACGTTCGGCAGCTGCGCCGACAGGGAGGTCAGCAGCGTGGTGAGCCCCTCGGGGTAGATCTCCCAGTCCTGTGCGGTGACCGGCCGGCCGCGGGACCGGAAGCTGACCTGGTCGGCGCCCACCCACGGCGAGCCCGGCGGGTTGGGTCGGGGCAGGCCCGCCGAGGTCAACGGCCGTGGTGGTTCCGCCTGCGGGTCGGTGTGCCCGGACACCAGCGTCCCGACATAGTAGTTGACGCCGAGGAGGTCCAGGGGCGCCGAGATCGCCTCGAGATCGCCGTCGTGGATGTGCTCGGACAGGCCGAACGGCTCCAGGTCGGCGACGACGTCGGCCGGGTATGCCCCCCGGAAGATGGGTTCGAGGAAGATCCGGTTCTGCAGCCCGTCGATCCGGCGAGCCGCCTCGGCGTCCACCGGGTCGGCCGGGTCCGCGGCCTCGACCGGCGAGAGGTTGAGCGTGATGCCGAGCGTGCCGTCCTGGTCCCGGGCCCGGATCGCGGCCGCGCCCAGGCCGTGCGCCAAGAGCAGATGGTGCGCGGCGGCAACGGCTGCCCGCGGCTCGGCCCGGCCGGGCGCGTGCTCGCCGGCGGCGTAGCCGAGGAAGGCCGAGCACCACGGCTCGTTCAGCGTCGTCCAGTACTGCACCCGGTCGCCGAGCGCCTCGTGGACGGTGTCGGCGTACTCCGCGAACCAGAAGGCCGTGTCGCGCGATGTCCATCCACCGCGGTCCTCGAGCGCCTGCGGCAGGTCCCAGTGGTAGAGCGTGGCCCACGGGGCGATGCCGTGGCCCAGCAGCTCGTCGACCAGACGGCGGTAGAAGTCGAGCCCCGCCTGGTTGACGTCGGCCCCGTCCGCACGAACCCGGGGCCATGCCACCGAGAACCGGTAGGCCGTCAGTCCCAGGTCCGCCATCGTTGCGACGTCGTCGGCCATCCGCCGGTAGTGGTCGGTGGCCAGCTCACCGGTGTGTCCGCCCACGATGGCACCCGGCCGCCGGGTGAACGTGTCCCAGATGGAGTCGGTTCGCCCGTCTGCCGCCGTCGAGCCCTCGATCTGGAATGCCGCGGTCGCCGCACCCCACACGAACCCGGCGGGAAACCGCCGAGCGGCGGTGGCGGTGGTGGACGTGGTCGGCAGCATGCTCATCCCTTCGTACCGTGCGTCATGCCGACCCTAGCGGCCCTGAGAGCGCTTCCACTCACCAGGGCGGAAGAACGAAGGCGCAGTCCCGGCCGCAGCACGACACCATTGCGTCGGGCAAGCAGCAAGGTGACGAGCAGTGTCCCCGCGATGGTGAGGATGCCGCCGCCCAGCAGCGACCACCGTGCGCCCAGCACGTCGGCGACCCACCCGATGACCGGAGCCCCGAACGGCGTCCCGCCCATGAACACCATGATGTAGAGCGCCATGACCCGCCCGCGCATGTCGGCGTCGACGGTGGTTTGCACATATGCGTTGGCCGTGGTGACGACGGTCAGCGCCGCCATGCCCAGGGGGACGAGCGACACGGCGAATACCCAGTACGCAGGCGTCAGGCCGGCGAGGATCTCGAGGAGGCCGAAGAGCATCGCGATGGCGACGATGACACGGCGGCGTGGTGCGCCGCGGCGGGCCGCCAGCAGCGACCCGGTCAGCGCGCCGATGGCCATGATCGAGCCGAGGACGCCGTACTCACTCGGGCCCTTGTCGAAGACGCTCGTGGCCATCAGCGCCGTCGTCATCTGGAAGTTCATGCCGAACGTCCCGACGAAGAACATGATCGCCATGACCAGCAGCAGGTCGGGCCGGCTGCGGACGTAACGGATGCCGTCGACGAGCCGGCGCTCGCCGCGTGCGACCGGCCTGGGTTCGTCGACGACGTCTTTGCCGATGAGCATGAGCATGGCGATCGGCGCGACGAAGGTCAGCGCGTTGAGCAGGAACACCGGCCCTGGACCGAGAGCGGCGATGAGGAGCCCGGCCGCCGCTGGCCCGACCAGCCGCGCCGCATTGAACGACGCGCTGTTCAGGCCGACGGCGTTGGGCAGGTCACCGGCGTCGACCAACTCGGACACATACGTGTTGCGGGCGGGGTGGTCGAGTGCGGTTCCGGTGCCGAGCAGGAACGCCAGCACGTAGACGTGCCACACCTCGGCGGTGTCGGTGACGACGAGGACGCCGAGGATCAGCCCGACCAGGCCCAGGAAACCGTTGGTGAACATCAGCAGGCGGCGTTTCGGGAACCGGTCCGCCAGCAGGCCCCCGAACGGAGCCACGAGCAGGAAGGGCAGGAACTGCAAACCCGTCGCAATGCCCAGGGCGGCGGGTCCCCCACCGAGGGTCACGAGGACCAGCCAGTCCTGCGCCACCCGTTGCATCCAGGTGCCGATGTTCGACACCACCATGCCGGACCAGAACAGCCGGTAGTCGCGATATTGCGTGAGCGAGTGGAACGTGGGACTCACAAGCGCGCCAGCTTCTCCAGCACCGGGGCGGCGCGCCGTAGTGCCTCGAGCTCGTCTGCTGCGAGTTCACGCAGCCAGCGTGCCAGCCAGGCGTCGCGGCGGCGACGATCGGCCGCCAGCATGGCGGAAGCCTCGCCGGTGATCCGCACCATGACCAGGCGGCCGTCGTCCGGGTGCGGCTCGCGGACGGCGAGCCCGCGCTCCTCGAGCTTCGACACGATGCGGGTCATGGACGGCGGCTGGACCTTCTCGTGGGCGGCCAGCTCGCCGAGCGTCATCGGGCCGTGGCGTTCCATCGTGCCGAGTGTCGCGAGCTGAGTGAGCGTCAGGCTGTTGTCCTTCCGCTCCGCCCGCAGCCGGCGCGACAGCCGCATCACGGACAACCGCAGGGTGCTCGAGAGCTCTGCCTGGCTTCGAGTCACTGGTACGAGAAGGGACATGTCCTTAGTCTAGCTCATTAGCTTTGCTAACGAGCTGCCCTGACCCTCATCGACGTGTGCGGGCACGGCGGGAAGGTCGTCAGCGGCGGCTTCGTCGGCCGCGGTAGCCGCCATCGTCGGTGGCGGCATCGTTCCCCTCCGCCGCATGCCGGCGGGCGCGCCGTCCGCCGGTCGACCGCTCACCCGTGTCGTCCGGGCCGGTGTCGTCGACCGGTCCGAAGAACTCCGTGTCGACCGCCGGGACCGCCTCCCGGTTCGACCGGGCCGCCCGGCGGGCCCGACGGCTCGTCGGCGCCGGCACCGGTGGGTCGGAGTCGATCGGCTCGTCCAGTCGCTCCGGTTCGGGATGCGGCTCGGGCTCCGCGTACGGCTCGGGCTCCGCGTACGGCTCGGGCTCCGCGTACGGCTCGGGCTCCGCGTCGTCGACCAACTCCGGTTCATCGACGGCCACGGGCTCCGGCTCATCGGCCAGATCGGCTTCCTCGTCGAGCAGCGCCTGAGCGATGGCGTCGCGGCGCTTGCGTGTGTACTCCAAGCCGAGCAGTCCGAGGCCGACCCCGGCCAAGCATGTCCACAACCACAGACCCTGCCCCAGTTCGTCGAGGTCGTCTCGTCGCAGGGCAAGCACGACGAAGGCGGCGGCCCAGAGCACCGTCCCGATGGCGACCGTACGAACGCCGTCGACGTCGAGGGGGCGCACGTCGGGCGCCTCCCCGGTTTGCCGACGTGGTCTGGCCATGGGTCCGAGGCTACTGGGCACCCGGACGAGTTACCGAACGACAGGAACAACGACGCGAACAACGGCATTTGCCCAGGTCGTCAGAACCGAGATCGCGATTGTTCCTGTTGTACGGTGCGCGCGTGTCATCCTGTCGCGACGCCCGGCCGTCTGGCATCCTCACGGCGGCGGGGGTCTGCCGGACAACGACACCCGGGAGCAGTCGATGACGAAGTCGGCAAGCACCACCACCGAACCCTCCAGCGGCCTCGACCGGTACTTCAAGATCAGCGAGCGCGGCTCGACCGTCGTGCGCGAGATCCGCGGCGGTCTGGTCACGTTCTTCACGATGGCCTACATCGTCGTGCTGAACCCGTTGATCATCGGCACCCAGCCTGACGTCGAGGGCAACTTCCTCGGCGGTGGCGACGCACCAAACCTGGCGATGGTCGCGGCGGCGACAGCCCTGGTCGCCGGTGTGCTGACCATCGCGATGGGCGCCTTCGCCAACTACCCGCTGGCACTGGCGACCGGACTCGGGCTGAACGCGTTCGTCACGTTCGCCATCGCCAGCCGGATGAGCTGGGCCGACGCGATGGGTTTGGTGGTGATCGAGGGCCTGGTCATCCTGGTCCTGGTGCTCACCGGCTTCCGAACGGCGGTGTTCTCCGCCGTGCCGGTCCAGCTCAAGATCGCGATCAGCGTGGGCATCGGGCTGTTCATCGCGCTGATCGGCCTGGTCGACGCTGGCGTCATCCGCAGCACAGCGATCCCCGTGCCGCCGATCGAGATGGGCATCGGCGGCCAACTGGCGGGCTGGCCGGTCCTGGTGTTCTGCCTCGTCCTGCTCGCGTTGATCGTGCTCTACGTCCGCCGGGTCAGGGGGGCGATCCTGTGGGCGATCATCGGCGGCACAGTGCTCGCGATCCTGGTCGAGGCGGCCTTCGACATCGGCCCCGGCGGCGGCGAGAACCCCAAGGGCTGGGGTCTCAACGTGCCCGCCCTGCCCGACAGCGTCCTCGACACGCCTGACTTCGGCCTGCTCGGCGAGTTCAGCCTGCTGGGCTCGTGGGAGGCCGTCGGCATCCTCACCGCGGCGCTGTTCGTCTTCACGCTCCTGCTGGCCGACTTCTTCGACACCATGGGGACGATGGTCGCCGTCGGCGCCGAGGGCGATCTTCTCGACGACGACGGCAACCCGCCCAATCCGGACCGCATCCTCGTCGTCGACTCGCTCGCCGCAGCCGCCGGCGGGGCCGCGTCGGTCTCGAGCAACACCTCGTACATCGAGTCCGCCTCGAGCGTCGGCGACGGCGCGCGCACCGGCCTGGCCAGCATTGTGACTGGCGCGTGCTTCCTGCTGACGACGTTCCTGGCGCCGCTGGTGGCGATCGTGCCGTACGAGGCGGCGACGCCGGCGCTGGTCCTGGTCGGGTTCCTGATGATGGTCCAGGTCAGGGACATCGAGTGGAACGACATGGAGATCGCGATCCCAGCGTTCCTGACCGTCGTGCTCATGCCGTTCACGTACTCGATCACCGCCGGGATCGGCGCAGGCTTCATCACGTACGTGTTCATCAAGGCCGTGCGGGGCAAGTCGGGCGAGGTGCACCCGCTGCTCTGGATCGTCGCAGCGCTGTTCGTCCTCTACTTCGCGATCGAGCCCATCGACCAGCTCATCGGATAGGAGGTTCGGCGAGCTTGCGGCGGTACTCCTGCCACCGCTCGAGCTGCCAGGGCAGTTCCTCGAGGACGAACGTGAAGAACTGAAGGCTCTCCTGCAGCCGGCGCCCGCCGCGTCGGTCGACACCCAGGATGTCGGCGCCCTCCGCCAGAATCTCTTGCCATCGTCTGATCACCGGCTCACGCTGACGCAGGATCGCGGACCAGACGTCGTCGTCGTAGATCCGGTAGGTGTCGACCCGGGCGCCGGGCTCGCGCTCTTTGGCGACCAGCCCGACCTGGACCAGGTACCGCACCGCGCCGGAGATGGCTGCCGGGCTGACCCGCAGCCCGGCGGCCAGCTCGCCCGCGGTGTAGCGGTCGGCGTCGTCGGCCAGTACGTAGGCGAACACTCGTGCCGGCATCCGTGGAATCCCGCTCTGGACGAGCACCAGGGCGAAGCGCTCCACGAACCGGAGAAGCTCGTCGTCCTGCGGCGTCGACTCCACGATGGGCCCCTCGACCGTCGGCTTCTTTGACGCATCCTTTACGGTCACTACTACTTTCACAAAGTTGTGAAGCCTCTGTAGGCTACCACGCATGACAACGGCGATCTCGGTGTCCGGGCTGGTGAAGAGGTTCGGCCGAACAGTTGCGCTCGACGGGCTCGACCTCTCCGTCGCCACCGGCGAGGTGCACGGCTTCCTCGGCCCGAACGGCTCCGGTAAATCCACCACCATCCGGGTTCTGCTCGGTCTGCTCCGGGCCGACTCGGGTCATGCGGCCCTGCTCGGCGGCGACCCCTGGTCGGACGCGGTCGAGCTGCATCAGCGCCTGGCCTACGTGCCCGGTGACGTCAACCTGTGGCCGAACCTCACCGGCGGCGAGGCCATCGACCTGCTCGGCCGGCTCCGTGGCGGGCTCAACGCGAAACGCCGCGCGGACCTCCTGGAGCGCTTCGACCTCGACCCGACCAAGAAGGCACGGACCTACTCCAAGGGCAACCGGCAGAAGGTCGCGCTGGTAGCGGGGCTCGCGTCCGACGTCGAACTGCTCCTCCTGGACGAGCCGACGTCGGGACTCGACCCGCTGATGGAGGCCGCCTTCCAGGAGACCATCCGCGAGCTCAAGGAGGAGGGGCGAACCGTACTGCTCTCCAGCCACATCCTGGTCGAGGTCGAGGCGCTCTGCGACCGGCTGAGCATCATCCGGTTGGGCAAGACCGTCGAGACCGGCACACTGGCCGAACTCCGCCACTTGACCAGGACCTCCATCGTGGTCGAGTCCGAACGGCCGGCGACCGGCCTGGCCGACCTGCCCGGCGTCCATGACCTCGTCGTCGACGACAGTCGTGCGCATTTCGACGTCGACACCGACCACCTCGACGGCGCGTTGCGCCACCTCACCCGGTTCGGCATCCGCACCCTGACCAGCCAGCCGCCGACGCTGGAGGAGCTGTTCCTCCGCCACTACGGCGACGAGCTCGCCGAGCTGAACGGCGCCGCCGCAGCCGATGTCGCCGGGGGATCCCGATGACGACGGCCGTGACAACGACCCGGCCGGAAGCAGGCGCCGGCCCAAGCGGCAGCACGCTGGCCGGCACCGGCGCGCTGATCCGGTTCATCCTCCGCCGCGAGCGGATCCGGATCCCGCTGTGGCTCCTCGGCATCGTGGCGCTGGTCGCCGTCCAGGCGGCCGCCGTGGTGGAGCAGTACCCGACGCAGGCCGACCTCGACGCCGTCGCCGAGACCGCCGGCAGCGACCCCGCGTTCCTGGCCATGGTCGGTCCCGACTACGCCCTGAACACCGTCGGTGGCAACACCGTCTGGCAGATCAGCGCTTTCGGCACGATCATCGTGGCCCTGATGAGCATGTCGCTCGTCGGCCGGAACACCCGCGCCGAGGAAGAGAGCGGGCGAGCCGAGCTGGTCCGTGCCACCGTGGTCGGCCGGCATGCGCAACTCACGGCCGCGTTGGTCGTCGTCGCGGCGGTCAACCTCGTCATGGGCACCCTGGTGGCGTTGAGCCTGCTCGGTCAGGATCTGCCCGTTGCCGGATCGGTCGCCTTCGGCGCCGCACTGGCGGGCGGCGGCCTCGTCTTCACGGCTGTCACCGCGGTGGGGGCGCAGGTCACGGAGAGCACCCGGGCCGCCTATGGCATCACCGCCGCCGTGATGGGCGGCTCCTTTGCTCTGCGCGCCGCCGGCGACGTGGGCAACGGAGTCCTGTCGTGGCTCTCACCCATCGGCTGGGTCCAGCAGGTCCGGTCGTTCGCGGACGAGCGGTGGTGGGTACTACTGCTCCTGGTGGCAACGGCCGCAGTCCTGGTCGCCGTGGCTTACGCGCTGGTCTCACGCCGCGACCTCGCCGCCGGGCTCGTCCGGCCCAGGCCCGGTCCAGCGGCCGCGTCGGCAGCCATGGGCGGCCCGCTGGGATTCGCCTTCCGGCTGCACCGCGGCACGCTGATCGGCTGGACCGCCGGGATGTTCGTCGGTGGGCTCGTCCTGGGGTCGGTCGGCAACGATGTCCAGGACATCATGGGCGGCAACGAGGAGATCAACGACATCTTCACCCAAGCCGGCGGCGCCTCGATCGCCGAGTCCTACCTCGGCAGCGTGTTGCTGATGATGGCCATCGTCGGCGCGGGCTACGCGGTCTCGGCGGCCCTGCGGCTGTCCAGCGAAGAGGCTGCGGGACGCGCCGAGCCACTGCTGGCGACGGCGCTGTCCCGGTGGCGCTGGGTGGGAAGTCACGCGGTCGTTGCACTGGTCGGCAGCGTCGTGGTGCTCGCCGCCCTCGGCCTGGGCGCAGGCGCCGCCTACGCTGCCACCACCGGCGACGACGGAGCTGTCCTACGCCTGCTCGGCGCGGCACTGACGCACGCCCCGGCCGTCTGGGTGGTGGCAGGGGCCACGGTCGCCCTGTTCGGACTCGTGCCGCGCTTCGCGGCCGCCGCGTGGGCCGTTCTCGGCCTCGGGTTCGTCGTGCTGATGTTCGGCCCGCTGCTCGACCTGCCGGACTGGTTGAGGGCCCTGTCGCCCTTCGACCACAGCCCGCAGGTGCCGGCCGTCGACCTGACGGTTGGACCGCTGGGCTGGCTGCTGGCGGTCGCTGCTCTCCTGCTGGCACTGGGATTGACCGCGTTCCGTCGCCGCGACGTCATCACGACCTGAGCCGTCGTCAGGCGGCGACCGTGTCGATCACGCCGGCCAGCGCGCCGAGCGACTCCCGGCGCACCCGGTAGAACGCCCAGACGCCTCGCTTCTCGCGGGTGATCAAGCCGGCGTCGAGCAGCACCCTGAGGTGATGGCTGATCGTCGGCTGCGACAGGTCGAACGCTGCCGTCAGGTCGCACACGCACGCCTCCTCGCCCTCGCAGGCGAGCACCAGCGAGAGGAGGCGCAGGCGGACCGGGTCGGTCAGTGCCTTGAACCACCGCGCAGCGAGGTCGGCTGCCTCGGCGTTGCTCAACGGCTCGCGGGCCAGCGGCGTGCAGCAGACGTTCTCCAACACCGGCAACGGGTTTCGCATAGACATGGGCCAATATTGACACTCATCGATGTCTGCGCCAAAACTGACGAGACATCGATGAGCGTCGATGAGTAGGAGGGAGGACTCATGGACGACCTCAACCTGGCCGGCGGCTGTTGCGACGACGACTGCTGCGACGTGGCCGGCTGCTGCTGACGCCCTCACTTCCGGTGATCATCGGCAGTTTCCGGCGGCATGAGCCCGAAGGTGCCGGTGATCACCGGCTTGGGTCGGGCCGCTCGTAGGCCTGCTCCGCGAGCAGCACGGGCAGGGCGGACGGGTCGCGCAACGCTTCGGCGAGTAGGAAGCGCAGCTCCCAGCGGCGCGCCGTCCAGGCCAACCCGCGCGCCAGCCCGTCCGGCGTCGAGGCATGCACCGTCGCCGACCCGTCGACCCACCAGTCGACGGACCGCCCGGCAACGACCAGGTCGTCGTGCTCGACGTACGTGTCCGGCGGATCCGCGAGCACCAGGTCGACGGCGCGCGGCACGGGCACGGCCGTGCCGAAGGTCGCTGGTTCCCCGTCGACCACGTCCGCTGCCAGGTCGACGTCGAGAACGTCGGCGAGCCCCCGCCCGCCGGGCACGACCGCGGGCAGGCCCAGCTGGAGCCAGTACGGGCCGTCGGCGACGACCACCTCGGCGGCCGCCACCACCCGCGAGCCAGCGCCGTCGGGCACCCGCACCCGTTGCGGAGCCGTGACCGAGTTGGGATCGGCGGACTCGAGTGCCGCGTAGACCTGGCCCAGGTCGTGCGCGGTGAGCACGACCTGGGAATCGGCGAGCACATCGAGAAGCGGGCCGGTGTCCACATCGGCGAGCGTCCGCGGCAACAGGAGCGCTCGAGTGACGGCAGCGTCGAGATCGAGCCCCAGCGGCGCGAGCAGTTTACGCACGAGCGGCTCGGCGTCCGCACTGCACAGCTGCACCAGTCGACGGCCGCCAATCCGGGCATGCGTTCGCAACCACCAGACGGTGTACGGCGTGACCGTACGCCGCGAGCCGTCGCGCAACACGGCGTACGCGGGTTCGACCAGCGCAGGCCGGGTCGTCGGGTCGCCGGCGAGCAGCGCCAGAGCGTCGGGCCAGGCGTCGTCACGCACCAGGTCGAGGTCGCGCACCGCGTAGAGCTCGGCCAGCACCGGCGGCAGGTCCTGGACAGGCAGGTCCGCGACGACGTCGTTCACCCAGTCGTCCTCGGCGTCGAGGTCGTGCCAGCAGTCGCCGTCCAGCGGCACGTCCGCATCGCGGGCGACGCAGAAGCCGTCGCGCACGCCGACGGCACGCAGCAGGTGCGGACCCCACCGCGCGACCGCGTCGGCACCAACCGCGTGTTCGGCCGGGTCCACGTCCAGCAGGCCGAGTACCGGTGAGTCCGGCAGCAGGAGGTCGCCGGCCGCGACGGCGTGCCCGGTTGCGTCGGAAAGCGGTGTCGCCGCCAGCCATGGCTCCTCGTCGGCGCCCAGTCCCGCGGCGGCGACCAGGTCCAGCAGGGCCGCGACGACCCCGGCTCGGCCTTCGTTGTCCTCCTCGGCCGCGGACTCGACGGCAGCTCGCACGGCGGGGTCGCGCAGCACGCTTGCCGGCGTCGCCTCGATGGCCCCGAGTCGTGCGAGCAACGGGTGCACCGCCTCCGTAGCTGCCAGCCGCAGGCCCAACGGCACCAGCGACCCGGGGTCGGTCCCGGACGTGGGCAGCAGCACGCCGCGCGCGCCCCGCACGACCCGGCCGTCTGACAGCGGAACGGGAAGCGCCGCGAGCGCATCGATGTCCGCGCCGTCGAGCGCAGCGTACAGCTTGAGCCAGCCTGCCGGCGGTCGCGCCACGCCGGCGAGCTGGTCGACGACCTCCGCAAGCGGAACCTCGCGCGCGCCGAGCCGGCGCAGCGGCTCCTCCCGCCACCACGACATCGCCGGCAGCCCGCCGACCACGCCGGCCAGTGCGGCCGGGTTCGCCGCGCTGCGCAGCTCCGGGACGAGAACGACCTCGTCCGGCCGCAGCCGGCTTGCGCCGTCGGCCGACGGAACCAGCGGCGTCGCGGCCAGCTCGGCGACGACCGCCCGATGCAGGGCGGCATCCAGCTCACCCGCCGCGAGCGGGCCCGGCACAAGGTCGAGGACGGCGGGCACACCGATGCCAGCGGCGAGCGAGGCGTACGCGCGGGCGACCTCCCCGACCAGCCACTCGGTGAGCGGCCCGGGCGCCACCCGTCGACGGGCGGAGTCCAGCGGGAACGACCCGATGACCAGTGCCGGCAAGGCCGTCCGGTCGTCGGTGGGGGTCGGCGAGTGGACGACGCGGGACACCGACGGAGGCTGAGCAGCCGGCGAGCCGTCGTCGGAAACCGGAACCGCGACGGTTGCCGCCCAGTACGGTCGCAGCCGCTCCTCGACCGGTCGGTTCGCGAGCAGCCCGCCGTCGAGCTGCCCGGTGCGGCGAGCCAGCCGCCACCGGGTACGGCGGCCCACGTCGGCGATCACGACGTCGTCCGCGGACCACGCGGCCGTCAGCGTCCGCCGTGCGCCGTCGTCCTCGACGTCGACATCGATGGCGACCTCGGCCAGAGCCGGCAGCGCGAGCAGCAGGGCGTCGTCGACCTCGGCGAGCAGCCGAGCGACCAGGGCCGTCGCGGCGGCATCGCGCAGCAGCAGCGAGACCACGGTGTCGTACCCGTCGGGGACCGCGCCGCCGGCGGGGAACGGGAGTCGCAGCACCGGGACCGCTCCGCCCCGGCGGCCCAGCTCGTCCGCCAGCCCGGGCAGCCGCGCGGCCTCGGCGCTGGCCTCCGCACGGGACCAGCGGACGCCACCCGGCCGCGACAGGACCGCCGGCGCGTCGGTCACTGCCAGGACCGCGGCGAAGCCCACCCCGAACCGGCCCACTGTCGCGACCGGATCGTCGTCGCGCTTGGCCGACGCCCGCAGCATCGACAGCCCTTCGACGCCGGCGTCGTCCAGCGGCGCACCCACGTTTGCCGCGGTCAGCGTGGTGCCGTCGAGGCGCAGCAGGAGCCGGCCGGGCACCCGGGCGCGGGCCGCGGCGTCGGCCGCGTTCTGGGCCAGTTCGACGACCAGCCGGTCGCGATAGGCGCCGTGGACCAGCTCGTCCTCGGCGTTGGCGTCCTCGCGGAACCGGGCCGGCGACGCCGCCCACGCCGCGAGCACCCGGGAGCGCAGCGCCGCCGTACCGAACGGGTCAGGAGTGGCCGAGCGCCTCATCGGCGAGGGCCTCCAGAGAAGACACCGCGGGCTGATGGGGGACGACCTCGTGCGACAGCGTGTCGAACACCGGCCCGGCCAGCACCACCGGCGACTGCGCCACCCGCACCTCCGAGTGGGCGCCGCAGCCGTGGTCGTAGGACACGACCTGGCCGTCGAACGGCGCGCGCTCGTTGGCGCAGACGCCGAACACCCGGCCGAGCGCACCTGCCAGCGGCACCAGGAACCCACAGGTGGCGCACGGGAACGGCGCCGCCTGGGCGATCTCGGTGTGCGGGCCGCCGCTGCCGTCACGCCAACGTTCGGCCGCGTCGTCGCGCCCCCACGGCGAGAGCACGCGGACCCGGCCGAGACCCAGCTCGTCGGTGACGGCGCGGGAGGCGTCCGGATCGGGCTCCTCGTCGGCGCCGGTGTAGCCGGGGACCAGGCGCGGGTCGTCGTCGGTCGTCGGCAGCAGGTCACCCGGCCCGAGGTCACCGGGTTCTACCCGGTCATCCCACGGCACCCATGGCGGCGCCAGGACGGCGTCCGGGCCCGGGAGCAGTACGCACTCGTCGACGGTGACGGTCTTGGCGCGAGACGCCCGCGTGACGGTCACCGACCAACGCCATCCGTGGTAGCCGCTCGCGGTGCAGTCGAAGTAGTGGGTGACGACCCGCTCGTCCTCCACGTCGTAGCCATCGTGCGCTCCGACCTGGTCGGCGCCCGCGGTCTCGACGGCAGCGGTCCTGGCCAGGTCGAGCGCGTCGACACAGGCTGCGTCAGCCTTACGGCTGCGCTGCCGAGACGCTACGGAGGTCACGAGGAGTCATTGTCGCAAACCGCCGGGGTCAGCGACAGTCGACGCCTGGATCGGTCAGGCGGACGCGGTGATCCGATGCTGTTGGATGGGCGCGTGAGGCCGGACCCCCGCTCCCAGCCGAGCGGCCAGCCGGCGAGGCGGGTCCGCCGCGTTGCCGGGGTGTCGGCGCGGGCAGCGAAGAAGGCCGCGGCCTCGACATCGCGCGCCGCCCGCTCCGGCACCGCGCGCCTGCGCCGGGCGGCGAGCGCTGAGGGCGCCGGGCAGACCGGGTTGAACCGGCTGATCGAGCTCAATGCGGTCACGGCGGCCGCCGACGTGCTTGTTGCGATCGCGTTGGCCGACACGCTGTTCTTCTCCGTCGCGACATCGGAGGCCCGCTCGCGGGTCGCCCTGTACCTGGTGCTGACGATGGCGCCCTTTGTGGTCATCGCCCCGGTCGTCGGACCGTTTCTGGACCGGTTCCGCCACGGTCGACGCTGGGCGATCGGGACGACGACGGCGGTGAGGGCATTCCTGTGCTGGGTGATGGCCGGTGCGGTGATCGCCGGCGGGGTGTGGCTGTACCCGGCGGCGTTCGGCTGCCTGGTCGCGTCGAAGGCGTATGCCGTGACCAGGGCAGCCGCCGTGCCTCGGGTGCTGCCGGACGGTGTGCCTCTCGTCACTGCGAACGCGCGGCTGTCGATGGCGGCGGTGATCGGCGCGGCGATCAGCGCGCCGATCGGGGTGGGCCTCGCGGTGATCGGATCGGACTGGCCGCTGCGGCTGGCGTTCCTCGCCTACGCGGCCGCAACTGTCCAGGCGATCCTGCTCTCGCCGCGGGTCGACTCGGCCGCCGGCGAGGGTCCGGCCTCGTTGCGGGATGGAACGGCCGGTCCGGGCCGGGCATATCGGGTCGGCGGCCCGGTGGTGCGCGCACTTCGGGCGAACGCCGCCTTGCGCGCCTTCTCCGGCTTCCTCACCTTGTTCCTCGCGTTCGTCCTGCGTGAGGAGCCGGTCGCCGGCCTCGACGACACGGTGGCGATCGGCCTGCTCGCCATCGCCGCCTGGGTCGGTAGCACGGCGGGCACGGCGGCCGGCGCTGCAGTTCGGTCTCGCAGCCCTGACCGGATCGTGCTGGTGTTGGTCGGGCTGGCCGCGTTGATCGCGGCCCTGACGGCGGCCGTGTGGGGCCTGGTCACCGTGTTGCTCGTGGCGTTGGCCGCCGGGTTCGCTCAGCAGTTGGGTCGGCTCTCGCTCGATGCGGTCGTCCAACGCGACGTGCCCGAGCACATTCGCACCAGTGCCTTCGCCCGGTCGGACACGCTCCTCCAGCTCGCCTGGGTGTTGGGCGGCGGGCTCGGAATCGCGTTGCCGCTCATCCCCCAACTCGGACTGGGGATCGCCGCCGCCGGGCTGGTGGTGGGCCTGCTGGCTGCGCAGCGCGTCCAGCCATCGCCCTAGGTGTCGATGTCGTCGGCGACGGCGCGCAGGACGGAAGCGACCTTTCCGGCCGACTTGCCGTCGGGCTGGCGACCCCGGCGATAGGTGTTCGACAGGCCGTCGAGCAGCTTGATGAGGTCCTCGATGATCGTCACCATGTCGTCGGGCTTCTTGCGCGACGCCGCGACGACCGACGGGAGCGGGTCGAGCACATGGATGGACAGAGCCTGCTCTCCACGCTTGCCCTCGGCGACGCCGAACTCGACCCGCTGGCCAGGCTTCAGCGCTGTGACGCCTGCCGGGAGTGCGGAAGAGTGGACGAAGACGTCGCCACCTTCGTCCTTGGAGAGGAAGCCGAAGCCCTTCTCGGTGTCGTACCATTTCACCTTGCCGGTAGGCACGGAAGACCTCGTTATGTCGTCGGGGTCGGACGCTGCACAGCGTAGTGCCGTACGGTCCGGTTCATGGTCGAGGTATCCGTCGGTGCCCTCCGCCGGGTGCAGGCGACGCGGTACGTCGAGCCCTTGCGCGAGGGCGGCTCGCTTCCCGGTCTGGTCGAGGCCGACGACCTGGGGACATACGTGGTGAAGTTCCGCGGTGCTGGTCAGGGCGTCAAGGCGCTGGTGGCCGAAGTGGTGGTCGGCGAGCTGGCCCGACGGCTCGGCATCCGGGTGCCGGACCAGGTGCTGATCGAGCTGGACCCGTCGATCGGGCAGCGCGAACCCGACCCCGAGGTGCAAGATCTGCTGCTTGCCAGCCCCGGGATGAACCTCGGGATCGACTTCCTTCCCCGGGCGATCGGCTACGACGGCCTGGGCTGGCGCCCGGATCCGACCACGGCCGCCCGGATCCTCTGGCTCGACGCGTTGACCGTCAACGTCGACCGGAGTTGGCGCAACCCCAACCTGCTGGTCTGGCACGGCGAGCTGTGGGCGATCGACCACGGCGCCGCACTGCTGTTCCAGCACACCTGGCCGGGTTCCGACGCCTTTGCTCTGCGCACCTATGAGTTGCACGAGCATGCGCTCGCGCCGTTCGCTCGCCATGTCAGGGACGCCGACGCCGAGCTCCGGCCGCTCGTCACGGTCGAGATGCTCGACGAGGTCCTGGACCTGGTCCCGAGCGACTGGCTGCCCGACGCCCAGCGTCCTGCCTTTATCGAGTACCTGAGCGCCCGAGCGGCGTCGACCACCTGGCTTCCTGGAGCGCGCGCATGATGACGTTCGAGTATGCGCTGCTGCGCGCCGTCCCCAGGATCGAGAGAGGCGAGGTGGCCAACGTCGGAGTGATCGTCTACTGCCAGGACCAGGATTACCTGGCGGCCGCGGCCCACGTCGACGCCCCCCGGTTGCGGGCGCTCGACCCCGAGGTAGACGTCGAGGCCGTCTGCGCCGCCGTGGACGCGATCCGGGCTGCGTGCGACGGGGCGGGCCCGGCCGGCGCGGGTTCCAAGGGCGAGCGGTTCCGCTGGGTCACGGCGCCGCGCAGCACCGTCGTCCAACCCGGACCGGTCCACGCGGGCCGCACCGATGACCCCGCCGCCGAACTCGTCCGGCTGCTCGACCGCCTGGTCCGCTGAGCGAGGCCTGAGGTGCACC
>JBOGDS010000078.1:0-16072 GCA_050743075.1 Jiangellaceae bacterium | reverse complement strand
GACAGGAACTGACCCCTCCAAGCCTGCGGCCACCCCAACCCCAACCAGCCGACCACGCCCGGCGCGTCGCGAAGAGGGCCAAAGTTCAAGGCCGCAGTACTAGGTCACGGTGAGGGCGGCGGCCAACCAGCCATCCGGCGCGCGCGCTTGTCCGCGCGGCCAACAGCGCAACATGTCCGATGGTCTCGCCGACAATGGGCGCTGATCCGCCCAGAACGCTGGCCGGTCAGGACCAGTAGACGATGACCTTGTCGCCGACGCGGACCTGGTCGAACAGCGACTCGATGCCCGACCTGTCCCGCGTGTTGACACAGCCGTGCGACGAGCCGTTGTAGCCGTTCGCCGCGAAGTCAGGCGAGTAGTGCACGGCCTGGCCGCCGTCGAAGAACATGGCAAAGGGCATCGGCGCGTCGTACTGGCTGGAGTGGTGGTCGCGGGACTTGAAGTACACGCTGAACGCGCCCTCACGGGTCGGGGTCAGCTCGGACCCGAACCGAGCGTCGAGCGTCATCCGTACGTCGCCGTCGACCACCCAACGCACCGATCGGCTGGTCTTGTCGACGCACAGAGCCCGGCCGGTCAGGCAGCGCGGGTCGAGACCGGCGGCGCTGCCGCCGCCCGCGGGCACCCGGTTGTGCAGCTCGTCGTCGGTCGGCGTGCGGGTCATGGCGACGAGCTTGTCCCAGGTGCGCTGGTCGACCTCGCCCGTCGACGGGAAGCCGCGCTTGGTCTGGAAGCCCGTCACGGACGTCCGGGTCACCGGGCCGTAGGTTCCGGTGACGCCGTGGTCGAACCAGCCGATCTGCTTGAGGCGTGCCTGCAGCTCGCGGACGTCGTCGCCCTCGTCGCCCTGGCCGATGATCGTCGGGCCGGCGACGAGCCGGTTGTGCATCTCGTCGTCGGTCGGCTGGCGGGTCATGCTGACGAGCTTGTCCCAGGTGCCCTGGTCGACCTCGCCGGTGTCGGGAAGGCCGCGCTTGCGCTGGAACCCGGTGACCGCCTCGACGGTGACGCCGTCGTACTCGCCGGTGACCTCCGGCGCGTACCACTGGAGCTGCTTGAGCCTGGACTGCAGGTCGCGGACGCCGTCGCTCGCGTCGCCGGCCAGGTAGAGGGGGGTCCGGGTGGGCGTGGGGGTCGGCGTCGCTGTCGCTGGGGCGGTCGGCGTCGGGGTCGACTCCTCGACGGTAGCCGACGGCGACGGCTCCTGGACCGCCCCCGTGCGGTCCGCGGCGGCGGCCGTGCACCCGACGAGGACGAGCGCCGTCAGAACTACGACGACGCCGGTGCCGATCCTGCTGCCTCGTGCCACGTGCCCCTGCCCTCCACCAACAAGCGCCGCCCGTGCGCGGCGCTCATCCCGGAAGACGCCCATGGTGCCCGGAAGGTTGCATCGGCATCGCGCCGAGTCGGTTACGACTCGGTCTCGACCGCCTTCGGCGCGGCGGCGAACGCCTGGTAGGTGGCGGCGCTTAACGGTACGAACAGGATATTCTCCCGCGCGCGTCGCGTTTGCTTCGCCCCGGACCGCCGCCGACGATCAGGCCGTCGTCGTGGGGAGGTCGCGCAAGGCGTCCTCGATCGCCCGGTGAAACGTCGGAGACGCGTAGATCATGTGGCGGAGCGTCGTGACCGGCACCTGTGCGTGCACGGCCACGACCAGCGCCGAGAGAACCTCGCCTCCGGCCGGTCCGGCGGAGGTGGCGCCGACCAGAACGCCCCGGTCGGCGTCGGCGACCAACTTGACGAACCCTTCGTTGCCGGCCTTGTGGATCCAGCCCCGGGCAGACGACGGGATCTGGGCGACGCCGACATCGACTCGCAGACCCGCCTCCCGGGCCTGCGCCTCGGTGAGCCCGACGGCACCGATCTCCGGGTCGGTGAACGTCACGCGGGGGAGCGCCCGGTAATCCGCGGGCGGCCCGACCGGTGCCGGCCAGCCGCCCGCGACCACGGACGAAGCGTCCGCCCTTGCCGGTGAATCTGTCGACCGCCACCTGGTCGTTCCAGTCGTCCGTCGCCTCATCCCTGATCTGGCCCGCCACGGGTGTCCAGTCCGGTGTGGCCTCGGCGCTGCCGGCCATGCCGTCGACTCGGCGGGTCTCGGCCAGCAGGATGGCCGCGCGGATCATCATCTTGGTCGGTACGCAGCCCCAGTACGGGCACTCGCCGCCCACCAGGCCGTGCTCGACGCCCACCACGGCCAGGCCCGCCGCGGCCAGCCGCCCGCCCACCTCTTCTCCGCCGACTCCCATGCCCAGGACGACGACGTCCACCTGTTCTGCCATCAGCGGCCTCCGGTCGTGCTCCCGTCGACGCGACGTCGACGCGACGACGTGTCCCTTGCCGAGAAGTGTCCTCGGCGTCGGCACAGCTTGGTGGGTCAGGTCTGACGGGCGGAGCCCCGGGCAGGGAGCGGGCCACGACCAACCTACCTGGCCGGGATCCGGGAGCACGTCGGCCGACACCAGTCGCGGAGGCTCGCCCGTGGCTGCGGCGCTCCGCCGCGTCCACGAGATCGCCCGCGGCTGAACGCGGTTCGTCAGAGTGGCTGCTCCCACGCGAGGCAGCGGGCGACGCCGAGCAGGGCGAGGTGGGGACTTACGGCCGCGGAGAACACCACGTCGGTGCCGGTGAGCCGACCGTAGGCGTCCTGGGCACAGGAGCCGAAGAGGTCGAACGTTCGGGCGAGCTGCCCACCACAGACGACCCGGGTCGGACCAAAGAGCGCAGCCGCCGACCCCAGCCCCTCGCCGAGCGCGTCGCCGAGCTGTCCGAACGCTTCCAGCGCGGCCACGTCGCCGGTGCGGGCTCGGCGGGCGATTTCGCTGACCTCCAACGCCTCGCCTGAACGTCGTTCGTATGATCGGCTGACGGCGCGCCGGGACACTGCATCTTCCAGGATTCCGCCGCGGAACGGGAAGTCCCACACCTCGCCGCCGGCGGGAGCGCCTTCCTCCGCCCCGACTGGCCGGCCCGTGACGACGAAGCCTGATCCGACGCCGGTCCCGACCGTGACGCCAACCAGGCGCGGCTCGTCTGCGTGCTCGTGCCACCAGGCGCCGACGGCGAACGCGGTCGCGTCGTTGATGAAGCGCACTGGCAACTCCACGGCCGCTTCCAGCGGAGCCCGCAGGTCGAGTCCGCGCACGGCAGCCAGCTTGTGCCGCATCTGCGACACACCGCGTGGGTAGTCGAACGGGCCCGGCATTCCGAGCCCCGCAGCCACGGGCCGCTGTCCGGCCGCCTCGGCCGACCGCCGCAGCTGCGTGAGCAGCCCGGCCAAGCAGGCAAGGATCGCTGCGGCGTCGGCGCCGGCGGGGCTCGCCAGCCGGAGCACCTCACCCCGGAGGGCACCGCCGCTCCCCACCACCGCCGCTTCGATGGTCGTTCCGCCGACGTCGAGTGCCAGCATGACGCGCTCCCCGCCCACGGACCGGGCGCGCATCAGGAGTCCCTCACCAGCGCCTTGACGACCTTGCACGGCCCACCCCCGCGCCTGCAGAGCTGGTAACGCCCAACGCACGCCGGCACCACCAGTGTCTCCGCGTAGGCGAGCTCGTGGACCCGGCCGGCCTCGGTCTCGACGACGACCTCGTCGCCCTCCACCAGGTTGAGGACGTGGAACCGGCCGGCCGTGTCATCCTCGGCCCGATCGTGGAAGTCGAGCCGGTGGACGGCGAAGAACAGGTCGGGATGACGCCCGAGCTCCAGCTCGGTCAGGCCCGGCCCGGATCGCACGACCCGGGGCTCGGGGACGAGCTGGTCGCGTACCCGTCGTCCGCGCAGGTCTGGTTCAGGTTCGCGAACGCGTGCCCGACGTGAACTGGCCGCAGCTCGCCGGCCAGGTCGGCGCGTTGCCAGTCGTAGAAGCGCAGGCTGTACTGGTACGGGGTCGAGCTGATCTCGAGCACCACGTTGCCCTCGCCGCTGGCGTGCGGGTTCCCGAGGGGATCAGGTACAGCTGGTGGGTACGGGCCGGGAACTGCTGGACGTATGTGCCGATGCCGAACTCGGTCCCCGCCTTCTCCGCGCGCTCCGCCTCGTCGCGGAACTCGACGAGGTCGGCGCCGTCCCGCAAGCCGAGGAACACGGTGGCGCCCGGCCTGGTCGCCATCACGTAGTAGCTTTCGTCCTGCGGGTACGGCCAGCCGAATACGTCGTGCATGTAGTCCGGTCGCGGGTGGCAGTGGACAGAAAGGCTGCCGCCGTCGACGGTGTCGAGGTAGTCGAAGCGGATCGGGAACGACGCACCGAAGCGACGGGCCACCGCCGACCCGACGACCGCCTCGCCGGCGACGGCCATGAGTAGTTCGAACCCGACCTCGACGAGTGCGGTGTCCTCCAGCAGGATCCCGCTCTCCGGCGTGATCAGCTCGTAGGACCACGCGACGTTGGGCCCCTCGGTCGGCACGCCGAGCACCCGCCGCAGCCACTGCCCTCCCCACGCTCCCGGCATGAACACCGGACGGGTCCGGAACGGTCCGCGGGCCAACTCGCGCAGCGAGGATCGCAGCGCGTCCCCGTCGAGCGAGCGTGGCTCGTCCGGGAGGGTCGCGTCGAGGTAGCGGTCCACCACGCCGACCAGGGATGCGGCGTGCCGGTCCTGGATCGGCCAGTCCACGAAACGGAGCCGACGCTGCGTCCCTCGCTGCGAAGGCTGTTGGCCGACGTTGGGGGCGCCCATGCTGACCGCGTCGGTGGCCAGCCGCTTGGGCAGGCTCGTGTACCACAGCCGGTCGCAGGGCACGAGGCCTGCGCCGGGCCCGAACACGCCGGACAGGTCTGCCCCGGCGGGACGTTCGGCCGGGCGTGGGAGCGACTCGAACAGACGTGCGAGGGGTACGCCGCACAGCGGCGCGAACTCGGTGTCGTCGCGGAGCCTGTCGTCGACCGTCTCACGTTCAATGACCGGCCAGGGCAACAGGTGCTCTCGGACGTCGATCCCATGCGCTCGCAGCCCGGCCTTCTCCAGCGCGGCCAGGAGTGACCCGACCAGAGGTTCCCAGTCGAGCGCGGCCGGGCCGTCGAGCGCCAGGACCGAGGGACCGGTCGCCACGACGTCCGCGGCAAGGGCCTCGTAGCCGAGCTCGACCGCGCCGCCGACCACTGGATAGTGGGGCGTCACGTCGTAGCGCCTCGGCCGGGAGACCGGCTCCTCGGGCGACACGGGTTGCCCGGCCCCATGACGACCCACAAGGTGGTCCATGACTGTGGTGCCGCGCCGAGCCCTGCCCCTGTGTCCGGGTTCCAGTACTCGGCGTGTCCGCTGGCCAGTGCCGCCGCGCGGGTCCGCTCCGCGAGCCCGTCGGCTATGCCGACGCGTCCCTGGCGACGGCGGCGACCCAGAGCAGGTAACAGAGCTGCGGCCACGCCGCGCCGCGCCAGTAGCCGTCAGGGTCGAACGACGGCTCGCCCCGATGCACCCCGGTCGGGCCGAACGGCGCGGCGAAGGCCGTGGCATCGACGATCTGCGCCCAGGCGGCGTCGCAGCGCTCGACGTCCCCGCTGACGAGAACCGGCAACAGCGCGTCGACCGTCCGTACGCGGGCCGAAGGCGGGTCGCCCGCCGCGGCGTCGATCCAGGTCCGCAGCCCTGGGTCCCAGCGCTCCTCGATCGCGTCGGTGAGTGAACGCGCACGCGCGGCCCAGCGGGAGGCGCCGGTTAGCGCGGCCAGCTCGACCAGGTTGAATCCGACCATGGCGTTGAAGGCAACCGAGCCGACGACGAAGCGCGAGCTGCCGACCGCGGCACCCTCGTCGTCGATCTCCAGCGCCGCGACGAGCTCGAGCTTGCGTGCCCGCCAGGAGCCGAAGCGGTCGAAGGGTTGATGGCCCCAGGAGTCCCACCGCGGCGAGTCGTCGGCCACCTCCCAGGGGTGGAAGCAGGACAGCAGCCCGTCCTGCGCTCGACGCGTGGCCCAGAGGTGGTCGAGCGCCCGCTCGATGCGCGCAACCAGGTCGCCCGGCAGGTCGAGCCCGCGATCGGCCAGCTGGCGGGCCGCGTGTGCGTACATTGGCGGCTGCGTGATCGTCGAGGAACCCGGAACACCCCAGAGGGGGACGGCTTCCTGTGGTGAGAGCGGGTAGCTCATGTGGGGGTACGAAGCCACCCGGTCGTTGGGAGTGGAACAGGCTGGACAGTTCGGTCACGGCACGGTGGTCGCCGAACGCGCCCCATACCAGGGCGTGGAAGCACGAGTCCCACAGCCACTGCCACGGATAGGTGTCGACGTGGGGACTCGTGTAGCCGCCATCCTCGCGCCAGTTGCTCTCGAGGATCCGCAGTGCCACGGCCCGCTCGGCGGCGCGCGCGCTGTCCTCCTGACCGGTCTCCGATGCCGTCACGACGGGATGGCTTGCCGGCTCTCGCGGTCCATCCAACGGATCCGGGCGGGCTCGATGCGCAGCCACACGTCGCTGTCGGTCGCCGGGAACAGGTCGGCCCGCGCCGCAACCTTGAGGGTGTCCTCGCCGGTGCGCACCGTCAGCAGGTTGTGCGAGCCGAGCGGCTCGAGGACCAGGACGCCGGCGCGGACCAGGTCGTCGGCCGGCTCCTTCCGCACGTCGATGTTCTCGGCGCGGATTCCTAGCACGAGTCGGCGACCCTCGAGGTGCGAGACGTCAGCGACCGGCAGCGCGAAGGACCCCCCGGACAGCCGCACCACGGGTGTGCCGTTGCCGCGCTCGACCTCGGCGGCGACGAAGTTCATCGGCGGGCTGCCGATGAAACCGCCGACGAAGGTGTCGGCCGGGTTGTCGTAGACCGTCAGCGGGTTGTCCACCTGGACGAGCCGGCCGTCGTTCATGACCGCGATCCGGTCGCCCATCGACATGGCCTCGATCTGGTCGTGGGTCACGTAGATCGTGGTCACGCCGAGC
The DNA here is from genome assembly GCA_050743075.1 of Jiangellaceae bacterium. GTDB lineage: Bacteria > Actinomycetota > Actinomycetes > Jiangellales > Jiangellaceae > JBOGDS01. The sequence continues at coordinate 9,190 of JBOGDS010000078.1, read as the reverse complement.
TCGAGGATGAGTCGCTTCAGCTCCGCGCGCGCCTCGAGCCGGAGGAGCGCGTCCAGATTGGACAACGGCTCGTCCATCAGCAGCACCTCGGCACGGGTGGCGATCGCGCGTGCGACGGCGACCCGCTGGCGTTGCCCGCCGGACAGCTGCGCCGGGTAGCGATCGAGCAGGTGGTCGATGCGCAGCAGCTCTGCGGCCTGGCCCACCCGGCGCTTGACCTCGCTGTCCTTCTCCTTCTGCATGCGCAGGCCGAAGGCGATGTTGTCCCCGACCTTCAGGTGCGGAAACACCGCGTAGCTCTGGAACACCATCGCGATGCGCCGAGCCCGCGGGGGCAGGTGCGTCACGTCGCGGCCGCCGATCAGCACGCGGCCACCGTCGACTCTCTCGAGTCCGGCGAGACACCTCAGCAACGTCGTCTTGCCGCATCCCGACGGCCCGAGCAGCACGACGAACTCACCGTCGGCGACCTCGAGCGCGACGTCGTCGACGGCCACGACGTCGCGGCCGAACAGCTTGCGGACGGTGTCGAAGCGAACCTCAGCCACGTCGGTCTCCCGTCGTCTGCGCCGGACTCATCGCGCCACCCGGCCCCACAGGTCGAACAGGTACTTACGGATCACGAAGACGACCACCAACGCGGGCGCCAGGAGGAGGAACCCGCCGGCAAACTGGAACGGCAGCCCCGACTGGGTCAGCGCCACCAGGACCTGAGCGGGCAACGTGCGGTTGCGCAAGGTCAGGATCGACGCCGCGAACACCTCGTTCCACGAGATGATCCAGGTGAAGATGGCGGCCGCTGCCAGCCCCGGCAACGCGAGCGGCAGGACGACCCGGCGGACGGCGGAGAACCTGCTGCAGCCGAGTGTCATCGCCGCTTCCTCGAGCTCCTCGGAGATACCGGCGAACACGCTCGAGGTGACCAGCACGGTGAACGGCAGAGCCAGGGCCGTGTGCATCAGCGTGAGCCCGACGGAGCTGTCGTCGATCCCGAACCGGATGAAGGTCACGGCCAGCGGGATTGACAGGATCACGATCGGGAACGCCCGGGTCGACACGATGCTCACACGGAAGGCGTCGGCCCCACGGAACCGGAAGCGCGCCAGCGCGTACCCGGCCGGGGTGCCGATGACGATCGCCAGCGCGAGCGTCGAGAAGGCGACCACGACGCTGCGCCGCAGGGCCGGCAACACTCCAGTCGCGCCGAGGAAGAACTCCATCGTCTCGGTCGAGATCTCCGGCACGAGGGGCTTCGGGAAGCTGAAGACGGCCTCGGGGGAGGAGAACGCCGCGGCGGTTATGACGTAGATCGGGATCAGGATCCACAGCGCCATCAGCACCGCGCCCGCGTGCAGCAGGACCGTTCGCATCCGGGCCGAGGACTCGCCGCTCATGTCATCCGCTGCTCTCTCGGCGTGCGCGTGAGCCGAAGGATCATCATCGTGGACACGATCGAAAGCGCAAGGATCAGGCCGGCGTAGGCGGCAGCAACGTTGGCGTCGCGGATGTCGGTCTGCCAGCGGTAGGCCTCCGCCGTCAGCACGGTCGCGCCTCGCCCGGTCAGCGCGATCACCGTGGCGAAGACCTGGAACGCCAGGATCGTGCGGAAGATGAGGGCCACCTGGATGCTCGGCTTGAGCATCGGCAGGATCACTGTGCGCACCCTGGTGAACGGGCCCGCGCCGAAGAGCTCTGCGGCCTCCAGGTAGTCGCGCGGGATGCCCTGCAGGCCCGCAACCAGGATGATCATAATGAGCGAGGTGGAGCGCCACACCTCGGCCAGGACAACTGCCAGCAGCAGTTGCTCCGTGGAACGCGGGTCGAGCCAGATGAACGGGACGTCCGCCAGCCCCAGGTGCTGCAACACCGAATTGAGGTAGCCCTGCTGTGTGAAGATCGCGAACCACACGATGCCCGCCGCGAGTTCGGAGACTGCCAGCGGGATCGCGTAGATGTACAGGAACAGCCCGCGTCCGCGCAGCCGTGGACTGTTGGCCATCAGCGCCATGGTCAGCGCCACCGCGAACTCGATCGGGATGATGATCACCAGTAGGAGCAACGTGAACCGGAGCGCATCTGGGAACGCGACGTCGTCGACCATGGTCCGCACGTGGTCGAGCGTCAGTCCGCCGTCGTCGCCGACAAAGGCGAGACCGAGCGCCTGCACCATCGGCCAGGCGAAGAACAGCGCCAGGTACAGGATCGCAGGCAGCACGAGCCAGTAGGGCAGGCGCGGCCCGCCGAGTGTCGAACGCAGCCGGTCGCGTCCCTGGGGGCGCCGCACGCCGGCGTCCCCAGGGACCGTTGTGGTGCTCTGTTCGGTCATGCTCGGCTCAGCCAACCTGGCAGGGACCCTCGCTCTCGGGGTCAGGCTCCCAGCACGGTGCGCCGGTCTCTTGCATGAGTGCGTCGAGGACCGCGCTCTGCTCCTCGAGGACGGTACGAGTGTCCTCACCGTTGAGCACGATCCGCGTGAACGTGTCGACGAAGACCTTGTTGAAGTCGCCCCCCGCGTCACCGAGCCCGATCGGCAGCAGCGACGGCAGGGCGTCCTCGGCCTCCGTCTGCATGGCGACTGCATCGGCCTGCATCTGGATGCCGGGCGAGACGTCCTCGGGCAGGTCACCCTCCACGACCGGGAAGAAGCCGACCTCTCGCAGTGCGGTCGCCTGCGTTTCCAGCCCCGAGATGTACTCGATCAGACTCTGCGCGTTGTCCGCGTTCGGAGCGCCCTGCGGAATCGCCAGACCGGCGAGGACCGGCATGAAGGCGCGCCCCTCCGGTCCCGCGGGCGCCGGGAACGCCACGAAGTCGTCCGGTCTTTGCTCCAGCGCGTCCTTCAGTCGGGCGACGTGGTCCCATGCGACCCAGACCTCCTCGGACAGGAGCGGGTCCCGCATGAACCCGTAGCCGACCGACTGCGGATGCGTGTGCTCCCAGATGCTGCTCATCCAGTCCCAGGCCTCGTCGGACTCGTTGAACGTGGTCACCAGGCCACCGGTGAACGCCGGCAGGAGGTAACCCTCGAAGAACCGCGGCAGTAGGCCGTCCTCGCCGGCCGGGAAGCCGACCTTGGCCTGGCCGGTCGCCTCGAAGATGTTGGCGGCCCAGTCGGCGTACTCCTCGTACGTCAACTCGTTCACGTCGGCGCCCTCAGGTAGGTGGTCCAGGGCCTGCCTGTTGGCGACCATGATGTAGGTGGCCTGCATCCACGGGATGTAGTAGGCGCTGTCGGTGCCGAGCCGCGCGAGCTCCAGGTAGGTCTCGTCGAAGCCCGCCTCGGACAGCTCGTCCTGAAGGTCCGACAGGTCGGTCAGGCGCTCGGTGCCCAACGAGACGTAGTCGCCGTGCAGCCCGCCGAGCAGATCGATCGTGACGTCTCCAGCCTCGGCCTCGGCCGTGATCCGGTCGACCCAGGCGCCATAGTTCTCGGCGCCGATGAAGTCCACTTCGCCGTCATAGCCGGTCAGGATTGCGTTGCGAACCTTCTCGGCCTCTTCGACGGGGGCGAGCTGGGTCGAGAAGAAGACGACGCCGCCGTCGGCACCGGCAGTTCCGTCGTCGCCCTCGTCGTCGGTCCCGCACGCGGTGGCCAGCAGAGCGAGGGGCGGGATGGCTACGAGCCACCGTGGCAGGATGCGAGACACAGCCATGTGTTCCTCCTTGACTCAGGTTTCACTCGGGTGGCGTCAGGTGTGCCCGTCCTCGTCGAGGAGCAGGTCGAGGACCAGCGCGGCGGTCCAGGCGAACTGCCCTCCGCCGTGTCCGCGGCCGGTCGTGGGGTCGTAGTGCTCGTAGAAGCCGCCCTCACGGGCCAGATCGATGAGAGCAGCACGCACCTGACCGGCCTCGGACCGATATCCGTAGCGGGAGAGTCCGCGGTAGAGTAGCCAGTTGATCACGGGCCAGACGGGGCCGCGCCAGTAGCGCGTCCGCAGGAAGCGCGGATCGTCGGGCGACAGGCTCGGGACGACGAACCCACGGCTACCGGGTCGGACCGACGACGCCGTGACCGCCTCCACCATCCGGGCCGCCCTGGCGGCCGAGGGTACGCCCGCGAACAGGGGCGCGAAGCAGGCGGCGGTGGCCGTCGTGACGGTCGCCTGCCGGCGTACGTCGTAGCCGAGGTGGTGCGCGCGGTCGTCGTCCCACAACAGGCCGTCGAGAGCCGCCGCAGTCCGGTCGGCCCGGCGGTCGTAGGGCACCGGGTCGGCACCGGCGAGCTGGGCGAGCGTAGCCAGGTCCCGATCGGCCTGCACCAGTACCGCGTTGAACAGCACGTCCTGGACGACGAACGGGCACGCCTCCCGGATGGCGGCCGGGTCGTAGCCGAGATCACGGAAGAGCGCGACCAGGTATACGTAGCGGTCGTACTCGTCCCCGGTCGGGCGCTCCTCGACCGGACCGACCAGGACGTCGACCCGTTCGTAGCTCGGCACGTCGCCGGGAGTCAGCACGATCCGGGCGAGGGCGTCGTCCCACATCGGGGAGTTGTCCATGCCCGATTCCCAGGGGTGCCAGATCTCGACCAGACCGTTGCCCCGCGTGCGCTCGCGGTGTAGGTAGCCGTGCCAGGCGTCGAGCTTGGGCAGCATCTCGGTGCGGAACCTGGCCGCTGCTTCCGGATCGCCGGCATGCCGGCAGATCTGCAGGACGGCGCTGGCGTGCACCGGCGGCTGCACGATGCCCGAGGTGGCTTGGCCGGGAGGGGCGTGCGGCGAGCGATCGGCCTGCCAGACGTCGGGGCCCGGGAAGTACGGACCTCCGCCGGGCGCGAAGACGATGTGCGGCAGCATTCCGTTGGACCACTGCCCGGCGAACAGCGCCCGCAGCTCACCCTCCGCGCGCGGCTGGTCGACGTGGGCGTAGGCCATCGCGATGAAGGCGGCGTCCCAGCTCCACTGGTGCGGATACAGCTGGGGGGACGGGAGCGTGACGGGGCCGAGCTGATTGGCCTCCAGCACCGCCAACGCCCTGCTGGCCAACTCGTCGGCGCCGACGGTACGGCTCGCCACCGGCTGCTGGCTGGCCACTGCAGCCTCCCGGTCGTCCCGCGGACGCTCGTCGTTCATGGGGAGTCTTGTCACACGAGCGTGACAAAGTCATTAGTGTGGAGGTATAACAAGCCAGGGGCCGGGCGTCAAGAGGCGGGCATGGGCGGCCGTGGGAGGATCAACGACGATGTCGATCGATCCCGGCCGGCCCATCCCCCTGTACTTCCAGCTCAAGACCCTGTTGCTCGAGGATCTCCTGAGCGGCCGTTACGGGCCGGGAGACCGGCTTCCCACCGAGCACGAGCTGTGCGAGACCTTCGGGATCAGCCGGACGCCCGTGACCCGGGCACTGTCGGAGCTGGCCGACGAGGGCGTGGTGCTGCGCCACCGCGGCCGCGGGACGTTCGTGAACCCGCACTGGGCGCCCCGTGGGCGTGATCGAGGCGAGATCCGCATCGTCGTCCCGCAGGAAGGCCCGTGGGAACGGATTGTGCGCGGCGCCGCGCCTGCCGACCTGGGCATCAACGTCGTCGCCGTTCCGCGCGCCGACCTGCACCACATGCTGACCCACGCGGTCGCCGACGGGTTGGCGCCCGACCTGGCGGTGCTCGACTCGGTCTGGGTACCCGAGTTCGCTGCGGCCGGATTCCTGCACAGCCTGGACGAGCTCGACCACGACTGGGTCCACCGTGAACACAAGGCGGACTTCCTGCCGCCGCTCGTGACAGCGACGCTGTACGAGGGCCGGACGTTCGCTGTGTCCGCGGTCGCCGACGTGGCCGGCCTGTGGTATTGGCGGGACCAGCTCGACTCCCGAGGTCTCGACCCGCCCCGGACCTGGTCGGACCTACTGGCCGTAGGTCGGAGGGTCGCCGGCGACGGCGTTCCCTTCCCGATCGTGATGCCGGCCGGTTCCAGAGGCGGGGAGACGACGGCCTACTGCCTGATCGCGTTGTTGGCGTCCAACGGCGCCTCGGTGCTCGGTGAGAGCGTCGTCAGCCTCGACTCGGTCGCTGCCGTGCAGGCGGTCCAGTTCGTGCGCCAACTGGTCGACGAGCGGCTACTCGCGCAAGAGTCGGTGGGGTACGACTGGAACCGCCCGATCAGGCTGCTCGGCCACCGTCAGGCCGCGATCAGCTTCGGCGGCAGCTACGAGGCCGGCACGCTCGCACACATGGTCGGTCTGAGCGTGCACGACCTGGCGGACGAAGTCGGGTTCGTCGCCGTCCCCGCAGGACCGATGGGGTTCCCGGCCAGCGTGACCGGCACCATGGTCTACGGCATCTTCCGCCAGGCCGCCGACCCGAAGCAGGCGATGCGCCTGCTCGAGCACGTCGTCGCGCCGGAGGCGCTGGCACGGGTCGCGCAGGCGACGGGCCGGATCCCGCCGCGCCGGTCAGCCATCGCGCTGGCCGCCGCGGCGTCCCCCTTCGTGGCCATGACGGCCGAGATCCTGGAACACGCAGTGACCAGACCCGCCACTCCGGTGTACCCACGCGTGTCGGCGCAGCTCGCCGCCATGCTGGAAGCGGTACTGACCGACCGGCTCACTGCCTCGGCGGCTGTCCGTCGGACCGCCGAGATGGTGGGTGCGATCACGGGCCTACCGGTCCTGCACGATCTCGGCGCGACGCCCCGGGCCGTTCCGATCGGCTGACCGCCTGAGAGTCTCATGTCGCGCGCCGCCAGCCAGCCGCTGCGGATCAAGGCGTTCCGCGCCCTGTGGATCGCTTCGGTCGTCGGCTACCTGGGCGGGTTCCTGCACACGGTGGCGGCGTCCTGGCTCATGCTCGAGCTCACGGGTTCGGCGCTGTGGGTCGGCCTGATGGCCGGCTCGTCCACGCTGCCGGTCCTGCTGCTCGCCCTGCCTGCGGGCGTGGTCGCCGACCTGGTGGACCGCCGCAAGGTCGTGGTGTTCGCCCATGCGCTGATGGCCGTGGCCGCCCTGGCGATGGCCGTGCTGCGGTTCACCGGCCGGTCGAGCCCAGGGTGGCTTCTCGGCCTGGGGCTGGTTCTCGGCACCGGCGTCGCGTTCAACCTCCCGGTCTCGCACGCGATCGTCCCCGACCTCGTCCCCCGCGGGCTGGTGGCCGATGCGGTGGCGATCAACTCGGCCGGGTTCAACGTCGCGCGTGCCCTCGGACCCGCCATCGGCGGCGTCGTGGTCGTCGTCGCCGGGCCGGGGACTGCGTTCGTGCTGAACGCTGCTTCGTACGTCGTCACCATCGTGGCAATGCGTCGGGTTCGGGTGGCATCGGACACCGAGGAAGAGTCCTCGGTGTCCAGCGCCATCGCGATCGGGTTACGCTTCGTCCGCTTCACCCCGCTCCTGCGCTGGCTGCTCGGGCTGGTAGCGGCCTTCGCGTTGACGTCGGCTGTGATCCAGGCCGTCCTGCCGAATCTGACCAGCGATGTGCTCGACGGCGGGGCGGGGTCCTACGGTGTGCTGCTTGGGGCGATGGGTGCAGGCGCGCTGGTAGGAACGGCGACGCGGCGCCAGGGCAACCGGCTGCTGGGTTCGGCGATGATCCCGTTCTCGGTCGTCGGGGTCGGGTTGGCCGGCATTGTCGCGGGTCTGTCACGCAGTCAATGGCTCACCGGTACGGTGATGATCGTCGCCGGTGTGTTCTGGATCTGGGTCCTGGTGACCCTCGCGGCCACCGCCCAGCTACTCGCGCCGGACTGGGTGCGCGGACGGGTCATGAGCCTCTACAGCATGGTCTACCCGAGCTTCGTGCCGCTGGGCGCCATCTTTGCCGGGGCTCTGGGTGACGCCATCGGGGTGGGCGCGACGATGACGGCGTTGTCGGCGACGGTCGTGCTACTCGGGCTGATCGCTCTGCGCGCTCCGCTGCCCGCTCCCGACGGCGTCGTCACGCCGCAGCGCAGTCCGCACGAACACCTCCATCAGGATCAACCGCTGAGAGGCGGGCCGGTGATGGTGACCAACACCTGGCGGATCCACGACAATGATCTGGGCGAGTTCCTCGACCTCATGGACCAGTTGAGGGTGCTCCGCCTGCGATCCGGCGCCTACCGCTGGCAGCTGTACCGCGGGGCCGGGGACCCCCATGTGATGCAGGAGGTGTTCCTGGTGCGTTCGTGGGACGACCATCTGCGCCAGCACCGCCGCACCGAGCCGATCGCTCCGGTCGTGCTCGATCGTACCCGCGTGCTGGACCGGGTCGGCGGACCGGTGACCCAGCATCTGGTGGCGGTGGAGGTCGCCGATCCTGATCAGCGTCCGGGGCGCTTCGCGGACCTCGTTCCCGCCCGCGACGGGGTGCACGACTCCGTCCCAGCGGACCGTTGAGCCGGCCGTGACGACGCGCTGCTCGACCCCCCGGGTCGCGTGGAATCGGAGCGGGGACGGGAACGTTGAGAACTTGGAGGTGTGCCCTGACGTGACCGTGCTCCCGAGCGCCCGAATGCCACGGCGGGTTGCCATGCTCAGCGTCCACACGTCGCCGCTGGACCAACCCGGCATCGGCGACGCCGGCGGCATGAACGTCTACGTCGTCGAACTGGCCCGTCGGCTCGCGCAGTGCGGCGTCGAGGTCGAGGTCTTCACCAGAGCCACCTCCAGTGCGCAGCAGTCGACCGTCGAGGTGGCGCCCGGCGTACGGGTCAGGCACGTCGTGGCCGGACCGTACGAGGTCCTCGAGCGACGTGACCTGTCCGGCGAGCTCTGTCGGTTCACCACCGGCGTCCTCGGTGTCGAGGCAGCCTTCGACCCGGGAAGGTACGACCTGGTCCACTCCCACTACTGGCTGTCCGGCGAGGTCGCTCGGCGTGTGACGGGGCGGTGGCGGGTGCCGTTGGTCCATTCCATGCACACCATGGCCAAGGTCAAGAACCTTACGCTGGCCGACGGCGACGCACCGGAGCCGCTGGAGCGGATTCTCGGCGAGGAGCAGGTCGTGGCGGCAGCCGACCGGCTGGTCGCCAACACCGACGGCGAGGCAGCGGCACTCGTCGACCTCTACGGCGCCGATCCCGATCGGATCTCGGTGGTTCATCCGGGCGTCGACCTGGACGTCTTCAGCCCCGGCGACACGGGGGCAGCACGGCGCCGTCTCGGGCTTCCCGCCGGCGCGGCCGTGCTGCTCTACGCCGGCCGGATCCAGCCGCTGAAGGCGCCGGACGTCGTGGTGCGGGCCGCCGCGGCCCTGGCCGCCGCCGATCCGGCGCTGCGC
>JBOGDS010000077.1:0-16110 GCA_050743075.1 Jiangellaceae bacterium | reverse complement strand
GGTCGGTCTTGGGTCGTCCGGGCAGATGCCGCACGTCCTTGGCGTTGACCAGCCAGGTTTCGAACCCGGCCGCCTCCAACAGATAGAACGGCGGCTTCCAGTAGTCGCTGGTCGCCTCCATCACCACCCGCGTCACTCCCAGCTCGGCCAGCCGGTCCGCCATCCGCAGCAGCGAACGGGTCATCGTTGAGTACGTGCCCACCTCCTGCATCCGGGTGCCCGCGCGACCCGGTCCGGGCACCCGGGCGCAGCACACCAGCTCCGCCTTGCCAATGTCGAGAGCCGCAATCCGCGCGACGATCTCCTCGTGGTCCTGGGTCTCCTCCAACACCAGCTCCGCCTCCTCACCAGAGGACCTGAACGGTGATCGCCCGCGGGAGCTGCCGAGGGAAAATGCGAATCTAATCCGCGTGCTCGAAGCAACACCGAAGGGCCCCAACGGCGCAGTTCCCGGCGCCCGACTAGCCCACGGCCTCACACCGACCAAGGAGCAAACGACGTCAACGGGCGACCAGACCCATTTTCAGCCCGGAACGGGCCTCATCGCCAGAGGAGATCGGAGACTAGCCCGCCTGACGTGGGCGCTGGGGCGCGGCCGCACGCCGGTCAGGTCGGCCCCCCGGCGTACCGAACGACAGGAACAATCCGCCGTGCCCGCGCATCGGCCCATCAGCCAGATCAAGATCGCAGTTGTTCCTGTCGTACGGTACGCAAGGGCCGCTTCGATGCGGCAACGCAGCGAGCCGGACCGGCGGCTCCTAGCCTGAGGACCATGCCGCCGGTCGAGCCGCCACTGACCCGCTGGGTCTTCCCTCCGGCGAGCCGCGCGGATCGCGACGGGCTGGTCGGCCTGGGAGCCGATCTGGAGCCCGGCACCCTGTTGGCGGGCTACCGCTCCGGCCTGTTTCCGATGCCGGCGCCCCGGCTCCCGGGGCCGAAGACCGAGCTTGCCTGGTGGTCGCCGGACCCGCGCGGGGTGCTGCCGCTCACGGGGCTGCACGTCTCGCGCTCGTTGCGGCGGGCGTGCCGGCGGTACGAGATCAGGGTCGACACGGCGTTCGCGCAGGTGGTGACGGCCTGCGCCGATCCCCGCCGCCCAGGTGCGTGGATCACCGACGAGATCGCGGCCGCCTATGGGCGGCTGCACCGGTTGCGCTGGGCCCACTCGGTGGAGGCATGGACGCCGGACGGGCGGCTTGCGGGAGGCCTCTACGGCGTGGCGATCGGCGGACTGTTCGCCGGCGAGTCGATGTTCCACGCCGCCGGGCCGTGGGGCCGCGATGCATCCAAGGTCGCTCTCGTGGCGCTGGTGGAGCGACTCGCCGCCGGCGGCTACGAGGGCCGGCTGGTCGACGTGCAGTGGCCGACGCCGCACCTGCGCAGCCTCGGCGTGGTGGCCGTGTCGCGCACCGAGTACCTGCGCCGACTCCGGGTCGCGTTGTCGCTGCCGGTCCCGTCCGCCCTGACCAGCACCCTCGCTACCGGTCCGGCGTGACGCGGATCGCGACCGAGTAGCCCCGCGCGAGAACCGTCCGGCGGGTATCCGATCCGCGTGCTCGATGTGCAGCCCGTGCAACGATGACGCCATGCCGGAGCTTCCGGAGGTCGAGGCGCTGGCGGCGTTACTGCGCGAGCGGGCCGTCGGCGAGGTCGTCGCGCGCGTCGACGTGGCCACGATCAGCGTGCTCAAGACGTACGACCCACCCGTGACGGCTCTCGCCGGGCTCACCGTCACGGCGGTGGCGCGGCACGGCAAGTTCGTCGACCTCGACTGCGACGGCCTGCACTTCGTCGCTCACCTCGCGCGGGCAGGCTGGCTGCGGTGGAGCGACAACCTCTCGCCGACACCCCCACGGCCGGGAAAGGGGCCACTCGCCATCCGCCTCCACCTGGCGAACGGGTCCGGGTTCGACCTCACCGAGGCCGGTACACGCAAGCGGCTCGCCGTCTACGTGGTTCGCGATCCCGCCGAGGTGCCCGGAGTGGCTCGGCTCGGCGTCGACCCGTTGTCCGAGGAGTTCACCGTGGGCAGGCTGCACGAACTGCTCGACGCAGCCGGCCGTTCGCAGGTCAAGGGCGTCCTGCGCGACCAGTCCGTGGTCGCGGGCATCGGCAACGCGTACTCCGACGAAGTGCTCCACGTGGCGCGGTTCTCGCCGTTCCATCCGTCGTCGGCGTTCACCGATGGCGAGGTCGAGACGCTTCACGCGGCCATCGTCACGACGTTGCGCGACGCGGTCGATCGGTCGCAGGGCCTGGCCGCCCGTGACCTGAAGGACTCCAAGCGCACCGGCATGCGTGTCCACGGCCGCACTGGCCAGCCGTGCCCGGTGTGCGGCGACGCCGTCCGCGAGGTGTCGTTCGCCGACTCGAGCCTGCAGTACTGCCCGACCTGCCAGACCGGCGGCAAGTTGCTCGCCGACCGGCGGCTGTCCCGACTGTTGAAATGAGTGGAATGACTGATCTGAACGTCACCCTGGACGGCGACGTCGAGATGCCGCTGATGGGTTTCGGCACCTGGCAGATCCGCGGCCGGCAGGCGTACGAGGCCGTCCGTGACGCGCTCGACGTCGGCTACCGGCACATCGACACGGCGACCTTGTACGGCAACGAGGACGAGGTCGGCCGCGCACTTCGCGACAGCGGCGTCCCGCGGGACGAGGTGTTCGTCACGACCAAGCTCCGGCCCAACGATGCGGGCCGCGAGCGGGCCGTCATCAGGGCCAGCCTGGACGCGCTGGGCACGGACCACGTCGACCTGTGGCTGATCCACTGGCCGCCGCGAGGCAGCGTGTCGACATGGCAGGAATTCATCGCCGTGCGCGACGATGGGCGGGCTCGCGCGATCGGCGTCAGCAACTACGACGCCGCCGACATCGACGAGCTGACCGAGGCGACCGGCGTCACCCCGGCGGTCAACCAGATCAAGTGGTCGCCGGACCTGTTCGACGTGCAGGTCGCCGACGAGATGCGGACCCGTGGCGTCGTGCTGGAGGGGTACAGCCCGTTCCGGGCCAGCCGGATGGACCACCCGGTGCTGGCGGACATCGCCACCGCCCACGGCGTCACGCCCGCGCAGATCATTCTGCGCTGGCACCTCGACCACGGATTCGTCGTGATCCCGAAGTCGGTTCGCCGTGATCGCATCGCGGCGAACTTCGACGTCTTCGGCTTCTCCCTCGACGGCGACGAGCTTGCTCGCATCGACGCCCTCGGCACACGTACATAACGGTCGACGACTCACCCGGCTTCCGATGGGGCACCCGACCTAGGCTCCGCCGGCCTCCACCAGGAGGTCGACGACGGCGTCCCAGCGGGCGATCTCGCAGCCGTTCTGCCGCGAGTACGAAGCGTCGACGATCTGCCCGTCCCTGGCGCCGGCGACCGTGGCGGTCTGCGGTCCGCCGTAGATCATCGTGCATCCCTGGTCCGGCGGCACCGGAGCGAAGGCCTCGTCCCCGAGGGTGGCGATGACCTCGCAGGCGGCGTCCGGCTCCGGATGCGTGCCACCGGTGGGGTCGCAGCTGAGCGTCCACTCCTGCATCGAGCCGTTGCCCTCGTCGACCGTGATCGTGAGCGACGTCCGCGGGTCCGGCGCGCCGGTGGTCGTCACGCTCGGCTCGTCGGCGTCACCGCACCCGGCCAATGCCAGGCCCGCGCCGACAAGGCCGACCAGCAGTTTCCGTCCCATGCCCATCTGACGTCCCACCCGGCGCGCCGGTTCACCTATCCGCCATGATCACGGGAGAGGAGGCGCTGCGCCCGGCCGACACGCCGTCTCGGGCGGTCTACGGAAATCTACGGAATCCGCTAGACGGGCCCATACAGTCCGATCTATGGATCCGGTACGCAACCCGTACGCGCCGGGCGCGGGTCAGCGCCCACCGGAGCTGGCCGGCCGGGACCGTGAGCTGGAGCAGTTCGAGGTCGTGGTCGAGCGGGTCGCCCGTGGCCGGCCCGAGCGCAGCCTGATCCTGACCGGGCTGCGCGGCGTCGGCAAGACCGTCCTGCTCAACGCGCTGCGCTCGCAGGCGATCGGCCGGCTGTGGGGGACCGGCAAGATCGAGGCCAGACCGGACCAGTCGCTGCGCCGGCCGCTGGCCAGTGCCCTGCACATGGCCGTGCGTGAGCTGGCGCCGCGGCACCGCGACCCGGACCGGATCGATGCCTTCCTCGGCGTGCTGAAGGCATTTGCGCTGCGGTCGACACCCGGGGACGCGAAGCTGCGCGACCGGTGGCAGCCCGGCATCGACGTGCCCGCGACGTCGGGTCGCGCCGACACCGGCGACATCGAGGTCGACCTCGTCGAGCTGCTGGTCGATGCTGGCGGCGTGGCCCGCGATGTGGGCGTCGGCATTGCGATCTTCGTCGACGAGATGCAGGACGTCCCCGAGCCGGACGTGTCGGCGCTGTGCGCGGCCTGTCACGAGCTGTCCCAGCAGGGGCTGCCCCTCGTGGTGGTCGGCGCGGGCCTGCCGCACCTGCCGGCGGTGCTGTCGGCGTCGAAGTCGTACTCCGAGCGGCTGTTCCGCTACGTCCGGATCGACCGTCTCGACCGGGCGGCCGCAGACCGGGCGTTGGTCGCGCCGGCCGCCGAGGAAGGCGTCGCGTACGACACGGCCGCGTTGGACGCCCTCTACGCCGCCACCGAGGGCTACCCCTACTTCGTCCAGGCGTACGGAAAGGTGACCTGGGATCACGCGCCGCGGAGCCCGGTCGGGCCGTCCGACGTGCTCGTCGCAGCTCCCGAAGCGGAGGCCGAGCTCGCCGTCGGGTTCTTCGGCTCCCGGTACGAACGGGCTACGCCGGCCGAACGCGACTACCTCCGCGCGATGGCGGCGCTCTCCGAGGTCACCGACGGGACGGTGCCGACGGCGGACGTGGCGAACCACCTGGGCCGCAAGCCGTCGTCGCTCTCGCCGGCACGGGACTCGTTGATCAAGAAGGGGCTGGTGTACTCGGCCGAGCGGGGAACGATCGGGTTCACCGTCCCGCACTTCGGCGAGTACCTCCGTAAGCACGGCTGACCGGGCGCGGCGACCACCCTCATCTGTGAACCGTCCGCGGGCGGGGCCGACGCCGAACCCATCCTGGACCTCACCAGAGACCCCCGTTGGCCAAGCCGAGGGCGAGGCCGATGAAGGCCAGCACCCAGCCGGGCACGATCACCCAGCGCTGGGCGGTCGACGTCGAGACCATCTGCGCGATCGCGCCCAGCGCCAACCCAGCCACGCCCGTCCACGACGCCTGGAGGTGCCACGACGCGACGAACCCGCAGACCGCGGCAACGACGCCGAACGCCAACGTCAGCGCGGCGAGCATGTTCTCGCGGGTGACGGCCAGGTTCATGGCTCGCCAGCCTGCCCGGCACCCGTGACGCCGGCAAGCTGGGCTCGTGGCGGCGGGTCAGGGCGCGCAGCCCGCGGCAGCAGGACCGCGGCCAGCGTTGCGGCGGCGACGGCGAAGCCGGCACCCACCAGCAGCGCCAGCCGGAAGCCCTCGGTCAACGCGGCGGCCGGCAGGGACCCGGCGGCGACGGACTGCGTCCGCGCCGCTGCGATGGAGACCAGGACGGCCAGCCCGAGTGCAGCGCCGACCTGCTGCGACGTGTTGACCAGGCCGGATGCCAGCCCCGACTGGTGCGCTGGCGCGCCGGTCGTCGCGGCGACCATGCCGGCCACGAACGCCAACCCGAAGCCCACACCCACGACGAGCGCAGGGCCCACGATGTCGCCAAGATACGAACCGTCGGGGCCGGACAGCCGGGAGAGCCAAGCCAGGCCCGCCCCGCCGACCAGCAGGCCGGTGATCCACGACGTCGCGAGCCCCACCCCGGGCGATGATGCGCGGTGCCAGGCTGTTGAAGACGATCATGGCCACGACCACCTGGCCCGGTTCCATCCGCCGCTGCTCAAGATCGCCCGCGCCATCCAGCACGTGCGCGGCATCGACGACGATGCCGCCCGGCACTGGGACCTGGTCCTGCAGGACTGGCACGCGCACTGCCGCCGGTTGGCCGAGCGCCTCGACGCCGAGGGCAGGCTCGCCCGGCCGTGGACGGTGCAGGCCGCCGCCGACATGCTGTTCGCCCTGATGTCCTTCGACGTGCTCGAGGCGCTGATCGTGCAGCGGCGCTGGTCGCGCCGCCGTTTCGCCGAGAACCTGTCCCAGCTGTTCCGGTCGACGTTCGTGGCGTCGCGCCTGTGGACGACGCAAGGAGCACCCGTCCGGCGCTGGTACCCTGGTACCTCGGCCCGGCCCCGTACGGGAAGTCCGTACGACCGGGCCGTGCGACGCACAAGCCCTCCTGCCACGGAGAGACCGTGGCCGCGAAGACCACAGGAGGTGATCGGCAATGCGTCAGTACGAGGTCATGGTGATACTCGATCCCGAGCTCGAGGAGCGCACCGTCGCTCCCAGCCTCGACACGTTCCTCGGCGTCATCCGCCAGTCCGGCGGCAGCGTCGAGAAGGTCGACATCTGGGGACGGCGCAAGCTCGCTTACGAGATCAACAAGAAGAGCGAAGGCATCTACGCAGTTCTCGACGTCACGTGCGAGCCGGACGTGGTGCACGAGCTCGACCGCCAGCTCGGGCTCAACGAGTCCATTCTTCGCACCAAGGTCGTCCGCCCGGACGCCCACTGATCACAAGGCTCGGATCCGCCCTTCGGGAAGGAACCATCCATGGCAGGCGAGACCATCATAACCGTCGTCGGCAACCTGACCGACGACCCGGAGCTGCGTTTCACCCCCAGCGGTGCCGCGGTGGCCAATTTCCGCGTCGCCTCGACGCCGCGCACCTTCGACCGGCAGACCAACGAGTGGAAGGACGGCGACCCGCTGTTCCTGTCCTGCTCGGTCTGGCGGCAGGCGGCCGAGAACGTCGCCGAGTCGCTGCATCGCGGCGCTCGGGTCGTCGTCACCGGCCGGCTGAAGCAGCGCTCGTACGAGACCCGCGAGGGCGAGAAGCGTACGGTCGTCGAGCTCGACGTCGACGAGATCGGCCCGAGCCTGCGCTACGCGACCGCGAAGGTCACCAAGACTCAGCGGTCCGGTAGCGGCTTCGGCGGCGGCGCCCAGCAGGGCGGCGGCGCTGACCCGTGGGCCACGCAGGCACCGGGAGGCCCAGCCGCACCGCAGGGCGGCGCCCAGCAACCAGACCCGTGGTCCGGCGGCGGCACCGCGCCGGCGCCGGCAGGGGACGAGCCCCCGTTCTAGGTCATTCATCAAACCATCCCGGTCGCCGCTGCCAGCCCGCTGGCCAGCACTGTCCGGGCTCCCTTTCATCGAGGAGCACCACGATGGCAAAGCCCGCTCTGCGCAAGCCGAAGAAGAAGGTCTGCGCATTCTGTAAAGACAAGGTCACGTACGTCGACTACAAGGACACCGGCCTGCTGCGGAAGTACATCTCCGACCGCGGCAAGATCCGGGCCCGCCGCGTGACCGGGTGCTGCACCCGGCACCAGCGCGACGTCGCCATCGCGATCAAGAACGCCCGTGAGGTGGCGCTGTTGCCGTACACCTCCACGGCGCGCTGAGGAGGCCTGGCGAGATGAAGCTCATCCTCACCCAGGAGGTCACGGGCCTCGGCACCGCGGGCGACGTCGTCGAGGTCAAGGACGGTTACGGCCGCAACTATCTCGTCCCGCGTGGGCTCGCGATCGCATGGACCCGCGGCGGCGAGAAGCAGACCGAGACGATCCGCCGGGCCCGGTCGGTCCGCGAGATCGGCGATCTCGACACCGCCCGTTCGGTGAAGGCCCAGCTGGAGTCGACCTCGGTGCGCCTGACCGCCCGCGCCGGCGACGCTGGCCGGCTGTTCGGTGCCGTCACCCCGTCGGACATCGCGTCCGCGGTCTCGGCGGCCGGTGGGCCCGCCGTCGACAAGCGCCGGATCGAGGTGGGCAACCCGATCAAGACGGTCGGAGCGCACACCGTCACGGTGCGCCTGCACCCCGAGGTGGCCGCAACCGTCCAGTTCGACGTCGTCGCGTCCTGACCGATCCTGCGCGGGTCGGCGGCTCGGGGTGGCACAGTGACCGCGTGCCATTCGCTCCGCTGCCGGTCAGCGCGGCCTGGCAACACTGTGCTGCCAGGACCGGGTTCGAGGTCGTGTTCGTGCTGTCCGGGAACGACGGTCTTCGCCTGCAGGGGTGCACCACCGCTCTGCAGGACGACGAGTCCTGGATCGTCGCGTACACCATCGAACTGGATGCCGGCTGGAACACACGGCGGGCGGATGTCACCAGCCAGTCGGCGGCAGGATCGTGGCAGCGGCGGCTCGAGTCCGACGGCGCCGGTCGCTGGCTGGTCGACGGCGCACCTGC
Source organism: Jiangellaceae bacterium (assembly GCA_050743075.1). Lineage (GTDB taxonomy): Bacteria > Actinomycetota > Actinomycetes > Jiangellales > Jiangellaceae > JBOGDS01. Next base: position 7,782 of record JBOGDS010000077.1, on the reverse strand, counting down.
ACCGGAGCTGGATGGCTGCTTCGACGTCGACCTCGAGTCATCGGCGATGACCAACGCCTTGCCAGTGCATCGTGCGAACATGGGCGTAGGCGTGCCGACACCCGCGCCCGCCGCCTACGTGCGCGCGCCGGGCCTGGCCGTCGGACGACTCGAGCAGGTCTACGTCTGCGCCAGCGACGCGGCGGGCAAACATCGCTACGACTACGCCGCCCCCGCGTTCGACTTTCGCACCCTGTTGGTGTACGACCGGTCCGGCCTGGTGCTCGACTACCCGGGCATCGCCGTCCGCTCCGGCTGAGTGTAGTCGACCTGGCCGACGCTCACTTCACAAGGCGAACGAGTGCTTCACGAGGTTCCGGTGCCTGGTGAAGCACCCGTCGGGGTGGTGAACGTGATCAACGGACAGGAGGGTGAGGGGTCCGGGCGAACGATCACCCGGGGCCGGGCCGGGGGCTAGCCTGACCGGCGGAAGATCGCGGCCAGGACGCGCAGGCCCAGCACGGCGCTGACGACCAACAGGTTGTAGCCGAACAGGGCGTACAGGCTCACCGTGTCGGTGACCATCGGGCCACCCTGCGTCCCCAACAGCAGCACGGCCATGACGCCGACCGTCGCGGCCAGGAAGGCCAGCAGCACCTGGTGCAGCAGGTCGGTGACGACGTCCCGGTCGCATTCGTCGGCGAACAGGCGGACGTTGACGCCCAGCCGGCCGTGCTCGGCGGCGTTGGCGATCCGCTCCACCCTCCTCGGCAGGCGGCGCAGGATCGGCAGCAGGGCCACGAGCTCCTCGCCCACCGCCTGGCGCACGGCGTCGGGCCGGAGTTGTTCGGTGAGGTACGAGCCGGCCAGCTTCCGTGCCTCGGCGACGAAATCGAACCCTGGCGCCAGTCGCTCCAGCGTGCCCTCAGCCGTGCCGAGCGCCCGGAACACGGCAGCGAGCTCCGGCGGGATCCTCAGGCCGTGGTCGGCGACGATGCGGAACAGGTGGCCGAACATGCGCACGCTCGACCCGCCGGCGCTGTCGACGTGCCGGGCCAGGAAGCGGCCGAGGTCGCGCTCGAGGCGCTGCTGGTCGACGGCCTCCGGACGGGGGACAAGCTCGAGCAGGGCGTCGCTGGTTCCGAGCGGATCGCCACGGTCGACGGCGAGCACGAAGCGCTGCAGAGCGTCGCGCAAGCCGGCGTCGACCCGGCCGACCGAGCCGAAGTCGAGCAGGCCGACGCGACCGTCGTCGAGGACGAAAACGTTCCCGGGATGCGGGTCGGCATGGAAGGTGCCGTCGAGCAGGATCTGCCGGAGCAGGCAGTCGAGCAGCGATCGGGCCAGAGACAGCCGGTCCACCCCTGGTTCGTCGAGCACGGAGCCGGGCCTGGTGATCGGCACCCCGCGCAGGCGCTCCATGACCAGCACGCGTTCGGTGCAGAGCCCCAGGTGGACACCGGGCATCCGGACCCCGGGGCTGCCTCGGGCCGCGCCCGAGACCGTGCGGATGTTGTCCGCCTCCAACCGGTAGTCCAGCTCCTCTCGAATCGCGCCGGCCAGACCGTCGGCCAGACTCCGGACACCCATCGCCCGACCCCAGGAGGTGCCGTCCTCGAGTCGTTGCGCGATTCGCTGGGCGATGTCGAGGTCCCGTTCGACGACGGGGCGGATGCCAGGACGCTGCACCTTGACCACCACGTCGGCTCCCGAGCGCAGCCGGGCCGCGTGGACCTGGCCGACCGAGGCAGCAGCGAGCGGCGTGCGGTCGAACGTCGCGAAGAGTTCCTCCACCGGGCCACCGAGCTCCGACGTCAGGACGGTCTCGACGTCGGCCCACGCCACCGGCTCGGCCTGGTCCTGTAGGCCGCTGAGCTCGTCGACGAGCTCCGCCGGCAGCAGGTCGCGACGGGTTGAGAGGACCTGGCCGAGCTTGACGAATGTGACACCGCCCGCATCGAGGGTCTGGGAGAGCGCACGCCCGAGCTGGCGTCCCCTCCCGGGAGTACCGATGCCGTGACGACGGGTGTCGCGCAGGAACGGTCCCAATCCGTGTCGCAGCCCGAGGCCGACGATCTGCCAGTACCGCCGGGCCCGTGCGAACCTGCCGTGCAAGCCGTGGCCCCACACCAGCGGGGGTGGAAGTGAGCCCAGAGGGACGAAGGCCTCGATCACCACGAGGAACGCCATCGAGGCCAGGATCGTGCACGCCATCGCCAGCAGCACGAAGAACACGGCCGTTCCGGCCTCGGCCCGGGTCGGCTCCCGCTGCGCAAAGTCCCCCAGCAGCGCCGACTGGATCGGCCAGTTGATGATCAAGGCGAAGATGCCGGCGACGAACAGCCGGACCAGCCCGAGCCGCACGCCGAGCAGCCGCTGGGCGGCAAGGCCGAAGACCAGCGCAGTCAGGAACGAGAAGGCCGCGACGACCGGCAGTGCCAGAAGGCTCACTCTCGCGAGCCTCTCACGTGCCGGGCGCGTCGTTGCGGGGAGCGCGGGAACGTGGAAGTTTCCACGGCAGGCCGAGATTTGTTTCCGGATCACGAGTCAGCTAGCGGATGGCGCCGGTGACGAGCCAGGCCCCGCTCCGTTCGCGCAGCGCGAGCGTCACCAGCCGGGCGACCAGCCAGACGCCGATGGCTGCCCAGAGTGCCACCATGCCCGCCGTTCCCGACACGTCGAACACGGCGACCGCCAGCGCTGCGGGCAAGAACGCCGCCACGCTCAGCACCGACGCGAGCGCGAGGTAACGGCCGTCACCGGCTCCGATCAGGACACCGTCGAGCACGAACACCCACCCGGCGACCGGCTGCATGATCGCGGCGACGACGAGGGCGGCCACGAGGAGGGACCGGACCTGCGGATCCGGCGTGAAGAGCCGTGCGTACACCGTCCCGGTCGCGAGCACGGTGACCGCGAGGACGACGCCGGCCAGCACGCCCAACTGGACCATGCGCCGGGTGATCGACCTGGCCCCGTCGACGTCACCGGCGCCGAGAGCACGGCCGACGAGCGCCTGAGCGGCGATGGCGACCGCGTCGAGGATGAGCGCCAGCAGCGTCCACGTCGTGAAGGCGACCTGATGGGCGGCGAGCTCAGCGGTGCCGAGGCCGGCGGCGACGGCCGTCGCGACGATCAGGACGACCCGCATCGAGACCGTGCGGACCACGAGCGGCACGCCGGCGCCGAACGACCTGCGAACGCCCGCCCAGTTCGGGCGCAGCGCGGTGCCGTGCTCGCGCGCGCCCCGGATGACGACACGGGCGAACGCCGCCGCCATGCCGGTCTGAGCGATCACGGTGCCCAGGGCGGAACCGCCGATGCCCAGGTCGAGCCCGTACACGAACACGACGTTGAGGACGACGTTCGCGGCGGCGCCGGCGATGGCGACGACGAGCGGCGTGCGGGTGTCCTGCAGGCCGCGCAGCACGCCGGTGCCGGCCAGCACGAGCAGCATGGCGGGCAGGCCGAGCAGGCTGATCAGCAGGTAGGTCTCCGCGTGGGCGGCGACGTCGGGCGACGGTCCGAACAGGGACACGATCCACGGGGTGGCCGGCCAGCCGACGACGACCGCCCCCACGCCGACGATGATCGCCAGCCAGCACCCGTCGATGCCCTGGCGCAGGGCGCCGGGGAGATCGTCGGCGCCGAGCATCCGGGCAACCGCCGCGGTCGTTCCGTAGGCGAGGAAGATGGCGACGTTGACCAGCGTGGCGAGGACGATGCCGGCTATCCCGAGCCCGGCCAGTTGTGGTGTGCCGAGGTGTCCGACGATGGCGGCGTCGGCGAGGAGGAACAGCGGCTCGGCGACCAGCGCTCCGAGGGCGGGCACGGCGAGGCGAAGGATCTCTCCGTCGGCCGGGTGGCGGGCGAGAGCGGACGGTCGAGGGCGGCTCGGGCTCATGTCAGCACCGACGCTAGGCGTGACGCCTGACTGCCCGACAGGCTGTCTCACATCGTGAGATGAGGCGGGCGGACTTTCCGTCCACACCCGGTGGACGGAAGTAGGGGCAGGCCGCACGGTGACACGGTTGGTGCGCATGTCCAACTGTGCACCAGTTGTCCCCAGACTTGTACACAGCCTGGGGACGGCTGTCCACCGGGGTTCCACAGGCACGACCTTGGACGTTCGGACCTGCCCCCGTAGCGTGCGGCGAGCACCGTGACGCACCGGGGAGACGTCGACTTGTCAGACCCTGTCGCTAGAACAGGTGTACGAGGTTCTTGCTGAGCGGGGAGGGCAGTCGTGAGCGTCACCGAACTGCCTGATCGTCGCGACGACAGTGTCGCGACGGGGTATGACCGCACCCCTCCGCAGGACGTCGCCGCCGAACAGGCGGTGCTCGGCGGCATGTTGCTGTCGAAGGACGCGATCGCCGACGTCGTCGAGGTCCTGCGTGGGCACGACTTCTACCGGCCCGCGCACGAGACGATCTACGAGGCGATCCTCGACCTCTACGGGCGCGGTGAGCCGGCTGACGGGCTGACCGTCGCCGACGAGCTGAAGAAGCGCGGCGAGTTGGGCCGGGTCGGCGGCGCGCCCTACGTGCATACGCTGATCTCTTCGGTGCCGACGGCCGCCAACGCCGGGTTCTACGCCGACATCGTGCGCGAGCACGCAATCCTGCGGCGGCTGGTCGAGGCCGGCACCAGGATCGTCCAGCTGGGGTACGGCGGCGACGGCGACGCCGACCAGATCGTCGACCGTGCCCAGGCCGAGGTGTACGCGGTCACCGATCGCCGCACGTCCGACGACTACCTGCCGCTCGGCGACATCATGGAGGGCACGCTCGACGAGATCGAGGCGATCGGCTCCCGCGGCGGGCAGATGGTGGGCGTCCCCACCGGCTTCTCCGACCTCGACGCCCTGACCAACGGCCTGCACCCGGGCCAGATGATCGTGATTGCCGCTCGTCCGGCGATCGGTAAGGCGCTGGCACTCGACACGCCGCTGCCCACACCGACCGGGTGGACCACCATGGGCGAGGTGCAGATCGGCGACGAGCTGATCGGTGCCGACGGAAAGCCGACCCGGGTCGTCGCGGCGACTGACGTCATGCTGGACCGGCGGTGCTACGAGGTCGAGTTCTCCGACGGTTCGGTGATCGTGGCCGACGGTCGGCACCAGTGGGTCACCACGACCCGAGCGGCGCGGCGAGCGGCGGAGCGTGTGCCCGCTCGTGCCTACGCGCCGGAGCAGGTGGGGCCGGTCACGGTGTGGCACGCGGCTGAGCATGAACGGGTTGTCACCACCGACGCGATGGCTGCGACCCTGCGGTGTTCGTCGGCCGATGGCCGGCCCAATCATGCCGTGCGGCTGGCGCGCCCCTTCGATCTTCCGGATGCCGAACTCCCGCTCCCGCCGTATGTCTTGGGATCCTGGCTTGGCGACGGTGACTCCGCAGGCGCCGTGTTCACGTTCAACGATCCGGAGGTCGCGAGGCACGTTCAGGACGACCGTATCGACCGCACCGATCAGTGGAACCTCAACGGCGTCCTGCGCGGGATGGGTGTGCTCCGCGACAAGCACATTCCAGCGGTTTACCTCCGCGCATCCGAGCGGCAGCGCCGGGCTTTGCTAGCGGGTCTCCTCGACACCGACGGCTCGATCAACAAGATCGGGTGTGTCCAGGTGGACGTCACCAATCGCCGATTCGCCGAAGGTGCGCTCGAACTGATCCTGTCGCTCGGGTACCGGGCCCGGATCCGAAGCCGCCGGGTCAACGGACGCAGCGAGGCGAGCTCGACCTGCTATCGGATCGCGTTCACACCGGGCGATCAGGTCTTCAGGCTCCGTCGCACGCTCGAACGTCAACGGTTCGACCATGCGCCGACCAGCCGCATGGTCGTCGACGTCCGCCGAATCCCGTCGGTCCCTGTGCGCTGCGTCGAGGTGGCCAACGATGAACACCTCTACCTGGCCGGGCGATCGTGCATCCCAACGCACAACTCGACGCTAGGTCTCGACGTAGCCCGCGCTGCGGCGATCCGCCACCAGCTCACCACGGTGATGTTCTCGCTGGAGATGACCCGCAACGAGATCACCATGCGGCTGCTCTCGGCCGAGGCGCGGGTGCCGCTTCATCACATGCGCTCGGGTCAGATGACCGACGACGACTGGAACCGCATCGCCCGGCGCACCGGCGAGGTCTCCAGCGCACCGCTGTTCATCGACGACTCGCCGAACATGACCATGATGGAGGTCCGGGCAAAGTGCCGCCGCCTCAAGCAGCGTCACGATCTCCGGCTGGTGATCATCGACTACCTGCAGCTGATGACCAGCGGCAAGAGGGTGGAGAGCCGCCAGCAGGAAGTCGCAGAGTTCTCCCGCGCGTTGAAGCTGCTGGCGAAGGAGCTCGACGTCCCAGTCATCGCGATCAGCCAGCTCAACCGCAGCGCCGAGCAAAGAACGGACAAAAAGCCAATGCTGGCTGATCTGCGCGAATCTGGATCTATCGAGCAGGACAGCGACATGGTGATCCTGTTGCACCGCGAGGACGCGTACGAGAAGGAGTCACCCCGCGCCGGCGAGGCCGACTTCATCGTGGCCAAGCACCGCAACGGCCCCACGGCCACGATCACGGTCGCCTTCCAGGGCCACTACAGCCGCTTCGTCGACATGGCCCAGTAGGTCGGCTCCTGCCTTGTCGAGATGCAGCGAAGATGTCACAACCGCCTTTGCTATGAAACATACGGTGGACTCTTGCGCAGACTGAAGGCGAAGCGGTATCTTCCCGCAGCCCACCAACCGCTGCCGTTACACGGACAGCGATCGGCAGGTCATCGACGGAACTCGCAGCGCTCGTGGTGGCGGCCTGGTCACAACTGCGAAGCCACGGGATCGAGTAATGGCCTGGCGCGCGACGTAAGTCTTGGGTCCGCGCAGCGCAGGCCGCTCGACCGGGCGCGGCCCAGTTCCGTGCCGAAGGGGAAGCGCCGAACAGGTTGGTCCACGCCACAGGCCGACCGGTCCGGTCCGGACTCTTGCCCGACCGGTCCGGTCCGGACTCTTGCCCGACCGGTCCGGTCCGGACTCTTGCCCGACCGGTCCGGTCCGTACCCTTGCCCGACCGGTCCAGTCCGGGACCCTTGCCCGACCGGTCCGTACCCTTGCCCAATCGGTCCAGTCCGCACCCTTGCGCGATCGGGCCAGACCTGTGAGGCGTCACATGCCGGCCGGCGCATCGCGGCCCACGCCCCCGAAACGACAGTCGGGTCAACACATTCCTGATGATGTCACCAGGGTGGCCTATGCTGAGTGAAACGTCGGGCACGGCCCGACATCAGATGAGCACACAACACACGCAAGTCTTCCTCGGAGACTTAATCCAGGACCGCAATGAGCTGCGGTTCCTCGAACGTCTTCGTGCGGACCTAGTACCGCGTCAGGCAACCTTCGCCCGTTTGATGGTGGCGGCGCGTTTGATGACCTTGCGTAGTCGTGGGTCGGTGACGTGGCGGTTGCGCCAGGTGATGTAGCGGCGGATCATGCCGGCTTGCTCGCGGTGGCTGGGGTGGTCGGTGCCGTCGAGGGCGAAGTAGCGCAGCGCGGTGAACTGGGCCTCGATCCGGTTCAGCCAGGGTACGGGACGTAGGCCAGCTCGACGTTGTTGGCCTCCGCCCAGTCCCCGACCCGGGAGTCGGTCTGGGTCGACAGGTGCGGACTGAAGTTGTCCAAGACGATCGCGATCCGTACCTCGGTGGGGTGCAGCGAGCGCAGGTAGCGGCAGAACGCGAGGAACTCGGTGCGGCCCTTGCGTGACACGACGTGGCCGTAGAGCCGGTCGGTGGACAGGTCGTAGC
>JBOGDS010000076.1:0-17060 GCA_050743075.1 Jiangellaceae bacterium | reverse complement strand
GAGACCTGCGAGCGGCGCCCTTACGCATGCCTGCGCGTCGCCCCGCGTCCAACCTGGTGATCATCGGCACTTTCCGGCCTACGCCGCCCGAAACTGCCGATGATCACCGGAGCATAGGTCAGAGCTCGCCGAGGGCGGCGACGACGATCCCCGACTTCTCGCAGAGCCAGTGCGGGTCCCCCCCGAGCTCGGGTTCGATCCGTAGCTCGTGCAGGTCGGTCTCGTCGCACGCCGTGCACCGTGGCCACCGGCCGAGGCCGCCGTCGAGCAACCGGTCCTGGACGTCCTGCGCGACCTGGCCCGCCACGTAGGTCTCGCCGTCGGGCCACTCTCCGACCCACCATCGCCGCTCGGTGACGGCGTCTTCGAGTACGTCGACGGCGGTTGCCGTGTCGAGGCCACGTGCGGTCAGGTCGTGCAGGACCCGGGCGCGGGCGTCGAGCAGCGGATCCGTGCTCACGCTCCGATCGTGCCAGGAGCTCCCGGCACCCTGGCACACTGTGGGACGTGCGGCCGTTGTTGGAGATCATCGCTCTGCACGCGGGCGATGCGGTGGGTGCGCAGGAAGGCGGGGCCGACCGGCTCGAGGTCGTCGCCGACATCGACGCGGACGGGCTCACGCCATCGGTCGAGACCGTCCGCGACCTCAAGCGGGAGTGCGACCTGCCATTGCGCGTCATGCTGCGCGCCAACGACGGCTTCTCGACCAGCGGATCGGAACTGACCCGTCTGCAGGGTGCGGCGCACCAGTTTGCCGAGACCGGCGTCGACGGCTTCGTGCTGGGCTTCCTCGGTCCAACGGTGGAGATCGACGTCGACGCGACGCTCGCACTCGCCGACGAGTTCGGCGGCCTGCCGTGGACGTTCCACCGCGCCGTCGATCACGCTCTCGACTACGACCGGGCCTGGCAGCGCCTGAGGATGATGCCGCGCCTGGACACCGTACTCACGGCGGGGTCCGCTCGTGGGGTCGCCGCAGGGCTCGACGACCTGTGCCGCCGCGCGTCGGACGACCCCCATCTCGCCCGGCTGCTGATGGCCGGTGGCGGCCTGGCACCTGACCACGTGCCCTGGCTTGCACGGGCAGGCGTGCGCAAGTTCCATGTCGGGTCGCGGGTGCGTCCCAGCGGGTCGTGGCGGGCGTACGTCAACGCGTCGATGGTCCGATCGTGGCGCACGCTCGTCGACGACGCCGTGGCCGCTGCGCTGTGAGGGCGTGATTCTCGTCGACCCGCCGAGCTGGCCCGGTCACGGCCGGCTCTGGTCGCACCTGGTGTCCGACTCGTCCTACGACGAGCTGCATGCGTTCGCCGCCACGGCCGGGATCCCGGCACGAGGCTTCGAACGCGATCACTACGACGTGCCGGCGGAGATGTACGAGCGGGTGCTCGCGGCGGGTGCCGTTCCGGTGAGCAGCCGCGAGATCGTCCGGCGCCTTCACGCTGCCGGGCTCAGGAGGCGGAAGCGCCGGCCCGGAGCAGCGCGAGCTCCGTCGTGAGGTTGCGTCGCGCCGTCCCTTCCCATCGGCGGCGCCCGTTGACGGTGTGAAACAGCCGATCGCGTGACAGCAGCCGGCCGAGGACCTCAACCCGACCCCGCCGGAAATCCTTGTCGGCCACGTGGGCGTACTCGGCGCGCACGGCCGCGGCGTAGTCGGCGTACGCCGCAGGGTCGCGGCCGAGAACTGCCAGGTCGGCGTCGCAGAGCACGGCGCCGTTGAGGTCGGCTGGTGCCGGTTCGTGGGTCGCGGTGAGCTCGACCAGCCGGACGACCTCGGCGATGCGGCCCTCGTCCACGCCGAGCCCGGACAGGGTCGTGGCCGCCAGTGCCGCGCTCTCACGTTCGTCCTGGCCGGGACGGCCTGCATAGACCGCGTCGTGGAACCATGCTGCGAGCCGCACGGCGTCTGGGTCGTCCGCATCGCCGGCCAGCTCGTCGATAGCGTCGAGCACGGCCCGCAGGTGGCGCACGTCGTGGTAGCGGCGATGCGGCTCCGACCAGCGTTCCAGCAGGTCGCGGCCGGTGTCCTCGTCGGCCACGAGATCACGCCAACGTGCGATCAAGTGGTTCATGCCGGTATCATGACCGCTGCACAGGGTTCCAGTGCACGCCTGGTGGTGGGGAGGCGTGCGGCCGATCGTTATTGCGGAGCACCTGTGTCCCCCATCACTTCCTATCGGCGCCTGCTGGACCTCGCCGGCCCCGGTTACGTCGCCGTGGCCTTCCTCGGCCGGCTCCCGCTGGCGATGAGCCAGCTGGGCACGCTGTTGCTGGTTTCGTCCGCAACCGGTCGTTTCGCCGCCGGTGGCCTGACCGCCGGCACGCTGGCCGTCGCCAACGCCGTCGGCGCGCCGGTCGCGGGCGGAATCGCCGACCGGACCGGGCAACGCCCCCGTCGTGCTGGTCCAGTCGGTGGCTGCCGCCACGGCCCTGGTCGCCCTGGTCGCCCTGGTCATGGCGGACGCCCAGCTGCCCGCGCTCGTCGCGGCCGCGGCACTGGCCGGGCTGACGATGCCGCAGGTCGGACCGCTGGCGCGGGTGCGCTGGCGGCCGATCACGCGGGGCGCGGGCGCGTCCCAGCCCCGGCTCGTCGATGCCGCGTTCTCCTACGAGGGTGCCGCCGACGAGGCGTCGTTCGTCCTCGGTCCGGCTCTTGTCGGTGCGATCGCGGTCGTGCTGGACCCGGGCGGCGCTCTGGTCGTGGCCGCCGGCTTGCTCGCCGTGTTCGGGTGCTGGTTCGCGATGCACGAGACCGCCGACCTCGCCCACGCGGCGCGCCCGGTGGCGAGAGACCGGGGCAAGCTCGTGACGCGGGCGCTGGTGGCTCTCGCCGTCGCGCAGGTGCTGATCGGGGTGATCTTCGGAGCCGTCCAGACAGGCACGACGGTGCTCGCGACTGCCGACGGCCGCCCTGGACTGGCCGGGGTCATGCACGCCCTGCTCGGTGTCGGCAGCGTGATCGCGGGCCTGGCATCGACCGGTCTGCCGGCCCGGTTCGGCTACGAGCGCCGGCTCGTGGTATTTGCCGTCGGCCTGCTCGTGCTGTCCGCGCCGTTGCTTCTCGTCGACTCGTTGACTGCGCTGGCCGCGGCGGTCACCGCGCTGGGCTTCGCGGTCGCGCCGTACATGATCAGCGTGTTCACCGGGGCGGAACGGATCGTCCCGCCTGCTCGCGTCGGGGCGGCCATGACGCTGCTCTCGGGTGCGACCGGGATCGGCTACGCGGTGGGGTCCGGCCTGGCCGGACGGCTGGCCGACGGCGGCGGCTCCACTCCGGCGTTCGCGGTCGCCGTGGCAGCCGGCTCGCTCGCCGTGATCCTCGCAGTCCTGGTACGGCGCCGGCTGGCCACGGCACAGATGGCTGTTCGGGCCGGGGTCAGATCGGCTGATCCGGTGCCGGTCCACCCAGCATCGTGCCGCGCCGCCCCGGCGCACCGAGCGCAGGGAGCAGGAACCGGTCGAGACCGATCCAACCCGCGTTTCGCCACGACGCCGCAAGGGCCAGGCCCAGCAGGATGAACACCGGGTTCACGCCCGCCGTGCCGGACAGCACGAACGAGAAGTTCAGCATCAGGCCGACGACGGCGGCGACGCCGGTGAACGCACCGAGGATGAGCAGGATCCCGACGCCGAACTCGACGAACGGGATGATCTTTCCGAGCCAGGATGCGTTGTCGTTGATGACCTCGAGGATGTCGACCCACCACCCGTACGCGACCGGCGGGTTCGGGCCGGCTGCGGCGGAGTCGATCGCGGCCTGGGTGTACCCGGCGAGCGCAGCTCCGTCGTTGTTCAGCCACCCGTCACCGGTGATCTTGCCCCAGCCCGACTCGAGCCACTGCCAGCCCAGATAGACCCGGACCACAAGCCAGAGCGCCGTCCAGAAGGGGTGGGTGGTCTTCGTCGCCTGGTGGGCGATCGACCACTCGCGATAGGTCTCTTCGAGATCGCGGACGGGCCATGACGGGCTCCTCGTCGGCGAGGGTGCCTTTCCGCTTCGATCCTGGCGCAGGATCGGCGTCACGTCGCCCGGGCCGGCTGAATCTGCTCGGGCAGCGGATGCGCGTGGACGACCGTCAGGGACGAGACGGCCCTGGTGAGCGCCACGTAGAGGCGGCGGAGTCCGCGCGGCTCAGCGGCGACGATGCTCGCCGGTTCGACGACGACGACGTGATCGAACTCCAGTCCCTTGGTGAGCGTGGCAGGCACGAGAACCAGCCGGGGGGCGTCCTCGTCGTCGAGCGAGCCGACACCCGTGCCGGCCGCGTCGAGCGCAGCCCGGAGTCGACCCACCTCCGCGTCGGCTGTGATGACGCCGACCGAACCGTCCCTCGTCGAGATCTCCGAGAGCACCTCGGCGGCACCAAGGGCCGCGTCGTCGACCGCGACGATGTCCAGCCGGCCCGGGTTGGATCGCACCGGCTCCGGTGGTGCGATGGCCGGGGCGATCTCCGGAAGGAGCCGGGACGTGAGTGCGACGACCGCGGCCGGCACCCGGTAGCCCTTGCGCAGCACCTCCACGTGCGCGTCGCTGGCGCCGAGGTGCCGCAACGCCTCCGGCCACGAGTCCGTCGCCCACGGCGTGGTGCCCTGGGCAATGTCCCCGAGGACGGTTGCGGACCCGGCGGCGACGCGGCGGCCGACGGCGCGCAACTCCATGGGAGAGAGGTCCTGGGCCTCGTCCAGGATGACGTGCCCCACCGCGGGCGTACGCCCGACCGTGCCTTGCGCCTCGTCGACCAGCACCGCGTCGGCGTGGGACCAGGGGGCGGTCCGCGGGCCGCGGGCCGGCCGGTCCCACCGCAACAGCAGCCGTTCCTGGGCGTTGAGCAGGTCCCCGGCCGCCGCCGCGAGGAACTCCGGCTCGCCGAGCAGACGCATCGCCAGCCGGACCGGATCCAGCGCAGGCCACACGGCGTCGACGTACTCACGCACCGGCCGGGAGCGGGCGACGGCGTCCTGCACCCGGTCGTCGGTGATCTCCCCGATGGCCTCCATGCGGAGCAGCACCAGGTGCGCCAGCCGCAGCGACAGGAGATCCCGCCCGACGGCGTAGGGATCGCCGCGCTCGCTGAGGGCCGCGACCGCCCCGGCCACGTCGTCGGCCGGGATCCGCCAGCGGCGGGTACCGCGAGGAACGACGAGCGCCTCGGCCGGCGTGCCGACGACGTGACCCCAGACGGCGCGGTGGATGACCTCGGCGAGGCGGGCGTCGCCCTTGAGGCCGGCGACAGCGGGCGGGTCGACGGCGCGCACCGGAACGCTCTCGACCAGCTCGGCGAGCGTGACCTGCCGGACGTCGACCTCGCCGAGGGCAGGCAGGACCTGGGCGATGTAGTGCAGGAATGCCCGGTTGGGACCGACGACGAGGACTCCGCTGCGGGCCAGCCGCGACCGGTGGGTGTGCAGCAGGTACGCCGCCCGGTGTAGGCCGACGGCGGTCTTGCCCGTTCCAGGTGCACCCTGGACACAGACGGTGCGGTCCAGGTCGGCGCGGACGACATCGTCCTGTTCCGGCTGGATCGTCGCGACGATGTCGCGCATCGGGCCGACTCGTGGCCGCTCGATCTCCTCGGTGAGGATCCGGCTGGTGATCTGTCGCTCCGCCGCGTCGGACAGGTGCTCGTCCTCGTACGACGTGATCTCGCCGCGGGCGAAGCCGAACCTGCGGCGCAGGGTCACGCCATGACGGTCGCCGCGCGTTGCGCGGTAGAACGCCCGCGAGATGTCGGCTCGCCAGTCCACGACCACCGGGTCGCCGGCAATGTCCTTGACGTGGCGGCGGCCGATGTGGAACGACTCGTCGGAGTCGACATCGATGCGGCCGAAGAAGAGAGGGACGGTGGGGTCGTCGGTCAGCGAACGGGCGCGCCGGTGCAGTGCGGCCTGGAGGTACGCCTCGGACGCGGGGTCGCCGCCCTGCGCAGTGAGCGAGAGCGTGTGTTCGCGCATCCGGCGCAGGTCGTCACGCGCCTGCGTCAGGTGGGCACGCTCGGAGGCGAGGACGGAGTCGGACGACACGGGCGCTCCCTCCTACGTGGGCTCGGCGGAAGGTGGGCAGTTCCGACGGCCCGGAAGCACCGGTCCGGTCGCGAAGGCGGTCTGCCAGCGTAGACGATCCACGCACCGCGTGGGACAGCGACGTGGTGTCGGGCGCCGGGAACGCGCCTCGAGGCCACGCGGGCCCGGGCCTGGGCAGCATGTCGTGGATCTCCCCGGCGAGGACGCCGGCCTCGACGCTCCCGAGTTGGCCACCCGGTCCGTACCACCGTCAGCACTGTCTCTGCTCGGGCTGGTGCGCCACCTCACCGAGATGGAACGCGTGTACGGCGCGTGGGCGCTCGGGCCGAAGGCCGACCTGCAGTTCGTCTGGGGCGAGTACACCGACGACGGGCCCGAGTGGGACTTCGATGCCGACGCCGCCATGCACGACGAGTCGATGACAGCCTGGCAACGGGAGAAGCAGGCAACCGACGAGCGGATCCAGCAGCACGCCACGCTCGACTCGGTCGGCGCTGGCAACGGCTACAGCCTGCGATGGAACCTGCAGAAGCTCGTCGGCGAAGACGCACGACACAATGGCCACGCGGACCTGATCCGTGAGCGGATCGACGGCCAGACGGGCGAGTAGTCCACGGCGATGTCGGCTACGACCGGCCCTTCAGCACGTCCTCGGCGTCGATGATCCGGTAGGCGTACCCCTGCTCGGCGAGGAACCGCTGCCGGTGCTGGGCGAACTCCTGGTCGAGCGTGTCGCGCGCGACCACGGAGTAGAAGCGGGCCGTGCGCCGGTCCGACTTCGGCCGCAGGATCCGGCCCAGCCGCTGCGCCTCCTCCTGGCGGGACCCGAACGTGCCGGAAACCTGGATCGCGACGCTCGCCTCCGGCAGGTCGATCGAGAAGTTCGCGACCTTGCTGACGACCAGCGTCGGTACCTCGCCGGCCCGGAACGCCTCGTACAGCCGCTGCCGCTCGCGGACCGTCGTCTCGCCCTTGACCACGGGCACCCCGAGGCGCGCGGCGAGGTCGTCGAGCTGGTCGATGTACTGGCCGATCACCAGCGTCGGCTCGCCGGCGTGTGACGCGACCAGGTGCTCGACCACCCGGGTCTTGGTGTCGGTCGTCGAGCAGAGCCGGTACCGCTCGTCGGGTTCGGCGACGGCGTACGCTAGCCGCTCGCTCTCGCTGAGCGTGACCCGCACCTCGACGCAGTCAGCCGGCGCGATCCAGCCCTGGTTCTCGATTTCCTTCCAGGGTGCGTCATAGCGCTTGGGGCCGATCAGAGTGAACACGTCGTCCTCGCGGCCGTCCTCCCGTACCAAGGTGGCGGTCAGGCCTAGCCTGCGACGCGCCTGCAGATCGGCCGTCATCCGGAAGATCGGCGCCGGAAGCAGGTGGACCTCGTCGTAGATGATCAGCCCCCAGTCGCGTGCGTCGAACAGCTCGAGATGCGTGTACACGCCCTTCCGGCGGGTGGTCATCACTTGGTAGGTCGCGATCGTGACCGGGCGGATCTCCTTCTTCGCGCCCGAGTACTCGCCGATCTCGTCCTGGGTGAGCGACGTGCGGCGCAGCAGCTCGTCCTTCCACTGCCGGGCGGCGACGGTGTTCGTGACGAGGATCAGCGTGGTGGCGCTCGCCCGGGCCATGGCGGCGGTGCCCACCAGCGTCTTGCCGGCGCCGCAGGGCAGCACGACGACGCCGGATCCGCCATGCCAGAAGCCTTCGGCCGCCTCCTTCTGGTACGTGCGCAGCGCCCAGCCGTCCTCGCGCAGCGCGATCGGGTGCGCCTCGCCGTCGACGTAGCCGGCCAGGTCCTCGGCCGGCCAGCCCAGCTTGACCAGGGTCTGCTTGAGGTTGCCCCGCTCGCTCGGGTGGACGACGACGCTGTCGCCGTCGATCCGTGTCCCGACGAGCGGCCGCACGCGCTTCGAGCGCAGCACCTCCTCGAGCACCGGCCGGTCGGTGGTGTGCAGGACGAGCCCGTGGACGGGGTCGGTCTCCAGCCGCAGCCGGCCGTAGCGCGCCATCGTCTCGGCGACGTCGACGAGAAGGGCATGCGGAACGGGATAACGCGAGAAGTTGAGCAGCGTGTCGACGACCTGTTCGGCGTCGTGGCCGGCTGCCCGGGCGTTCCAGAGGCCGAGTGGTGTGAGCCGGTAGGTGTGGACGTGCTCGGGTGCGCGCTCCAACTCGGCGAACGGCGCGATGGCGCGACGGCACGCGTCGGCTTGGTCGTGGTCGACTTCGAGCAGCAGGGTCTTGTCACTCTGGACGATCAGAGGTCCGTCGGTCACCAGGGCAGTCCTCGCAGTTGGTGGATCTGCCATTGTCCCCCACGCGCGGTGCCGTTGGGGGTTGGCCGCCGCTGGGGCACAATGATCGGCGATGGCCCGAGTCGAGCAGCCTCGTCCTGCGGGCAGGTCGGAGGACCGGCGCCAGGAGCGTCGCCGCCGGGTACTCGAGTACCGGCGCTACCTGCGACTGTCGGCGCTGAGCACGCTCGTGCCCGGTCTCGGGTTCGTCGCCTCCGGCCGGCGGCGCGGCGGATGGCTGCTCCTGGGCGTCGTCCTCGCCGGTATGGCTGTCACGGCCGTTTACGTCGTGCAGGCGGGCACGTCCGGACTGCTGGAGCTGGGGAGCGACCCGCGCGCGCTGTGGCTGCTCGGCATCGGCTTGGCGGTCGCTGCCGGCGTGTGGTTGCTCGTGGCTGCGGTCAGCCTGCGCCTCCTGGAGCCGAACGGGCTCAATGCCGGACAGCGGCTGCTGGCGGCGGTGGTCGTCGTCGCCGTGGGCTCGCTGGTCGTCGGGCCGTTGGCACTGGCGTCCCGTAACAGCTTCACCCAGGGCGACCTGATCGACAGCGTGTTCGCCGACGATGACGACCACAGCCTGACCGTGCCCGAGCCAGCACCCGAGGAAGACCCGTGGGCCGATCTGCCGCGCGTCAACGTCCTGTTGCTCGGCAGCGACAGCGGACCCGGGCGCTTCGAGACCCGTACCGACACGGTCATGGTGGCGAGTATCGACACCACCACCGGCGAGACGACCCTGTTGGCCCTGCCGAGAAACCTGCAGTACCTGCCGTTCCCGGACGGACCGCTGCGCGAGGCGTATCCAGACGGCTTCCGCTCCCAGCCGGACTCGTGGCTGTCGTCGGTCTACTTCACGGTGCCGGCCCTCTACCCGGATGTGTTCGAGGGCGTCCGAGACGGTGGGGCCGAGGCACTCAAGTTGGGCGTCGGTGAAGCGCTCGACCTGCCCATCCACTTCTACGTCATGGTGAACCTGCGCGGCTTCCAGGCCCTGGTCGACGCCATGGACGGGATCGACATCGACGTTCCCTACGACATCCCGATCGGCACCCAGCGCGACAACTCCGCTGACGGGTGCACCGAGCCCACGGGCTGGATCAGGCAGGGTGACAACCGGCACCTGGACGGCTACCAGGCGCTTTGGTTCACGCGAGCGCGGTGCGGGCCGGGGAAGGTCAACAACGACTACGAGCGGATGCGCCGCCAGCGGTGCGTGATCGGCGCCGTGACGGAGCGGGTGGATCCGCTGCGAATGGCGCTGCGCTTCCAGGAGATCGCAGCCGCGACCGAGGAGCTGATCTCGACCGACATTCCGCAGCAGCGGGTCGGGGCGTTCGCCGATCTGGGCCTGAAGGTCCGCGAGGCAGGCATCCAGAGCCTGCCTTTCACCGACGAGATCGTCGATTACGAGAACCCGGACTACGGCGAGATCCGCGAGTTCGTCCGCGATGCGCTCGAACCGGCACCGGCAGCGCCGCCGTCGGGATCCGCGTCGGCTGGCCCGAGCGATGAGCCCGTCGACGGTCCGACGGCGGATCCCACCGCTGATCCCACGGCTGATCCCACGGGCGCCCCGGCAGATGACCCGGCCGCGTCGGCCGAGCCGCCCAGCGAGGCGGAGGGCCCCCAGGACCTCGAGGCCGTCTGCTGAACCTCGCTACGCGGCATCGACCGGGGCGACGCCGCTGATCCTGTGCACCGCGAACGAGCGAACCTCGCCGGAGCGGTGGTCGAAGGCGGCGAGCCAGCCGCCTTCGAGCCGGACCGGGTCGACGACCCGCTCGCTGGTCGCGCCGTGGTGGTCGACGTAGCCGATCCAGACGGTGGTTCCGTCGTCGAGCGCTCGACGCAGGTCGGACAGCGTCTGTGCCGAGACGCTGCGGCCGAGCCGGCCGGGCGTCGCCTCTGCCGGGCGTCGGGCACTACTGCGGTCGCCGGCCCGTAAAGCGCGGACGGCGGCTGCCAGCACCGAATCCGGGAGCGGAGGGCGCTCGGCGTGCAAGGGTTCGGGCGCCGGGCGCGTAGGAGCGCGCCGCGTTGCGGTCCTGGTCACGAGGACGGATCCGTCGGCGGCCTCCGGCGTGGGTGCGAGACCCATCCGCCGGAGCCGTTCCAGCAGCGTGCCGGCGTCCAGGTCCGACGCGAGCACGGTCGGTGCGAGCCTTCTCAGCCCGAGCGAGCCGGCGAGTGGGTCGGCCAGGATCTGGGCGAGGACGGCCTGGTCGTCGCAGCGCACGAAGGCGGCCGCTTCACCGACGCGAAGCACGCCGTGCTGGCGCGCGACGTCGTCGACGAGGTAGGTCAGCGGCTGGGGGACTGGCGTGCGAGAAATACCCGCCAGGAACGCGTGCACGTCGGGGGCGGATCTCCCGGCATCCATGGCCCGACGCACCGACGCGGCCGTGAAGCGGTGGACCGTGGCGCCGCCCCGGCTCTCCACGTCGGAGAGCTGAGCAAGCTCACGGGCCACGTCGGACCGCAGCGGGCCGGGTGCGACCGCGGTGAGGTCTGCCTGGATCTGGACGTGGTCGAGTGGCTCCGGCAGCACCGCCGACAGCGCCGCGGCCGCGGCCTTGGTCCCTGCGTCGCCCACCAGGGTGCCGAGAAGCGGGCGGGCGTGACCGGCCAGCGCGCCGAGCCCGGTCATCCCCAACAGCTCGGCCTCGCGCAACGTCCAGTGGACGAGGTCGTCGCGCAGCCGGCCGCCCCGTCGCGGCCGGGCCCAGCGCACCGTGTCGACCACGCTGGCCGGGTCAGGGGCGGAGCCCGCAGGAAGCTTCGCCAGCACATCCAGCACGAGTCGGCGAACCTCGGGGGCCAGCGGCCGGTCCAGATCCCGTCCGAGCGGAGGGACGGGTCGGTCCCGCTCGTCCCGGGTGCCGACCAGGCCGGCCGCGCGGCTCGTCGTGAGCCACGTCGTGGCCAGCAAGGTCCATTGCTGCGGCGGGTCGAGGCGGCGCCATGCGTCGGATGCGGGCGTAGGCAGCCAGGCCTCGTCGAAGCCGTTGCTGGCCGCGACGAGCCCGGCTGCGTACGCGAGATCCGCCAGGAAGGCGGAGCTCGCCTCGTCGACGTCGAGCAACCCAGGCAGACGTCGGAGGTCCCGCACGCCGAGCCCGCCGGAGCGCAGCACCACGGGCGGATCGGCCGACCACGCGTCGAGCAGCGTCTCGACCCGGCGGACCGCGTCGAAAGCCCCGACACCGGCCGTCCGGTCCACCGCCGTCGGGTCTCGCTGGCTCGATGTCGGCTCGGGCGGGTCGGTCCGGACATCGGGATGCAGAGCGCCGCGCAGGTGCAGTGCGATCTCGCGGGGAAGGACGACGGTCGCGCCGCTGGTCGGGACGAGCAGGCCTCGAGCGAGCAACCGGTCGACGGGGGTCCGCGCTGAGGCGATGTCGACGTCGCGGCGCGCGTTCTCGATCCGTCCCGCCGGTGGACCGCCGGCGAGCGCCCGAAGCGCATCCGCCGCCTCGCCCCCGACGTCCGCCAGCAGAGTCTCGAGATGGGTGCGGAACATCTCGGCGATAGCTTCGGCGTCGGTCGCCTGGTCCTGGCCTGGTTCCAGTCCGAGGTCGCCGGCGATGCGCGCCAGCCTGGCCGGCGGCAGGGCCATCAACGCGTCCCGCGCCGGTGGGCCGAGCCCGGCCGGGTAGGGGCCGACGACCTCGTGCGCCGCGCTGACCAGCCGGAACGCCCGGCTTTCACCCCAGACCAACGCCTGGGCCCGCAGGCCGGCCAAGGCGTGGCGCACCGGGCCGGCCGGCCCGCGGAGCAGCGCCTGCACGGCGGCTGCCGTGGCGGGCTCCGGCAGAACGGCGAGCGCGTCGACCACCTGCAGGCTGAGGCGGTCCAGCCGGTCGAGCGCCCGGACGACGGATGCACGAGTCGTGGCGCGAGACGCCAGCTGGGCGACGTCGGTGGGAACCGGGGTGACCAGGTCGGGCCGGGCACGCAACAGTTCGACCAGATCGTCGTCGGAACGCGAGCGCAGGTCGTCGGACAAGCTGCGCGGCGCTGCCGGCCCTGTTCCGCCCATCCGGACTACGTTACGGCCCCGGTGAACGTCCACGAGCGTGATCGAAGCGCTGCTTGCGGTCCCAGCACCCCCGCAGCTCCCCGTCGATCAGCCGACTACAGCTTGCGTAAGCGCTCGAGCAGCTCCGCCCGGCGTTCCGCCGCATCGTGGCGGGCCTCTTCGTCGGCTGCGCGGATGTCATCGGTGACCTCGGGATCGGCCGGGGTCTCGTCAGGTCTGCGTCGTTCGAGCGTCACGGGCGGGCACGTTACCCGGTCGTACATCGCACCAAACAGGGCACCCGGATGTGGAAGTTGCTCTGAGCGCGGAGGTCGGCACTGGCTGTTTCGCTGCGCCCAGGACGGGTATCTGCCCGGGTTTGCGCGCCGCCCGGGCGCGCCGCCTGACCTCTGGAGGCATCGATGTCCACGTGGGCCTGGATCCTGATCGTGGTCGGGCTGTTCCTCCGGCGGCTGCTTGCCGCGTAGTGCGTACCGAACGACAGGAACAATGGCGTGTCGAATTGCATCCGCCCAGGTGGCGAGCGCCAAGATCGCAATTGTTCCTGTCGTTCGGTACGCGGACGCTCCCGTCAGTGGTGTTCGAGCGGCTTGACGGCCCGCACGCTGGCATCGACGGGCGCCGCGGGCGCGGCGTCGTCGACGGTGTACACCGGCTGGTGGGTCGGGTCGAGCACCCGGGCGAGGAACTCGCGGGTGCGCGCGTGGGTCGGCTCGCCGAGCACGGTCTCCGGGTCGCCCTGCTCGACGATGGCGCCGGCGTCCATGAACACGACCCGGTCGGCGACCTCGCGGGCGAAGGCCATCTCGTGTGTGACGACCATCATTGTCATGCCCTCGTCGGCAAGTTTGCGCATGACCGCAAGCACTTCGCCCACGAGCTCCGGGTCCAGTGCGGAGGTCGGCTCGTCGAACAGCATCATGTCGGGGTCCATCGACAGGGCGCGGGCGATGGCGACACGCTGCTGCTGGCCGCCGGACAGGTGGGCCGGGTAGGCCTGCTCCTTCTCCGCCAGGCCGACCCGGTCGAGGTTCTCGCGAGCGATCCGGACCGCCTCGGCCTTGCCGCGGCCGAGGACCCGCTGCTGCGCAATCGTCAGGTTGCGCAGGACGGAGAGGTGCGGGAACAGGTTGAACTGCTGGAACACCATGCCGATCTTGGCCCGGACGGCGTCGATGTAGCAGTCCGGGTCCGTGACGTCGACGCCCTCGATCAGGACCGTGCCGGACGTGGGCTCCTCGAGTTGGTTGACGCAGCGCAGCAGGGTCGACTTCCCCGAACCCGACGGCCCGATCACGCAGACGACCTCGCGCTCGTCGACGGCGAAGTCGATGCCCTTCAGGACTTCGAGTGACCCGAACGACTTGTGGAGGTCGCGAATCTCGATCACCGGACTCATGGTCGCCACTCACCGGGCTGCTCGGTTGCGGCGTTCCAACACAGCCACGAGCTGTGTCATCGGAATCGTGATGATCAGGTAGACGGCGCCGACGACGACGATCGGTGTCACGTTGAACGTGTTGGTGGCGATGTCGCGCCCGAACGCCAACAGCTCCTTGGTCGCCGGAGTCTGGCCGGCGATGAACAGCAGCGACGTGTCCTTGATGATCAGGATCAGCTCGTTGGTCATCGGGGGGATGACGATCCGCAGCGCCTGCGGGATGACGATGGACGCCATCGCCCGGCCGCGGCCCATCCCGAGCGACCTGGCGGCCTCCAGCTGCCCTCTGGGTACTGCCTCGATGCCGGCCCGGATCGTCTCGGCCATGTAGGCGGCCGCGACGACCGAGAGGCCGACGAGCCCAGGTCCCACCGGCTCGAATGGAACGTTGATGCCCAGTGCGATCGGCAGGCCGAACGCGAACAGGAAGATCGTGAGCAGCGCCGGCAGCCCGCGGAAGATCTCGATGTAGGCCGTCGCCAGCCACCGGTACGGCCCGATGCTGGACAGCTTCATCAGCGCAAGCACCAGGCCGCCCACCAGGCCCAAGGCGAATGAGACCAACGTGTAGATCACGGTGTTCCGTGCGGCGACGGTCAGGACGTCGGGGAACAGCTCCTTGGCGACGTCCCAGTTGAAGAAGCCGCGCTGCAGGCGCTCCCAGTCGGTCGCGACGACGACCAGAACGACCAGCGCCACGAACAGCGCGTACATCCCGCCGCGGACGAGCCGGCTGCGCTGGCGCCGGCTCATCCGCGGACGGACCGGTGTGTCCGATAGCTGCTGCCCGGACATGGCAGGTACGGTCAGCCCTCGCTCGGGAAGTACTGCTCGTACAACTCGTCGTAGGTGCCGTCCTCACGCAGCGTCGCCAACGATGAGTTGATCGCCTCGAGCAGGGCCGGCTCGCTGTCCTCGGCGGTCGCGAAGCCGTACTGCTCCCCGGTGGGGAACGTCTCGACGATGACGACGGTGTCGTCCTGGTTCGCCCGGTCGGCGTTGACGGGCAGATCCTGCAGGATACCGACAATGCTGCCAGCCTCGAGCGCGGCGAACAGGGCGGCCGCGTCCGGGAACTCCACCACCTCGACGCCCTCGGGGGCGTTCTCGACGGCGTAGGCCTGGCCGGTGGTGTCGGCCTGGACGCCGATGCTCTGGCCCGCGAGATCGGCCAGGGCCGTGTAGCCGCTGTCGCCCTTGACCAGCAGCGACTGGTCCGCGTCGAAGTACGGGTCGGCGAAGTTGACGTTCTCCTCGCGCTCCTCGGTGATCGTCATCGCCGACGCGGCGACGTCGCACTGGCCGGCGCCGAGCGCCGCACCGGACTGGATGGCGTCGAAGCCGAGGTCACGGACCGCGAGGTCGAGCCCGAGGTCGTCGGCGATCGCCTGCATGAGGTCGATGTCGAAGCCGCTGTATCCGCTGGGGGCGTCGGCGTCCTCGACCTCGAACGGCGAGTACGGGACGTCGGAGCAGACACTGAGCGTGCCTTCCTCGACCAGGCCGAAGTCGGCGGCGGGGGTATCGTCGTTCTCCGGCGCGGTCGTCGCGTCGCCGTCGTCGTCGCCACAGGCCGTGAGCAGCATGGCTCCGGCGGCGAGCGCCGCAAGAAGAGTCGTCTTGCGCATGTGGTCATCTCCTACGGATGTGCTGGGCGTCAGCGCGCCTACCGGCGAGTTGTCCGCGCACGATACCCCTGTGCCGCCGCGTGGCAACGGTGAAGGGTACGCCGGTGCATTGATCGTTACCCGCCTGGGAGACCGGCGTGATCCGGCCCGGCATACGCTGGCCGGATGCGGCCGGTCGTCGGGTTCGATCTCGATCTGACGCTCGTCGACTCCGCGGACGGCATCGTCGCCACGTTCGTCGAGACCGCACGGCGCCTTGATGTGACGGTCGACCCGGCCGCCGTCCAACGGCTGATCGGGGTTCCGCTGGAGGCGACGTGCGAGGCCCTGCTGCCCGCAGATGTCGCTGCATCGGCCGTCGAGCTCTATCGAGAGCTGTACCCGACGCTGGGTGTGCCCGGCACGACACTCCTGCCCGGCGCGGCCGAGGCTGTCGACGCCGTGCGAGCGCACGGCGGTCGCGCGGTCGTCGTCAGCGCGAAGATCGAACGGGCCGTGCGCGCGGTCCTCGACCACGTCACCCTCGACGTCGACGAGGCGGTCGGCGGCCTCTACGCCGAGGCGAAAGGAGAGGCGTTGCGGGCCGTCGGAGCGGTCGCGCATGTCGGCGACCATCCGGCCGACATGATCGGCGCGCGGGCCGCCCACGCTGCCGCCGTCGGAGTCACCACCGGCTTCCATGATGCGGCTGCCCTGCAGTCCGCGGGGGCCGACGTGGTCCTGGCCGACCTGCGCGACTTCCCACGCTGGCTGGACGAGCGCGTGCTGGGCGCCCGCCTGGCCTGCCTGGAGGCACTGCTGCGCGAGCTGGGCTCGGTGGCTGTCGCGTTCTCCGGCGGCGCGGACTCGGCGTTCCTGCTGGCCACGGCCGTGCGGGCGCTCGGCGCGGACCGGGTGCTGGCGGCCACGGCGGTCTCGCCGTCCCTGCCACGACGCGAGTTGCTGGCCGCGCGCGAGTTCGCGGCCGGGCTCGGGGTCCGGCACGTCAGCCCGCGCACCGACGAGATGGCGCGCGACGGCTACCGCGCCAACGGGGGCGACCGCTGCTACTTCTGCAAGGCCGAGCTGCTCGACGTACTGGCTCCGCTGGCGGCGCGCGAGGGCTTCGCGCACGTCGCTACGGGCACCAACGCCGACGACGCCATCGCCGGCTTCCGGCCGGGCATCAGGGCGGCCGCCGAGCGCGGGGCCGCCACGCCCCTGCTCGACGCCGGGCTGACCAAGAGCCAGGTGCGCGAGGCGTCGCGCCGGTGGGGCCTGTCCACGTGGGACAAGCCGGCCGCAGCCTGCCTGTCCAGCCGGGTGGCCTACGGGCTGGAGATCACACCGGCGAGGCTGGCGCGCGTCGACCGGGCGGAGGCCGCGCTGCAAGGGGCACTGGCCGGCGCGGGAGTCGCCGTCACAAACCTGCGGGTCCGCGACCTCGGCGATTTCGCCCGGGTGGAGGTCGACCGCGAGGTGCTCGACGAGGTGGCGGCGCATCCGGGCGTGCGGGCAGTGGTCAAGGCCGCCGGCTTCGCCGACGTCACCGTCGAGGCGTTCCGGTCGGGAGCGATGAACGAGCTGCTCCCCCAACCAGCCCGCCGGCGCTGAGCTCTCAGGCTCCCGTGATCATGTCGATTACGCACAGCAAGAGC
>JBOGDS010000075.1:0-17897 GCA_050743075.1 Jiangellaceae bacterium | reverse complement strand
GGTCAGCCGCTGCCCGCCGGCTGCCCGCTCCCGGTTGCGACTCGTCCGCCCCCGGGCCAGCCTGACCATCGGCCGCCGGCAGCGGCCCGGCCGCCGCAGCGAGTCCAGGCGGCACCTCCGGCACCCAGCCGGTCCGTTCCCTTCGCGCGACGCGAGCAACCTGGCCGCCGGCCACCGCGAGCGAGCGGCCGGCCGGGCGAGCCGACACGGCAGCGAGCCGCTGCCGAGCGGCGCGAACCTGGTCGCGGTCCGGAGGTCGTCGGTCCCGTAGTCGCATGTCGGCGACGCTAGGCACGCTGCCGCCAGTGTGGGCCTCGAGCGCGGTCTCCTGTGGACGGCTCGACGCTCTGGCGACGGCATGTGGAGAAGGCTGCGGCGTTCTCGAAACGGCGTCCGCCGCGACCTCGTCACTGCCCATGGCACGCTGAACCGCTCCACAAACCCACACGAAACAGGCACCAGAACAACGGTTCAGCGTGCCATGGGCGACGGTTCAGCGTGCCATGGGCGACGGTTCAGCGTGCCATGCCGTTCCGGGCGGGTGCTGCAGACGGTCTGGCGAAGCCCGTCGCCTATCGCGGGCTGATCACGACTGCCAGCAGGCCGGGCCCGACGTGTGCGCCGATCACCGCACCCACCTCGGCGACTACGAGGTCGCCGAGGGCGGGCAACGAGACTCGCAACCGCGACGCGAGCGCCTCCGCGTGCGCGACGCTGTCCAGGTGGTGCACGGCAACGTCGACGCGTACATCGCCGGCCCGCTCCACGGCCAGGTCGCCGAGCCGGGCCAGTGCCCGCGAGGACGTCCTGACCTTCTCCAGGGGCTGGATCGCTCCCCCATCGAGATGCAGCAGCGGCTTGACGGCGAGGGCGGTCCCCAGCAGGGCCGAGGCGTTGCCGATCCGCCCGCCCCGACGCAGGTACTCCAGCGTGTCGACGTAGAAGTATGCCGACGATCGCTCCGCCCGCCGCCGGGCCACCTCGGCGACCTCGTCGACGGCCAGGCCCCGCTCGGCAGCGTCGGCGGCGGCGAGCACGGCGAAGCCGAGGCCCATGCCGAGCGAGCGGGAGTCGACGACCTCCACCGGAACCGGCGCTTCCCGGGCGGCAAGCCGCGCCGCGTCCGCCGTCCCGGACAACTGTCCGGACAGGTGAACCGACACGATCCCCTCGGCGCCACCCGCCGCGGCGGCTTCGTACGCGTCCAGGAATGCCCGCGGGCTGGGCCGCGAGGTACTGACCTGGACCCGCCGCCGCAGCGCGTCAGCCACCGCGGCCGGCCCGATCTTGATGCCTTCCTCGAACGCGCGCCCGTCGACGATGACCTGCAACGGGATGACGACGATGTCGCGATCGGACGTGCTGCCACTGTCCAGGTAGGCCGTGGAATCGGTGACGATCGCGACATCTCGGCCCATGGCGGGAGGGTACCGGTGCCGGCGGTCAGGCCGGAACGACGTTGACCAGCCTCGGTGCCCGTACGACGACCGTCCGGACGCCGCGACCGTCCAGGGCCCGCTGCACGGCCGCCGAGGACAGCGCCAGCTCCCGCAGCATCTCCTCGTCCACCGACGGCGCCACCTCGAGCCGGTCGCGCACCTTGCCCGCCACCTGCACGACGCAGGTGACCGTCTCCTCGACCAGGTAGACCGGATCGGCGACCGGGAACGGCTCGTATGCCAGCGTCCGCTCGTGGCCCATCCGCGACCACAGTTCCTCGGCCAGGTGTGGCGCCAGCGGGGCCACCATCAGCACGAGCGCCTCGGCGACCTCCCGGGGCACGCTCGCCAGCTTGGTGCAGTGGTTGTTCAACTCGATCAGCCGGGCGATCGCGGTGTTGAATCGCAGGGCGTCCAGGTCGTTGCGAACGGCCGCGATGGTGTGATGCAGCATCTTGAGAGTCGCCTCGTCGGGCTCGTCGCCGCCGACGACCGGCTCCCCGGTCTCTTCGCTGACGACGTTGCGCCACAGCCGCTGCAGGAACCGCAGCGACCCGACCACGGCACGCGTATCCCACGGCCGCGACAGGTCCAGCGGACCCATCGACATCTCGTAGAGGCGCAGCGTGTCGGCTCCGTACGCGCCGTACATCTCGTCCGGGGATACGACGTTCTTCAGGCTCTTGCCCATCTTCCCGTACTCGCGGTTCACTGGCGCGCCGCCGTACTGGTACTCCCCCGGGCCGGTCTCGACGACCTGCTCCGCGGGAACGTACTGGCCGCGCGCGTCGGCGAAGGCGAAGGCCTGGATGTAGCCCTGGTTGAACAGCTTGTAGAACGGCTCCTCGCTGCTGATGTGTCCCAGGTCGAACAGCACCTTGTGCCAGAACCGCGCGTACAGCAGGTGCAGCACGGCGTGCTCGACGCCGCCGACGTAGAAGTCCACGCCGCCGGTGTCGCCCGGCGTCTGCGGTCCCATCCAGTAGCGCTCGTTCTCGGGGTCGACCAGCCGCTCCTCGTTCGTCGGGTCGACGTAGCGCAGCTCGTACCAGCACGAGCCGGCCCAGTTCGGCATCGTGTTGGTGTCGCGCCGGTAGGTCTTCGGGCCGTCGCCCAGGTCCAGCTCGACGTTGACCCACTCAGGCACGCGAGCGAGCGGCGGCTCGGGCTCGGACGTCGTGTCGTCGGGCGGGAACGTCTTCGGCGAATAGTCCGGCACGTCGGGCAGCTCTACGGGCAGCATCGCGTCGGGCACGGCGACGGGCAGGTCGTACTCGTCGTAGACGATCGGGAACGGCTCGCCCCAGTACCGCTGCCGGCTGAACAGCCAGTCGCGCAGCCGGTAGGTGACGGTGCCCTCCCCGACACCGTTGGCCTCCAGCCAGTCCGTGGTCGCTGCCTTGGCCTCGACGACGGCCAGCCCGTCCAGGCTGATCTCGTCACTGGTCGAGTTGATCGCCGGGCCCTCGCCCTGGTACGCCTCGCCGGCCCAACCCTCGGGCGGCCGGACGGTACGGACGATCCGCAGCTCGAACCGCTCGGCGAACTCCCAGTCGCGCTCATCCTGGCCGGGCACCGCCATGATCGCGCCGGTGCCGTAGCCCATCAGCACGTAGTCCGCGACGAAGACCGGGATCCGCTCGCCGGTCGCGGGGTTGACGGCGAACGACCCGGTGAAGACGCCGGTCTTCTCCCGACCCTCTGTCTGCCGCTCGACCTCGGTCTTGGCGACGACGGCGGCCCCGTAGGCCGCGGTGGCCTGGGCCGGTGTCGCGTGACCGCCGGTCCACGCCAGGTTGGTGCCGTCCGGCCAGGCCGGCGCCGTCAGCGCCTCGACCAGCGGGTGCTCCGGTGCGATCACCATGAAGGTCGCGCCGAACACGGTATCGGGACGTGTGGTGAAGACCTCCAGGTCCCCCGCACCGTCCGTGGCGAACCGGATGGTGGCGCCGGTCGAACGCCCGATCCAGTTGCGCTGCATGATCTTGACTTTCTCCGGCCACTCGATCCGGTCCAGGTCGTCGACCAGCCGGTCGGCGTACGCGGTGATCCGCAGCATCCACTGGCGCAGGTTGCGCTTGAAGACGGGGAAGTTGCCGCGCTCGCTGCGCCCCTCGGAGGTGACCTCCTCGTTGGACAGCACCGTGCCGAGGCCGGGGCACCAGTTGACCGGCGCGTCGGAGACGTAGGCCAACCGCTGCTCGTCGACGATCCTGCGGCGCTCGACGTCGACCAGGTCGGCCCAGGCGCGGCCGTCCGGCGTCGAGCGGGTGCCCGCCTCGAACTCGGCCACCAGCTCCGCGATCGGGCGGGCCCGGCCGCGGCCACCGTCGGCCTCGGCGTCGTACCAGGACTCGAAGATCTGCAGGAAGATCCACTGCGTCCATCGGTAATAGGCGCGGTCCATCGTGGAGATGCTGCGCCGCGGGTCGTGGGCCAGCCCCAGGCGTCGCAGCTGCTGCCGGTATCGGACGATGTTGCGTTCGGTCGTGACGCGCGGGTGCTGGCCCGTCTGCACGGCGAACTGCTCGGCGGGCAGGCCGAAGGCGTCGAAGCCCATCGTGTGCAGCACGTTGAGGCCGCACATGCGCTTGTAGCGGCCGAACACGTCGGTTGCGATGTACCCGAGCGGGTGCCCGACGTGCAGCCCCTTCCCAGACGGGTAGGGGAACATGTCCATGATGAACAGCTTCTCCACCGGCACCGGCGCACCGGTCGCGAACGGCCCGGTCGGGTTCGGCGTCTCGAAGGTTCCCTCGGCCTCCCAGCGGTCCTGCCATCGACGCTCGATCTCGGCGGCCAGGACGGCCGAGTAGCGATACGGGGCCGCGTCGGCGTCAGCCGCCACTGTGCGGGTCTGGGTCTCGCTCATCGGGTGTCGTCGTCCCTCGTCGAAATCGTGGGGCTCTGCCGAATGCAAAGACCCCCCGCTCAGGAGGGGTCCGCCGCGCTGACGCGACGCTCGTAGCGTCCGCTGCAGGTCAGCGCGGCCCGATAAGGACGAGCAGGCCTCGCACGGATCAAGGATAGCGCAACGGCGCTATCCGACCAGCGACGACCAGTAGTCCCAGAACCGGACCAGGATCAGCGCGGCAATCACCACGAACCAGAGCAAGATGACCAGCCCACCGTTGCGCATCAGGCTGCTGCGAACTCGCGTCGACGCCCCCAGATTGCCGGCTTGCACGTTGTGCACGGTGACGTACCAGAAGATCGGGATCGTCACGACCCACACGACCATGCAGTAGGGGCACAGCGCGCCGATATCGTAGAGGCTCTGGTGGATCAGCCAGTGAACGAAGCCGACGCCGAACACCACGCCTGCCTGCAGGCTCAGCCAGAACCATCGCGGCAGCGTCGCACCGGCGAGCATGACGACACCGATCGTGGTGACGGCCGCGAACGCGGCGATGCCGATCAGCAGGTTGGAGAAGCCGAACGCCTCGGACTGCCAGGTCTGCATGACAGAGCCACAGGACAGGACCGGGTTGAAGCTGCAGCTCGGCACATAGTCCGGGTCGCGGAACAGCTCGATCCGCTCCAGCATCAGCACGAACGCGGCCAGGAAGCCGACCGCGCCGCCGGCGGTCAGAAGCGTCGCCAGCCCGCGGCCTGCACCACCGGCGAGCTGATGCTCACTCGGCGCATCCAGGTCGACATCGAGCTCGTCAGGCTCGCCGATCTCCAGGTCGCTCGCCATCTCTCCACTCGATTGCTCGACGCGTCAGCTCAACGTACGCCGGGCATGACGAGTGCCACAGCGGTGGTGGCCCGACAGGGTTGCTGCGCGCGTTCGGCGTCACCGTCCGCCGACGACCCGCCTGCCTTCGGCTGTCGTCACGATCCGGAACGCGTCCTGGACCTCGCCGGACAGGGTACGCGACTCGTACCGCAGCGTGTCGCCGTCGACGTCGATCACCTGGTAGGACTGCTGGTCCTCGGTGGCGTGCTGCAACGTCGCCCCGTGCCGGCCCCAGGTCTGCTCGGCATCGCCGAGGTCGTACATCGTCGAACCGGCGACCGCGACGACGTAGACCGGCCCGTTGTCGCTGCGCTGCCCACGCCCGTACGTGTGGTCGTGCCCCTGGAGGACCAGGTCGACGTCGTGCTCCTCCAGGACGTCCAGCCAGGCGTCGCGGACCTCCGGGTTGTCCCGGTGCTCGGCCGTCGAGAAGACCGGGTGATGGAACAGCACGACCGTCCAGGGGTTCGGGTCTGGCCCGAGAGCATCGGCGAGCCAGGCGGTCTGGGCCTGCAGGGCGACGTTGGAGTTCAGGACGACGAACCGGACCCCCTGATAGTCGACGTAGTAGACGGTCTCGCCGGGCACGCCGTCCGGCCCGTTGGCCGGGAATACGAACTGCGGCCGCCAGTGCCGCGAGACCCGTGAGCCGTCCTGGTCGTGGTTGCCGGCGGCCGCGAGCATGACGGCCGTGCGCGCTGCGGGCGCGGCGCCGTCGAACCAGGCGCCCCACTCCGCGTCGGAGTCCGGGTCGTTCACGAGATCACCGGCGTGCAGCCACACGCGCGCGGCCGGCTCGTCGGCGACGGCGCGCTCGACCAGCGCCGCCCAGTCCGTCCGCAGTCCCGTCTGGGCGTCACCGACGTACACGAATGTGAACGGCTCGTTCGTGTCGGCCGCTGTGGTGAACTCTGTCCAGTCGCTCCACCGTGTGCCGTCTCCGACGCGATAGGTGTAGGTCGTGCCCGGGCTGAGGTCGTCCAATCGTGCGGTGTGCGAGCGTGCACCGAAACCGTCGGCGACGAACTCAGCCGTGGGCTCCGCCTCGACGCTGCGGACGGCATTGACGGCCACCGGGCGGACCTCCACCCCGGCGGCCACCACGTCGGCGCTTGTCCGCCACGTCACGGCTTGCGACGTCGCCGGGTCGTCCGTGGCCGTGAGCACGATCCGGTCGGGCTCCGGCGTGGGTTCGTCGCGGGCCGGCTCCGGACCGATGGCGACCAGCATCATCGAAGCCAGCCCGATTGCCGCACGGCGGGGTATTGCCTCAGTCATCGAGTCCAGCATCCACTGTCGAGACGCAAACCAGAGGAGTCACCGGTGGCCCAGGATCTGTACGACGTGGTCGTGCTCGGCGGCGGACCGGTCGGGGAGAACGTGGTCGACCGCGCCGCGCAGGGCGGTCTGGTCCGTCGCGCTGGTGGAGCGCGAGCTGGTCGGTGGCGAGTGCTCGTACTGGGCGTGCGTCCCGAGCAAGGCCCTGCTCCACCCGGTGGACCTGATGGCGGCGGCCCGCCGCACTCCGGGCGTCGGGCCCGCGGTCACCGGGTCGTTCGATGTCGACGCGGTCCTCGCGCACCGGGACTGGGCGACCGGCGGTTGGGACGACAGCGGTCAGGTCCAGTGGCTCGACGGGCTGCCGGCGACGCTCGTGCGCGGCCACGGCCGGATCGTCGGCCCGCTGCGGGTGGAAGTCGAGTCCGACGACGGCCCGGCCCGGCTGCTCGAGGCCCGCCACGCCGTCGTGGTCGCGACCGGCAGCCGGGCGGCCGTTCCCGCCAACTCCGGGCTGGCCGAGGCCGGCCCGTGGACCAGTCGCGAGGTCACGTCGCTGCGGGAGATGCCGCGCCGACTGGCCGTCCTCGGTGGCGGCGTCGTCGGATGCGAGATGGCCCACGCTGTTCGCGGGCTCGGCGCCGACGAGGTCACGATGCTGGTCAGAGGCGAGCGGCTGCTCGTGAGGATCGAGCCGTTCGCGTCCGACCTGATGGCTGACGCGCTGGCAAAGGCCGGCGTCGACGTCCGGACCGGAACGTCGCTCGATCGGGTCTCGCGGATAGACAGCGGTCCGGTCACCCTCACCTTGAGCGACGGCAGCGACCTCGAGGCCGACGAGCTCCTGGTCGCGACCGGCCGCACGTTGAACACCGACGACATCGGCCTGGACTCGGTCCAGGTGTCACCCGGCGAGCCGGTCGCCGTGGACGACAGCATGCGGGCGACCGGTGTCGACGATGGCTGGCTCTACGCCGTCGGCGACGCGAACGGCCGCAACCTGCTGACGCACATGGGCAAGTACCAGGCCCGGGTGTGCGGCGACGCGATCGTGGCCCGGGCCAACGGCCGACCCGACGACCTGCCGGGGCTGCGGGCGACGTCCGACGCGCTCGGAGCGCCGCAGGTCGTCTTCACCGACCCGCAGGTGTGCGCTGTCGGGCTGACCGAGTCGGCGGCGCGCGATCGTGGCGCGCGGGTGCGGGCGGTCGAGTACGACCTCGGCGCGGTCACCGGCGCCTACGTGCAGGACGAGCACTACGCCGGCCGCGCCAAGGCCGTCGTCGACGAGTCCCGCCGGGTGCTGCTGGGCGTCACGTTCGTCGGCCCCGGCGTCGCCGAGCTCCTGCACTCCGCCACGATCGCAGTGGTCGGCGAGGTGCCGCTCGACCGGCTCTGGCACGCCGTGCCCGCGTTTCCCACGGTCAGCGAGGTCTGGCTGCGGCTGTTGGAGACGTATGGGCTGTGATGACATCTACCTCGACAGCGACGACGACAACCCGCATGTTGCCCGATGCGCCTCCCGCAGACGCCCCTGACTGTAAGACAGACTATGCTGTACGTATGACGATGCTGAGCTTCCGGGTCGAAGAGACCGACGCGCGAGAGGCACAGTCATGGGCCGAGCGCCTCGGCGTCGACAGGTCTGAGCTGCTGCGCGACGCGCTTCGACGTCACCTGCTACGGCTGGCGAGCGAGATGGACGCCGAGACCTGGCGGCAAGAGCCGTTGACTGCTGACGAACGCTCCCTGACCGCGATCGAGGACTGGGGGATCGCAGAGGACTGGGCGGACTGGGCCGATGCAGCGAGGTGAGATCTGGTTCGCTGCGACGCCTGGCGGGGACCGGCCCGTGCTTGTCCTGACCCGCGACCCCGTAGCGGACAGCATCGGGTCGGTCGTCGTCGCGGCGCTGACCCGGACCGTGCGTGGGCTCGTCTCCGAACTTGAGCTGACACCCGACCAGGACGGCGTGCCGAGTGCCTGCGTCGCCAACTTCGACAACGTGCACACCCTGCCGAAGGAAGTGTTCCGGCGTCGGATCACCTCTTTGTCGGCGGCACGGATGCATCGTGCCTGCCGAGTTCTCGAAGCGGCCACCGGGTGTTGACGGGGCGACGCGCTCGGCCGATCGCTCGAGGCTGCTCGAAGCTGCCGATTGACGATCTGGCCGCGGGACGCGCGTCACAGTACCCACCTCAGGCGAATCGGGGCTCGAAGGTGTAGCGGGTCGGCTCCCCGGCCGGGCCGGTATAGACGAAGGTCCCAGCGCCGGTGATCTCCGACAGCGCACCGGTGCCGGAGCCCGGGACGACGGTGAACTCAGAGTGCAGTCCCTCGCCATCGAACCGCCCGGCATGCTGCAGCACGAAGGTGCCGGTGCGCCCAGCCACCGTCCCGGTGACGCGGGTCAGCCCGACGAATCGCGCCGTTCCGTCCGCCGCGTAGCTCATCAGCCATCGGTCAGCGACCTCGCCCTCGATATCCCCGGTGATCGTCGCCGTGTCACTGGCGACCGTCGTCTTGGGCGCGGGAACGTCCGCTGCGGGCTTCCCTTCCCAGGTCGTCTCCTGCCACTCCAGCGTGGTCATGGTGCCGCTGCCCACAATCTGCTCCTTCCGCCGTTGCGCCGCGCTGACCGGTGCGTCCCGCCAAACTGTCAGGTCCCGGCGGTAGGTTCTTGGACGAACGCGACGACCGGGAGCAAGGGATGGTTGCGGCGACAACGCCGATGATGTCGATGCGCGGGGTCCTGCATCCGCAGGTCAGCCGGCAGCGCTACTCGCTGGCTCGGTTCCCGCCCGGCGTCGGTCTCGGTCACCTCGTCCAGCACCTGTGGGTCGTCGAGTGGGACCTGCCGGAGCCGTTCACCGCGCACGTGCTGCCGCACCCCAACGTCAACCTCTGCGTAATGGCCGGCCGGTCGAGGATCTCCGGGACCGGCAGCAGGGTGTTCATCCAGCGGCTCGAGGGCGCGGGCCGGGTGGTGGGCGTCACCTTCCGCCCAGGCGCGTTCCGCCTGCTGCACGACGCGCCCGCGCGTTCTCTCACCGACCGCGAGCTGCCGATTCCGGCGGTCTACGACGTCGAGGTCGCGGCGCTGGAGCAGGCGGTGTTGCCTGTCGACGTGCCGGCAGCCCTGGACCGGGTGGAGGAGGTGTTGCGCACTCGCCCTTCCGCCACCGGACGCGCGGGCCGCGCTGGCCGCCGAGATCGTCGACACGGTGGTGGCCGACCGTTCGCTGGGCCGGGTCGGGCAGGTGGCCGCCCGCTTCGACCTACCGGTCTGGCGGCTGCAGCGGCTGTTCGCCGAACACGTCGGGGTCACGCCGAAGTGGGTGCTGATGCGGTCCCGGCTGCACGACGCCACCGACGCGGTCGCCGACGAGATGCAGCCCGATTGGGCTCGGCTGGCCGCCGAGCTCGGCTACTACGACCAGGCTCACCTCATTCGGGCCTTCAAGGCCGCGATCGGGATGACGCCGGTGGAGTACGTACGGCGATCCGTCGGATCCTGAGGACCTCGTCCGGCGGCGCATCGACGCGGCGTGCAGAGGAGGTCGTTGAGGTTCGTGGGCCCTCCATCACCCGTCCGCCGATTCAGTCGAGCGCAGCGGGGCGGTGGACGATCACTTGGCCGACGCCGCTGGTGCGACAGCCGGATCCGCGGGAACCGCGCCCGCGTCGCAGCACATGCACGCCGCCGAGGTTGACTTCGCGATCACATCGATGGAATGCCAGCGAACCGCCGGCGGAGCCGGAGACGACGTGGCACGCGCACTACCGTGGCCGGCTGGGCGAGGAGGCGGCCTTCGACGATCGGCTCTTCGACCCGGCCGGGCGGCGCCCGCCGATCTTCTTCCAGGAGGTGCCGGAGACCAGGCGGGCAAGAACCGGCTCCACCTCGACCTCTACCCCACCGGCCGGGACAACGCGCTGCCGCTGGAGCGGCGCATCGAGATCGTCGAGGCGACGGTCGCCGAGATGGTAGGGCTGGGCGCCAGCATCGAGCGCCGGCTGAGACTTGCGGTGAGACGCAAACGCGGACTCCGCAGATCATGCGCTGAGAGCCGGGAACCCGACTCGGCCCGACCGGCAGGGTGGGCCTACCGTGTCACCATGCGAACCGCCCTGTGCTCGTTAGCGGACCGGAGATCGCGGTGCACGCAGTCGCCGGATGCAGGCGTTGACCTGCATTTACGCCGCGACGCGGGCGGTCACGAACCAAGACCAACCATGTCGCCACCGCGGGTCCCGCCCTGCTGAATCCGGCCGCTGTGGACGGCGAGTAGGCCCGAACCGAGCAACGCCGTCGGCGCTGGGCTCAGCCGCCGGAAGGCGGCGGGCGGCGCGTCGTACTCATGACCTTGACCCGGTACCGGAGTACAGGGTTCATGCTGGAGGCATGCGAACCAGTGAGGTGGCGCGGCGGGCTCGGGTGAATCCGCAGACGTTGCGCTACTACGAGCGGCGGGGTCTGTTGCCGGAGCCGGAGCGCACCGGGTCGGGGTACCGGGCATACGCGCCGGAGGCGGTGCGGGTGGTCCGCTTCGTCAAGCGCGCAGGAGCTGGGGTTCACCCTGGCCGAGGTCGAGGAACTGCTCGAGTTCGCGGACGGCGGTCCGGACAACTGTGCGGCGGCCAGGGGCCTGGCCACCGGCAAGATCGCCGACCTGCAGGCACGGATTGCTGACCTGCAGGCGATGCAGGATGCGCTTGCGCGGTTGGTGCATACCTGTGAGGAGCCGCGCGAGCGGCGGGAGTGTCCGCTGCTGGCCAAGATCGGTGGCGATGGCTGATGCGACCGGCAGCCGGGGAGGTGCTGCATTTCTCGGAGGACCCGGCCATCGACGTGTTCGTTCCGCACCGGGCGCCGACCGCGCGTTCGAGGCGGCCGTACGTGGGCGGTTGACGCCGAGCTCGCCTCGGCGTACTGGTTCCCACGCCAGTGCCCGCGGGCGATGGCGTGGGCCGTCGGGTCCAGCAGCCGTCGGGATGTGCAGCGGGTGCTCGGCCCGGCCGGGCGTCGGGTGCACGCGGTCGAGCGAGGTTGGCTGTCACGGCTGGGGGACACGCGGTTGTATGCGTACCGGCTGCCCGCCGGGTCATTCCGGCCCATCGGGTCGCCGCGGCCGCACGCCTTCGTGAGCACCGGGGCAGTGCGGCCGCTGGCTCCCGCGGAGCCGGTTGGTGACCTGCTCGAGCTGCACCACGCCGCGGGTTCTGAGCTGCGGGTACTGGACAGTGTGTGGCCGTTCTGGGATGCGGTGGTGGGCAGTTCCCTCGCGTTCAGCGGTATCCGGTTACGCAACGCCGTACCGAGGTCGGCATGACCGCCCTTGGGCTGGACAAGGCAGCCGCGGTCGCGAGCTTGAGCCCTGCTGCGCGCCGGGCGCACCAAGCCGTGCTCAGTGCGTTCGCCACGACCGGACAGGCGCCGTCCGGCCGTCTGCTGCGGCGGCTGGTACCGGCCGGGACCCGGGCGGAGCTGGCCGAGGCCGACGTGCTGGCCTTCGATGATCGGGGCGAGCTGCGCGCGGCCTACCCGTTCTCCCCGCGGGCGACCGCGATCACCGTGACCTGGGCGGACGGGCCGACGGTGTTCGCGATGTGCGCGATCGACGCCCTGGGGACATCGGCAATGCTGGGCCAACACGTCGTGATCACGGCCAGCGAACCGGGCAGCGACGAGATGGTGATCGTCGATGTGAATCTGGGCCAGGCACGGTGGATCCCGGACACCGCTGTCGTGCTGGCCTGTTCGATGCAGGATGCGTGCTGCCCGTCGGTCGATCGGACCTGCGGCTATATCAACTTCTTCACGTCGACGCGAGCCGCCCGCGACTGGGCTTCGCGTCACCCGCACCTTCGCGCGGTCGTGCTGGACCAATCGGCCGCCCTGACGGCGGGGATCGCCGAGTTCGCCGGCCACCTGGAAGGAGGGCCATGACCGAGCCCATCCCTGGCCCGCAGGCCCTGTTGGACGCCGTGGAGCGGGAGGACCTCTCGGCGGTGCGGCGGCTGCTGCGCAGCGGCGTGCCCAGCGACGACGATGCCTTCTACCACGCGTGCGAGCAGGGCGACACCCGGTTCCTGGACGCGCTGTACCGGCCGGGGTTCG
Source organism: Jiangellaceae bacterium (assembly GCA_050743075.1). Lineage (GTDB taxonomy): Bacteria > Actinomycetota > Actinomycetes > Jiangellales > Jiangellaceae > JBOGDS01. Next base: position 5,317 of record JBOGDS010000075.1, on the reverse strand, counting down.
AGTGCATGGTCAACCACAAGCTGGACTTCGAGGACGTCGCCGGCCTGAAGTGGTTCCTGCACCACGGCGCGGACGTCAACCGCGAGCACTGCCTGCATCACGCCATCGTGCGTGGCCGCAGCGTGCGGATCCTGCGGTTGCTGCTGGACGCCGGTGCCGACGTCAACGCGCCGTGGGACCGGTGGGACGCCGGCCGCCGACCGCTCGCCTTGGCGGCCCGCAGCGGGCATCTCGCGGCGTACGAGTTGCTGGCCGAGCACGGTGCCACGGCCGAACTGGACCCGGTCGACGAGCAGGTCCTTGCCATCGCCCGTGGTGAGTCCACCACGCTGCCGGACGCGCCGCCGCCCGCGCTCGGCTTCCCCAGTTGCGACTTTGGGTACGGCTGGATCCTCGGTCAGTTCGCGCTGCTCGGCCGCACCGAGATCGTGCGGGCCCTACTCGATGACGATCTGGCCGTGGACACCCGCGGCTGGAGCAACTTCACCCCGCTGGACCAGGCCGCCATGCACGGCCGCACCGAGGTTGTGCGGCTGCTCGTCGACGCGGGCTCCGACCTGCAGGACACGGCCTTCGACGAGGAAGGCCCGACACCGCTGGACTGCGCGATCTGGGGCGTCCGCAACAACCCCACTCACGACGGCGACTACCCGGGCACCGTGCGCGCCCTGCTCGCCGCGGGCGCCCCCACACGACACACCCCGCCCACCGGTGATCCCGCCGTCGACGCCCTCCTCGCCCGGCATCGGAGGAACCCGTGACGACTCGCTCCATCGGCCCGGCCGGAACCGCCGCCCGCGTCGCCGTCGGACTGCTGCTCATCGGCGGCGCGCTCATGCTGGACTATCCCAGCGACGGCATCACCAGGTGGGACATCACGGCCGCGCTCGTCGTCCTCCCGCTCATCGCGCTCGCCACGGCCTCCGTCCTCGACGTCGCCTACCGACGCCACCCGGCGCTGGCCCGGCGAGCCCGCACGCCCTGGTCGGCCAGCCAGTCCGTCGCCGCGCTCGTCGTGATCTGCGCGGTCATCGGCCTGGGCACGGTGCTCACCTTCCTCAGCCCGGTCGACCGGATCGCGCTGTTCCTGTTCTTCGGGTTGTCCATGCTGCTGGCCGCGGCTCGCGGCTACGACGGCTGCGAGATCCTGGCCATCCCCAACGCGGTGCTCCGCCGAGCGGATTCGATCTGGTGCCCCGTGTACTCCCCCATCGACGCGACCGGGCAACCCGCCGCCGACGCTGCGGACCGGCGGCAGGTCTCAGCCCGCCGGGTCCCGGGCCAAACTCGTTCGCATCGCGGCCAACACCCGCTCCGCGGTCGGCAGATCCAGCCGGCATGCACCCACAGCGCCTCGAGCCTCCGGCGCACCCATCACGTCGTGGCCGTCGATCAGCACCGTCGGCGACGCGCACGGCCCGACCGTCTCCACGATCGGAACAGCGGCGCCGAGGCGGGCTAGGCATTCCTCGACCACCCGGCGGGCCGCGGCCGCGTTCGGGCAGTCCGCCACCCGCAGCAACTCAACCCGCATGACACCCATGATGAACCCGGTAGCGCGGTACCGGGCCAAGCCGAAGGAGAAAGCGATGCGCGTGTCCGCGCCGACCGAGGTCCCGGCCGAACTCGCCGCCTGCCAGGCCCGGCACAACGGCGTCCGTGGCCGCGCGTGGATCGCCGCTCTACCGCAGGTCGCCGAGGGCTTCCTCGACCGCTGGGACCTGCGTCGTGACGGACCCTCACAGCACGGCATGACCGCCCTGGTGCTCCCCGTTGCCCGCGCCGACGGCACCCCGGCGGCGCTCAAGCTCCAGCCCGTCGACGAGGAGAACATCGGGGAAGCCCTCGGCCAGCGGACCTGGATCGGCAACGGCCGGCGAGTCGTACTGAGAGGCCTCGGGCCAGTCCTCGGGGTTGTCCTCCCATCCTTCGCCGCGGCCGTACGCGTCATGTCCAGCAGGCCGAGGGACCCGTTGATCCGCTCGTTGCCACGGCTTCGTCGTGGAGTAGGTGGGGAACGCGCGCTCGGAGTTGCGCGACCACGAGCGACATCACACTGAGGTCGTCTCCGATCCACCAGGCGGGCCATGAGACCGGTCGGCATGTCGGTCAGCGGGAGCTTCCGGGTCAGGTTCGGCTGCCTGACGGGATGGGGGTGCATGGTTGGACTCAGACATGCAGGGTGGGCCGGTAGATGAGCTCTTGGATGTGGCCGTCGAGCGTCCGGCTCTCGATCAGCTCGAGGTCGAAGTCGGCCGCACCCTGGAAGATCGGGTCCAGCCCGGTCTGACCGGTGATCACAGGGAAGAGCGTCACCTGAACGCGGTCGACCAGACCGGCGGCCATCAGGGCCCGGTTCATCGACAGGCTGCCGTGCGAGCGCAACGGCATCTCGGACTCTTCCTTGAGCCGGGCGACGACGTCGACCGCGTCGCCGCTCACCACGGTGGCGTCCGGCCAGTCGAGGGGTCCTTCCAGTGTGGTCGACACCACCGTTGCCGGCAGGCTCCTCATCCGGGTGACCCAGGGGTCTCGCACTTCGGACTCCTCGGTGCTCGAGGCCAGCATCCGGGCGAATGCCCGATACGTGTTGGCCCCGAAGACCATCCGCTGCTCCGAGCCGTACAAGGCGAGGCGGTGGTCGAGCAGCTCCGGGCCTTGCTTGCCCCAGTAGCCGGTCCAGTTGCCGCTGGCGGCGCCGAAGCCGTCAAGGCTGGAAAAGACGTCGAAGGTGTAGGTAGCGGTCATGATGTTCTCCTCAAGTGCGGTTCGGGTCGGCGGTGTCAGTGGCGTACTGCGGGCGCCCGCCCGGCCGGTGGACCTGGAGCGTAATGCCATTCGTAAAGGCTCGGGAGTCGACCAGGTGGAGCGCCGTGTCCGGGCCGGTCTCGGGGAACAGTCGCGTGCCCTGGCCGATGACCACGGGATAGGTGAGCAGGGTGATCTCGTCGACCAGGTGGTTGTCGAGTAGCCAGCGGACCAGGTTGCCGCTGCCGTGCACCTGCAGTTCACCGGCCGGCTTGGCTTTCAGCTCTCGGACGGCGGCAGCGACGTCTCCGGAGAGGACGGTCGTGTCCGCCCATTGCGGGTCGGTGAGCGTGGTCGATGCCACGTACTTGGGTCGCGTGTTCAAGGCACGTCCGATGGGGGTGTTGGCCATATCCTCCATCGCGCCCCAGGAGCCGGCGAAGATCTCGTAGGTCCGCCGGCCGAACAGGAATGCGTCGGCGCGTTGGTAGACCTGGCCGAGGAACGTCTCGGCATCGTTGTCGAACAGCGGCAGGGCCCAGCCGCCGCGCTCGAATCCGCCCCTGCGGTCCTCATCCGGCCCGCCGAGTCCCTGCATCACTCCGTCGACGGAGACGTTCGTGATAGTCGTCAGTTTCATGATCGTGGTTCCTTTCTCACTGGGTCTTGACCCTTTGGGGCGCCCCTCGTGGGCGGCCGCTCACCCCTTCTACGAACACCGCTGCCCCGATCCGACACCGCCTCCCGGACTTCTTTCGAGGACTTTCTGCTACGGCGGTAATGAACGATCCGACTCGGGGAAGCCATCACTGGACGCCTGCGCCGGCCGATCCAGAGGGCGGCGAGGTACTTCTCAGTCGGTTGCATACTGCAGGCGCCCCGGCCGGCCGATAGACCTGGAGCGTTATGCCACTCGGGAACGCCCGCGATTCCACCAGGTCAAGCGCCAAGTCCGGGCCGCTGTCGGGGAACAGCCGCGTGCCCTGGCCGACGACCACGGGGCAGACGAGCAGGGTGATCTCGTCGACCAGCTGGTTGTCGAGGAGCCAGCGGACCAGGTTGCCGCTGCCGTGCACCTGCAACTCGCCTCCCGGCTTGGCTTTCGGCTCGCCGATGGCCGCCGTGAGGTCACCGGAAAGGACGGTCGTGCCCAGCGCGCTTCGCTGAGCGTGTTGGATGCGACGTACTTGGGCTGCTCGTTCAAGGCACGTCCGATGGGGGTGTTGGCCATGTCCTCCATCGCGCCCCAGGTGTCGGCGAAGAACTCGTAGGTCCGCCGGCCGAACAGGAACGCGTCGGCGCGCTGGTACACCTGGTCGACGAAAGTCATGGCCTCGTCATCGAAGTACGGCATGGCCCAGCCGCCGCGCTCGAATCCGGGGTCGAGGTTCTCACCGCCCGCCGTTTCCCTGCATCACTCCATCGACGGAGACCTGGATGGTGGTTGTCAGTTTCATGATCGTGTGTTTCCCTTCCTTGGGCGCCCCTCGTGGGCCACCTCTCACCCCTGCTACGAACACCGCTGCCCCGATCCGACCCCGCGTCCCGGACTTCTTACGCGACGCACGTGCTCGGCTGCTTGTGAGCTCCAGCTTGCTGCCGCCGCTTACGACCGCACCTCTCTCCCTGTGGTCGGATGCGCATCTCTGCCCACGGCTGGGCGCGCGCAGGGGCCGCTGATGTTTTCTGTCGATGTCATGGCACATTCAGCCCCGGATCCGGGTTCGGCGCGCCCCGTCGGTCTGCGTGACCCGGCGACGTCTTCGCTGCGGCCGGTGAGGAGATACGGCTCTGCGGGCGGGAAGAAGAGCGTGGCACGCCGATTCACAGGTCTTGACTATTCCTCGTTGACCGCAGCAGTGTCCCTCGGGCGCGGCGGGTGCCTGCCAGTCGCTCATGCACGCTCTGATCGGGAGGCTGCGATGTCGATGATGGGCAGGCCTTTGTTCTTTCCATCTACCTGGGCGACCATTGCCTGCGGGATGGCGTCCAGTCCTCCGTCGATCAGCAGCCGGGGGCGGGCCGCGGCGAGGGCGTCGCCCTCGCGGGTGGAGGCCTTCTCGCGGACCAGGAGCTCGTCACGGGCAGTCTGCCAGGAGGCCAGGTCAACAACGGACGGGCGCCCGGGCAGCGCGGTGGTCGCGTCGTCCGGTGTGGTCGTCATGGCGCCCTCCGTGGCGTCTCCTGCCGGGACAAGTTCACAGACGCGCTCTTCGTGTCTCCCGCAGTCATGACGGTGTACCCCCGTCGACGGAGACGAAGGTGGTGTGTCGACGGCGTAGCGTCGTTGAGAACGACGACGCACTGCAGATCGCCGGGGACAGCCGCTCGGCGGCGTCACCGCGCACACGAGCTCGGTTCGGGCAACGTACTGAGATCACTGCGGATCGTGGGGCGGTGCTGTGGCTTGGGGGCTGTTGCAGAATTGGGCTCCTCGCTGAACGGAGTGGGTTTTCGGGGAATCTGACGTCTGTGTAGTTACGGTCCTGGAGTCATGACCGGGACGTAGCGGAGGGCGTGGATCGTGGACAAGCTTGGGGTGTTTCAGGCCGCCTTGGGGATCACCGAG
>JBOGDS010000074.1:0-18459 GCA_050743075.1 Jiangellaceae bacterium | reverse complement strand
GGTCGGGACGGCGCAGTCGGCCGTCCAGGCCGGCCTATAGGTCAGACGGGCAAGATGCGCAACTTTGTGCCTGTGTTCACAAAGACCTACGCTGACTCGTGACACGCCTCACCGGCCGGGCGACATGGACGCCGTCGGCCGGCCAACTCGGGAGTACCGTGACCCGTCGCACCCGTCCTTCGTCGGCCGAGCCCCGCCCGGGCAACGCCGCCAGAGGCGTGCCCGAGGCCACGGTCGCGCGGCTGCCTCTGTATCTGCGGGCGCTGGCTGGACTTGCCGAGCGAGGCGTCGCCACTGTCTCATCCGACGAGCTGGCGGCCTCGGCCGGGGTCAACTCCGCCAAGCTGCGCAAGGACCTGTCCTACCTCGGCTCGTACGGGACCCGGGGAGTCGGCTACGAGGTCGAGTACCTGCGCTACCAGATCTCGCGCGAGATCGGGCTCACCCAGGACTGGCCCGTGGTGATCGTCGGGATCGGAAACCTCGGCCATGCCCTGGCCAACTACGCAGGCTTCGCCTCCCGCGGCTTCCGGGTCGCTGCGCTGGTCGACTCCGACCCCACCCGCACCGGTGAGGACGTCGCCGGCCTGAGGGTCCAGCACGCCGACGACCTCGAACGGCTGGTGGCCGAGCAGCACATCGCGATCGGCGTGATCGCCACGCCGGCCGGTGCGGCGCAGCAGGTGTGCGACCGGCTGGTCGCGGCCGGCGTCACGAGCATCCTCAACTTCGCACCGACGCTGCTCGCGGTCCACGGCGGCGTCGACCTGCGCAAGGTCGACCTGTCGATCGAGCTGCAGATCCTCGCCTACCACGAACAGCGCAAGAACGGCGCAGCACTGGCGCTCACGCCGGAGCAGGCAGTCGAGCTGGCCGAGGCGGTGCGCGGATGAGCGTCCTGGTCGTCGGCCTGTCCCATCACAGCGCACCCGTCGAGGTCCTCGAGCGTGCGGCGCTCGGCCACGACGCCGTCGGGAAGCTGCTCGACGAGGTCCATACCGGCGAGCACCTGTCCGAGGCCGTCGCGCTGGTCACGTGCAACCGGGTCGAGGTCTATGCCGACGCCGCAACGTTCCATGGCGGCGTCGAGGAGACCGGCCGGCTGCTGGCGCAGCACGTCGACGTCGACCTGGCGCAGCTCAAGCAGCACCTCTACGTCCACTACGAGGACCGCGCCGTCTCGCACCTGTTCCAGGTGACCTGTGGGCTGGACTCGATGGTGGTCGGTGAGAGCCAGATCCTCGGTCAGGTCCGCGAGGCGTTCCGCCTGGCCGAGACCTCCGGAGCCACCGGCCGCGTTCTCGGTGAGCTGTTCCCGACGGCGCTGCGGGTCGGCAGGCGGGCACACGCCGAGACGGGCATCGACTCGGCCGGCCGCTCCGTGGTCACCGTCGGTCTCGCCGCGGTCGCACCGTCGGGCGTGGCAGGCATGACGGCGCTGGTCGTCGGCGGCGGGTCGATGGCGTCGCTGGCGACCGCAACGCTGGCGCGGTCGGGAGCAGACGTCGTCGTGGTCAACCGCACCCACGAGCGTGCCGTCCGCGTTGCCGGGAGCGTCGGCGGGCGGTCTGTCGCCTTCGCCGACCTACCGGTCGCGCTCGAGGCCGCCGACGTGGTCGTGTCGTGTACCGGGGCGGCCGACGTCGTGCTGCCGTACGACCTGGTCGACGCCGCATTGGCCCGCCGGGCCGGACGCCCGCTGCGGGTGCTCGACCTGGCCCTGCCCCGTGACGTCGATGCCGGGGTCCGCCACCTGCCCGGCGTCGTCGCCGCGGATCTCGCGTCGATCGCCGAGCGCGACGACGCCGCGGCGGCCGCCGAGGACGTCGCTGCCGTCAAGGCGATCGTCGCCGACGAGCTGGTCGGATTCGCGAGCGCTCGCCGGCAGGCCAGGGTCGCGCCTACGGTCGTCGCACTGCGGGCGATGGCCGACGACGTCGTCTCTGCAGAACTGATGCGGATGGGCGGCCGGCTGCCCGACCTGGACGAGCGCACGCTGGCCGAGGTCACGGCGATGGTGCGGCGCGTCGTCGACAAACTGCTGCACGCACCGACCGTCCGGGTGAAGGAGCTGGCGGCCGAGCCAGGGGGCGACTCCTACGAGTCCGCGCTGCGCGAACTGTTCGCCCTCGACCCGCGGTCCGTCGACGCCGTCACCGACCCCTACCTCGACCAGCCAGGGCTGAGCGGGGGTGAGCCGCGATGACGGCCGTCCGGTTGGGTACCCGCGGCAGTGCCCTGGCTCTGGTGCAGGCCCGGACCGTGGCAACGTCGCTCCAGGCAGCCGGCAACGACGTCGAGCTGGTCGAGATCACGACCCGTGGCGACGTCTCGCGCGAACCGCTCGCCGTGATCGGCGGCACCGGCGTGTTCGTCAGCGCCCTGCGCGACGCGCTGTTCGAAGGCCGGATCGACCTCGCCGTCCACTCGCTCAAGGACCTGCCGACGGCGCCGGCCGACGGGCTGACCGTCGCCGCGGTCCTGCCCCGCGAGGATCCCCGCGACGTGCTCTGCGCGCGCGACAATCTCACCCTGGCCGAGCTCCCCGCCGGCTCCCGGATCGGCACCGGCGCGCCACGGCGCGCGGCGCAGATCCGCGCTCTCGGGCTAGGCCTGGACCTCGTGCCGATCCGCGGCAACGTCGACACCCGGCTGGCCAAGGTGGCCGACGGTGCGGTCGACGGCGTCGTGCTCGCCCGGGCCGGGCTGGCCCGGCTGGGCCGGCTGGACGAGGTCACCGAGTTGCTAGACCCGCTCCAAGTGCTCCCGGCTCCTGGCCAGGGCGCGCTCGCCGTCGAATGCCGCGCCGGCGACGATGCCCTCGTCGACCTGCTCGCCGGGCTCGACGACCCCACGACTCGTGCCGCGGTCACCGCGGAACGTTCCCTCCTCGCCGCGCTCGAGGCCGGCTGTACCGCCCCTGTGGGCGCGTACGCCGAGGCGGCGGAGGGCGATGACGGCCTCGAGCTCTACCTCCGCGCCGTCGTGGTGTCACCCGACGGCACGGTGAGCATCCGCAAGTCCGCCACCGGCCCGCTTCCGGCGGCCGAGCGGCTGGGTCGCGACCTCGCGGCCGAGCTGCTCGACGACGGGGCCGGGGCGCTCGTCGGCGCCCATGACCGGGCGCTGGAACAGGAGACCGTTCGGTGACCACCAGGAAACGTCCCATTGTGGGCAGCGTCGCCTTCGTCGGAGCCGGGCCGGGCGACCCCGGCCTGCTGACGCTGCGTGCCGCCGACGTTCTCGCCGAGGCCGACGTCGTCGTCATCGAGGATCCGCGCCACCGCGGCCTGCTGAAGCATGCACCCGACGACGTCGAGGTCGTCGAGGGCGGCGTCGACGACGACGGTGTACCGCTGCCGGCTGCGGTCCGTGGCCGGCTGGCCCTCACCGCGGCGAAGGCCGGCCGGCGCGTCGTGCGGCTCTTCGACGGCGACCCGTTCGTGCATCCGACAGGCGCCGACGAGGCGCTGGCGTGCGCCAAGGCCGGGGTCCCGTTCGAGGTCGTTCCCGGCGTCCCGAACGTCACCGCAGTGGCCGCACACGCCGGTATCCCGCTGGCTGCCGGTCGAAAGCGCAGCATCCAGGTCGTCGACATCACGGCGAAGGTCGACTGGCGGTCCGCGAGCAACGCCGACACGTTGGTCCTGACCCGGGTCGACGACCAGCTCGGTCATGTCGCGGGCGCCCTGATGGACGCTGGCCGCGCCCCCACCACGTTGGTGGCCGTGATCGCCGCCGGCAGCACCGTGGAGCAGCGCACCGTCGTCTCGACATTGGCGCAGGTCGCCGCCGACGTCCGAGCCGCCAAGCTGCCGGCGCCGGTCGTCGCCGTCGTCGGCGAGGTCGTCGACCATCGCGACGCGTTGTCGTGGTTCGAGACCAAGCCGCTGTTCGGCTGGCGGGTGCTCGTGCCGCGCACGCGGCAGCAGGCGGGTTCGCTGTCGGCGGCGCTGCGCCGCTCGGGTGCGGTGCCCGAGGAGGTCCCGACGATCTCGGTCGAGCCGCCGCGCAACCCACAGCAGATCCACAAGGCCGTACGCGGCATGGTCGAGGGCAGGTACGAGTGGATCGCGCTCACGTCGGTCAACGCACTGCGTGCGGTCAAGGAGAAGCTGGTCGAGTACGGCCTCGACGCGCGTGCGCTGTCCGGGCTCAAGGTGGCCGCCGTCGGGGAGAAGACGGCGGACGCCCTCCGCGCCTGGGGCATCGAGCCGGACCTGGTGCCGTCCGGCGAGCAGTCGGCTCGCGGCCTTCTCGCCGTGTGGCCGCCCTACGACGAGGTGCTCGACCCGATCAACCGGGTCTTCCTGCCGCGGGCCGACATCGCCACCGAGACGCTGGCCGCCGGCCTGGTCGAGTTGGGCTGGGAGGTCGACGACGTCACGGCGTACCGGACCGTGCGGGCCGCGCCGCCGGCAGTCGAGATCCGTGACGCGATCAAGTCCGGCAAGTTCGACGCGGTCGTGTTCACGTCGTCCTCGACCGTGCGCAACCTGGTCGGGATCGCCGGCAAGCCGCATGCGTCGACCGTCGTGGCCTGCATCGGCCCGGCCACAGCCAAGACTGCGGAGGAGCACAGCCTGCGGGTCGACGTGCTGGCCCCGGAGCCGTCGGTCGAGGCGTTGGCCGAGTCGTTGGCCGACTTCGGCGCGGCCCGGCGGCTGGCGTTGCTCGAGGCGGGCGAGCCGGTGACCAAGCCGTCGCAACGGCGTCGCACGTCCGCCCGTCGTAAGGCAACATGAGGACCATGTTTCCTCGCCTGACCCGAGCTCGACTGTTCACGAATGAAGCCGACACGCCGCCGTGTCGCCCCAGTCGTGAACAGTTGTGCGTGCGGGGGGAGTGACGATGGCATGGCCCGCTGAACGACCCCGCCGGCTGCGACGCACGCCGGCGCTGCGGCGGCTGGCCGCCGAGACGTCGTTGGAGCCCAGGCACCTGGTGCTGCCGATGTTCGTGCGGGAAGGAGCCGGCGAGGCGCGAGCGATCGAGTCCATGCCCGGCGTCGTGCAGCACACGCGCGACACGCTGCGCAAGGCGGCCCTGGAGGCGGTCGAGGCCGGGGTCGGCGGGCTGATGCTGTTCGCGATCCCGTCCGTCCGTGACGAGGTCGGCTCCGGCGCGTCCGACCCCGGCGGGGCGCTCAATGTGGCGATCCGCGACGTCGTGTCCGAGGTCGGCGACGCGACCGTCGTCATGGCCGACCTGTGCCTGGACGAGTTCACCTCGCACGGGCACTGCGGGTTGCTCGCGGCCGACGGCAGCGTGGACAACGACGCCACGTTGGACGCTTACGGGAGGATGGCGCTGGCCCAAGCTGCCGAGGGCGTTCATGTGGTCGGGCCGAGCGGGATGATGGACGGGCAGGTGGCGGCCGTCCGCAGTGCGCTCGACGGCGGCGGGTTCGCCGATGTGGCGATCCTCGCATACGCCGCAAAGTACGCGTCGGCGTTCTACGGGCCGTTCCGGGACGCCGTCGAATCGACGCTCACCGGTGACCGTCGCTCCTACCAACAGGACCCGGCGAACGGGATCGAGGCGCTGCGCGAGGTCCGCCTCGACGTCGCCGAGGGCGCGGACATCGTCATGGTCAAGCCGGCCATGTCGTACCTGGACGTGGTGACCCGGGTCCGTGCGATGGTCGACGTGCCGGTGGCGGCCTATCAGGTGTCCGGGGAGTACGCGATGGTCGAAGCTGCGGCCGCTGCCGGGTGGGTGGACCGCGACCGGGTGATCGCCGAGACGCTCACGTCGATCCGCCGCGCCGGCGCCGACCTCGTGCTCACCTACTGGGCCGCCGAGGTCGCCCGCGCCCCGCGCTGACTCATCCGGACCATGATCGTCGGTGGTTCTGTGTCGCTCCAACAGCACCAATCATCCGACGATCATCGCAACAGGCGCCGCTGGCGAACTCGCGCGAAAATGGGTCGCTCGTGAGCGGCCGCTGCGCTTTCCTTGATGCATGGAACTGACGTGGCTCGATCCTTGCCACCTCGACAGCGGCGACCTCGACGGTGCGGTTGCGCTGCTGGAGGCGGCCCGCGTCGTCGACTGCCCGCATCAGCTCGGTCAAACGGTCTCGTCGTACGCCGCTCTGCTCAGGCACGGGTGGGACGGCGACCCGCCGTTCGCAGCGGTCGCGCGCGACGGCGGCGGGCGTCGCGTTGTCGGCGTGCTCGAGCTCTGGCTGCCGCGATGGGACAACACCCACGCTGGTTCTGTGGAGGTGACGGTCGACCCGGCGGCGCGCCGGCGCGGCCTGGGTCGCCAGCTCTTCGAAGCCGGCGTGGAACGCACCCGTGCCGACGGTCGCCGCCTCGTGCTCTCCGAGTCGTGGGACGCACCGGCCGGTGTCGGATTCGCCAAGGCGATGGGCCTGGACCGCGCGTCCGAGGAGGTCAAGCGCAGGCAGGACATGCTGGCCGTCGACTGGGCGCGCCTCGACGACGAGTACGCGGCTGCGGAGAACCGTGCCAGCGGATACGAGCTGGTCCGGATGCCGGGCGCGACGCCCGACGGCATGCTGGCCGCCGTCGTCGCGATGACGGAGGCGATCAACGACGCGCCTACCGACGACCTGGACATCGAAGACGAGGTCTTCAGCCCCGAGCGGATCCGGGCGTTCGAAACGGCTCAGGATGCTTATGGGCGGCGGACCTACCGGCTGGTCGTCCGCGAGCGGGCGACCGGTGTCCTCGCCGGCCACACGATGGTCGGCGTGGAGGTCAACCGGCCCTGGTACGGCTCTCAGTACGACACCAGCGTGCTACGCAGCCACCGAGGACACCGGCTCGGGTTCCTGCTCAAGATCGCTATGCTGCGCTGGCTGCGCGACGCCGAGCCACAGCTGCGAACGCTCGACACCTGGAACGCCGCCTCGAACACACACATGATCAGGGTCAACGAGGTGCTCGGGTACGACGTGGTGGCCACTGCCATCGATTGGCAACGTCACCTCTGACGCGCCGGCGCGGGCCCTCGGTCGCGCTTCAGTGCAGCTCCGCCTGCGACTGACCGGTGCCCCCTGGTCTCGGGGGCTGCGCTTGGTGGCGTCGATCCACCGCAGATACGCCTGCCGGTAGAACTGGTCGAGCGAGTCGAAGGACGCGCCGGCCTCGGACTCGGCCTCCAGCGCAGCGGCGACGTCGGCGGCCAGGTCTGACCGCTGCGGCCCTCTGTCCAGCACGTTCATGCCGTCGACCGTGCCGTGCACGTGATGCTCCCGCTTGCGTCCCCATACGTCGTCCGGATCGAACGGGACTGGGACGAGCACGGGCAGACGGCCGCCAGCGGTGGCGGTCGCGGTGAAGGTCGTCGCATCGCGCATCCGACCATGGTCACGCAGAGCTGGCCGCCCGGCGACGCGGGTGCCCCTCAGCGCGGGCGCTCAGAGCTCCTTCGTCTTCGTCTTGACGCTGGGACCGATGGCGACGATCACGCGGTGCGCGACCTAGGCGACGTACCAGACCGTATGGTACTGTGACTGCGATGGTCGCGACAGATGAGGGAACGCGCATGAACGCAGCGCCGCACATCCTGGTCGTCGGCGGCGGGTACGTCGGCATGTACACGGCCCACCGCCTGCAGCGCAGGCTCCGCCGGGGCGAGGCCACGGTCACGGTGGTCGACCCACAGCCCACATGACCTACCAGCCGTTCCTCGCCGAGGCGGCGGCCGGGTCCATCGAGCCCCGGCACGTGGTCGTTCCGCTGCGCAAGGTGCTGCGCTCGTGCCGCGTGGTCACCGCCACCGTCGAGGATGTCGACCACGTCGGCAAGGTGGCCACCGCGACACGCCCGGACGGGGAGCGCATGGAGCTTCACTACGACGTGCTGGTGATGGCGCCCGGCTCGATCGCGCGGCCACTCCCGGTGCCGGGCCTGGCGGAGTCGGCGATCTCGTTCAAGACACTGGGGGAGGCGATCTACCTCCGCAACCATGTGCTCTCCCGACTCGACCTGGCCGCCGGAACCGACGCCCCGTCACGGCGGAGGCGGCGGCTGACGTTCGTGGTCGTCGGCGGAGGGTACTCCGGTGTGGAGATCATCGCCGAGCTGGAGGACATGGCGAGATACGCGCTGCGACTGCATCCCGAGCTGGCGCCATCGGACCTGCGCTGGGTTCTGGTCGAGGCGAGTGACCGGATCCTGCCCGAGGTCAGCCCGTCGCTGGGCACCTACACCGCACAGCGGCTGCGTAAGCGCGGGATCGAGGTGCGCTTCAACACCCGGGTCGAGTCGATGGTCGGTGGCCACGTCGTGCTCTCCGACGGTGCGCAGCTCGACGCCGACACCATCGTGTGGACGGTCGGCGTGCGCGCCAATCCGCTTGCTGCGCGGGCGGGTCTGCCCGTCGACGTGCAGGGTCGGCTCGTGTGCAACACCGAGCTCCAGGTGCGAGGCGTCGGCGACGTCTGGAGCGCTGGCGACTCTGCAGCCGTGCGCGACCTCTCGCGCACAGACGACCCTCGGGCGCTGTGCGGTCCTACCGCGCAGCATGCCGTGCGCCAGGCCAAGCGGCTGGCCGACAACATCATCGCCACCTTGCGGGGCAGGTCACCCAAGCCCTACCAGCACCCCGACGCCGGATCCGTCGCGAGCCTCGGCCTGCACAAGGGCGTGGCCGAGATCTACGGCATCCGGCTGCGCGGATGGCTCGCCTGGTTCATGCACCGGGCCTACCACGTCAGCATCATGCCCACGTTCAACCGCAAGGCACGGATCGTCGCCGACTGGACGCTGGCCCTGGTATTCCGTCGTGAGGTGGTCTCCTTGGAGCAGGTGCAACAGCCTCGTCAGGTCTGGCAGTCCGCGGTCCGGTCGGCGGAGACCACGGCGACTGGCGTGGCCGAGTTGGACATCGCACGATGATCCCGACCGCGATCCCAACCGCGATCCCGACCGCAGACCACCCTGCACCTCTCCGCACAGTACGCGCCAAGGCTCCTCAGGTGGAGCCGTCGTGAGCCGTGCTCGCCCTGGGGCATGGGGCGACCTGCCTGCCGACGTACGTCTGTTGTTTGCCGACGCCGACCACGTCGACGTCAAGACCGGCCAAGGGGAGCTGAACCTGCGCGAATTCGTCGCTGCCGCGATGTCGTGGCAACCGGCCTGGCTGAAGGCGTTGTTCCGAGCCCGAGAGGTCTTGGCGCGTTTGCTTCGGTTGGACCGGCCCGACGTTCCGGCCGGTGCGCGGCTGCGGCCCGAAGACGTGTCGTTCGCTCCCGGCACCAGCATGTGGTTCTTCACGGTGACCGCCGGCGCCGAGGACCGGTACATCGTCCTCAAGGCCGCCGACAACCACCTGACCGGCTACTGCGCGATCGTCTCGGAGCCGGTGACCTCAGGCCCAGGCCCGACACGCTTTCGCGTCGTCACGGTGGTGCGCTACCACCGGTGGACCGGCCGCGCGTACTTCGCCGTGGTCCGCCCCTTCCACCACCTCGTGGTCACCAGCATGATCCGTGCCGCGGTCGCCGCTGGTCCGCCGTACGGCGACTCTCGTTCATGACGGCGCGTCAGAGCTCGGTCGGACGACTTGTCCGTCTGCTACCTGCCCGAGGACGAACTCGTAGAGACGATGAAGCTCCCCGGGTGGAACGTAAGGAATGATCTGCGCGCCGCCGATCGTAATCAGATAGAGCAGGCGACCCATCAGTGCTGCCTGCTCCTGGTCGCCGGTGAGCTCGAGCCACAGGCCGCGCAGGTAGTCGACGCGGATCCGGTCGACGCGTTCCTGCGCATCGCGGACCACGGGATCCTGTAGAGCCCAGGCGCGCAGGGCGACCTCGAGGTTGTGGTCGTCCTCGTCCTCGGCCAACACCATGTCGAGAAGGTCGTTCAGCTTGGCCCGCGGCGTGGCGTGCGGATCCTGCTCGATGGCGTCGATGTACCGGGTGGTGTAGGTGGCCTCGAAATGAGACAGCAGCGCGATCTTGTATCCGGGCATCCCGCCGAAGTGGTGGTAGAAGGAGCCCTTGCTCAGCCCTACCTGGCCCGCGAGACGCTCGATCGTCAGGGCTCGCGCCCCGTGCTTGTCCAGTATCGTCAGACCCGCGTCCAGCCATTGTCGATTGTCCGCCATCATCACATTGTACCAAACGGTCTGGTACGTTACGCCGCGCCGACTCCCACATCCGGCTGGACTTCGGCAGGCGTGCTCATGATGAACTCCCGGATCCGAGCCGCCAGCTGGACGGGCTGGTCGAGCGGCATGAGCGTGTAGCTGTCCGACACGTACACGATCCGTGCGTCTCGCAGCAACTCGGCGAGCCTCTCGGCGTGGTCCACGGGCATCACCCGATCCTCCGATGCCCAGGCGATCAACGTCGGTCGGTCGAACGAGCGTAGTCCTTCAGTGGCCGCCATGAGTTCGTGTCTATCCACGGCCCGCATGAAGCGCCCGGCGTCGCGTCGTACCGCCCGTTCGGTCCGCAACGGCTCGAACCATGAGTCCAGCAGGGCGCGTGGTACCGGCCGCTTGGCCATCCAGCCCCAGGTCAACGGCAGGCGCGCCAACGCACCCCATCGCATTGCCTGTGCCGCCATCATCATGCCGCCCGGCATGCGGCCCGCCAGTGCAGACACCCGGCCGGGCAGGCCTGGCGGGAAGTTGTCGAAGGCGTCGCACGAGGCCAGGACCAACCGAGCGATGCGTCGCGGTGCCGACGTGACGAGCATCTGCGCGAGCGCTCCGCCGGTGTCGTTGCCGACGAGTGTGACGTCGTTCAGGTCGAGGGCGTCGAGCAGCTCGCCCAGCAGGGCGGCGATGCCCATCGGCGTCAGGTCTGCGTCGGACGCCATCGGCAGCCGGTGCGCACCCAGTGGCAGGGTGGGTACGACGCAGCGGTAGTCCGACCCGAGGTCGTCGACAACGCGACCCCAGACCGAAGCGTTCATGTGTGCGCCGTGGATGAGGACCACGACTGGGCCGGCACCGACGTCGTCGTACTCGACACGGCCACTCGAAAGTTGCACTTCGCGACTCATCAGAGATCCCTCCCGCTACGATGGCGTAATCGCTCGATTACAAGGGTAACCCAATGATTACATCGTCCGCAAGGCCTCTCCCGACCCGGGATCGACTGATCGCTGCCGGACTGCAGCTGTTCGCCTCCCACGGCTTCCGGGCGACGACGGTTGGTCAGATCGAGGCCGAGGCTGGACTTCAGCCCCGACGCGGCGCGCTCTACCGCCACTTCCCCAGCAAGGAAGCCCTGCTCGAGGCAGCCGTGCGCGGCCACCTGGAAGCGATCCGAGTGGGCCTCGACGACATCCGGCAGATGCCGCCTGGGGACATTCGCACCGAGGCGGTCGCGCTGGGGCGCTTCGCCCTAGACCAACTCGAGGCCGAGCGCGCGATCGTCGACGTCTTCGAACGGGAGGGTGAGCGCATCGCCGAGCTGCGTGACATGTTCCGGGAGCGCATCTCCGATCCGTCGTACCGCAACATGGCCGACATCCTCCGCCGCTGGCTGGGGCATGGCGCGGCGGACAAGTTCGATACGACGTCTCTGGAAGCCTCGGCACTACTGCTGCTCGGGGCGCTGGTGAACGTCCACCGCTCCACCTGGACCTTCGGGGCTGCACCTTTGGGTCTGGACGACGACCGGGTGCTGGCGGCCTGGGCTGATCAGTGCATGGCGGTGGTCGAAGGGCTGCGACACGCCAACAGTTGAGACCTTCGGCGACCGGTTACGGCTCAGAGACTGTCCGACCCGTGCACCGGTGGCCGCTTGCACGGGGGCATTGGCTTCGGCGGCGGAGGTAGTAGGCCAGGGTGGCAGCGCCAAGTGCGACTCCCCAGACAGGCCAAAGGAGTTCGGGCCCGACGGTCGCGATGTTGCTGGCCCTGCTGCCCTCGAACATGCCGCCGAAGATAAGGCCGCGGTTGCGCATCCTTCCTAGCGAGGTCGGGTCGCGCCGAGCGCTCGGAGCCAGAGCCAGGCACATCCTGACCCAGATCACCACTGAAGCCATCCCCACCGGGATCCTCGGCGGGCTCGCCGGACTCTACGCTGGCATGCTCGCCGTGCTCGCCGGAGCCGTCACCGGGATGGTCGGCGGCTTCGCCGCTGCCGTCCGAGCCAGCAGGATTCAGCCCATCGACGCCCTCCGTCGCTGACTGCGCGGGCCCGGTCGCCCCTGAGAAGCAGCGATACTGTTCATCTCAGATGCCGGAGGAGCACGCTGGACGCGCACCGCGCTGACTGCACACTCACACAGCAGGCGAACCTGAGACCGCGATGGCGCGATGGGGAGGTGCCGCAGCCCCGGGGAACGAACGAAGCACTGGACGCGGCGCGCGCCGCGGAGTGTGGAGTGCGCGGCGCGGCCGGCCGTGGACCTTCATCCGACTTCTAGTGCCACGCCCCAGGTGTTGAGAATGGTGCTGAACGGGACGTAGTTGATCCAACGTGAACAGTAGATCGGTGCGACATCCGGGTTGACGGTGCCACATGAGGTTGTTTCAGGTCCCGCGGTGATGTCCGGGCCCACCAGGACGCACCGCGGCGACCCCGTCACGTCTGCATCAAAGGCTCGATCAAGCCCTCGTTACCCTGTCAGGGCAATCTGGCAGTGAATCGCCTTGTCAAGACCATCAGGACACGATGCCGGGTCCTGGACCATGCCGGCGGCCGTAGAATCGGCCGCTGGATGGGGGAGCATCGCCGACCGGGATGAGGTGGGGGCCCCGATGGCAGAGCCGCCGGTGACTGCGCTGTTCGCGGCCGCCGAGCGGGACGTGCTGCTGGCAACGAAGTTGCACGTGCCGCAGTTGCGGCCATGGCTGGTACCGCGTCCTCGGTTAGTGGAGCGCCTGTCTGCGGGGACGAAGCGTGAGTTGGTGCTTGTCTGCGGCCCGGCCGGGTTCGGCAAGTCGAGCCTGCTGGCCGAGTGGGTTCGCCGGGTCGGGCGTCCAGTGGCCTGGCTGTCGCTGGACGAGGGCGACAACGACCCAGCACGGTTCTGGCGGCACGTCGCCGCAGCCGTGGACGTGCTGCGGCCCGGAGTCGCCGAGCGGGTGGCCGAGCTGCTCGGCGGCCTGCGTCCCTTCTCGTTCGAGGGCCCGGTGACCGCACTGGTCAACGAGCTGGACGAGATGGCCGACGCCGTGCTGGTGATGGACGACTACCACCTGATCCACGAGCCGCCGGTCCACCAGTCGCTGGAGTTCTTCCTGGAGCACCTGCCCCCGGCGCTGCATCTGGTGCTGGCCAGCCGCGCCGACCCGCCGCTGCCGCTGGCACGGTTGCGCGCCCGCGGGCAGCTGACTGAGGTGCGCGTCGCCGACCTGCGCTTCAACCGCGAGGAGACAGGCGAGCTGCTGCGCGCCGCCCTCGGGGACCTGCCCGACACGGCCGTCTCGGCCCTGGGGGAGCGCACCGAAGGCTGGGTCGCCGGGCTACAGCTGGCGGCGCTGTCTCTGCAGGGGCACCGCGACATCGCGGGTTTCGTGCGGGCCTTCTCCGGCAGCCACCGGTACGTGCTGGACTACCTGGCCGAGGAGGTGCTGGACCGTCAAACCGAGCGGGTGCGGGAGTTCCTGCTGGTGACCTCGGTGCTGGAGCGGCTGTCCGGGCCGTTGTGTGACGCCGTCCGTGGCCGCACCGACAGCCAACAGCTGCTGGAGGCGGTCGAGCGGGCCAACCTGTTCCTGCACCCACTGGACGATGCCCGTCGCTGGTGGCGCTATCACCACCTGTTCGCCGAGCTGCTGCGGGCGCGCCTGCACGAGCAGCGACCCGCCAAGGTTCCCGAGCTGCACCGCGCCGCGGTGGACTGGTGTGAGCGCCAGGACCTGCCCGACGACGCGATCCGCCACGCCCTCGCCGGCGGGGACGCGGCGCGGGCCGGCCAGATCATGGAGCGGCACCTGGACGACCAGCTCGTGCGACGCAACGAAGCTGCCACCCTGGCGCGCTGGTTCACGGCACTGCCCTCGGGCGTGGTGCGCGACCGGCCCCGGCTGAGCCTGGGCGGAGCGGTCGCGGCGCTGCTGGGCGGCCGGCTGGACGAGGTGGAGCCGCTGCTGGTGGCGGCCGAGCGTGCCTTCAGGGCCACCGCCGACGAGCCGTACCAACCGTCGGTCGGCCGGGCCGCCAGCATCCTGGCCAATGCCCCGGCGGTTACCGCGATCTGCCGCGCCTCCTTGGCCAGCCTGCGCGGCGACCCCGAGCGCGCGCGTGTCTTCGCCCGGCAGGCCCACGCCCGCCTGACCGACGAGGACCAGCAGCTCGGGGCGGTCGTGCGCTACCAGATCGCGCTCAACGACTGGATGGTCGGGCAGCTCGACTCGGCCGAGCGCACCCTGGTCGACATCTTCGCCGAACGGACCGCGTCCGGTGAGCGGCACATGGCGCTGCACGCCTGCTATGAACTCGGCAAGGTCCAGCAGGCCCAGGGGCGGCTGGGCGCGGCGCTGGGCAGTTACCGGCGCGGACTCGAGGTCGCCGAGGGTCACCCGCCGCTGCCGTCCGCCGGGATGACGCTCGTGGGTCTGGCCGAGGTGCTCTACGAGCGGGACGAGCTCGACGCGGCCCACGAGCACGCGTCCGCGGGCGTCGCCAAGGGCCGGCAGCTCGCCTTCGCCGGGGCCTTGGTGGCCGGCCTGCTCACCCTGGCCCGGATCCGGCAGGCCAAGGGTGACCGGGCCGGTGCCCTCGACGCGATCGGTGAGGCCGCCGACGTGATGCCCCAGGTCAACAATCCGCACTACTTCAACAATCCGCAGTACCCAGTGCCGGCCGTGCGGGCCCAGCTGGCGCTGGCCAACGGGGATGTCACTGACGCCGCCCGCTGGATCCGGGCGCGCGGCCTTGCCGCCGACGACGAGCCGAGCTACCCGCGCGAGCGCGAGTACTTGGTGCTCGCCCGGGTGCTGCTCGCCGAGAAAGCACCCGAGCATGCGTTGCGGCTCTTGGAGCGGTGGCATTCCGTGGCCGCCACCCAGCAACGGACGGGGAGCATAATCGAGCTCCGGGCGCTGCAAGCTCTGGCCCATGCGGCCAGCGGCGACGAGGCGCGCGCGCTGGCCGCGTTGGCCGAGTCGCTCGCGCTGGGCGCACCGGAGGGCTACCTGCGCGTGTTCGTCGACGAGGGCCTCCCGATGGCCGCGCTGTTCCGCGAGTTGCTGGTGGGTCGGCGACTCGAGCAACGGGCGGGCGTCGGCGTCGTCCCGCGCGAGTTCCTGACCCGCCTGGCGGCCGCGTTCGAACAACGGGGGACGCCCGTCCTGCTGGCGGCTCGGCGCGGTGCGGTGACGGTGCCGGGTTTGGTCGAGCCGCTGAGCGCGCGGGAGCAGGAGGTGTTGGCGCTGCTCGCCGCGGGCCGGGCGAACCGCGATATCGCCGAGGAGCTGGTGATCACCCTTGACACCGTCAAGCGCCACGTCAGCCACTTGTTCGTCAAGCTGGCGGTGGCCAACCGCACTCAGGCCGTTGCACAGGCCCGGCAGCTGGGGCTGCTCCCCTGAGGCACCCCCTCCCATCCTAAAGATTCCACCTCCGCTACCACCTCGGTGGGACGCCGACGCCGGGCTGGGCTCCTAGCGTCGCGACCATGCAACACCGCTATGACCTCACGGAGTCGGCGCCACACATCTACCGGGCGATGGCCGCGCTGGAGGCCCAGGTGCGCCACGCGATCGACCCTGGACTCGACCACCTGGTGAAGATCCGTGCATCCCAGCTGAACGGGTGCGCTTTCTGGATCGACATGCACACCAAGGACGCGCGCATCAGAGGGGAGACCGAGCAGCGGATCTACGCCCTGAACGCCTGGCGGCTATCACCGCTGTTCACCGAGCGGGAGCGGGCCGCGCTCGCGCTGACCGACGCGGTCACGTTCGTCACCGACGGCCACGTCCCCGAGGACATCTTCGACGAGTCCGCTAAGCACTTCGACCGTTCCGAGCTCGCCGCGCTCGTGTGGGCGATCGTCGCCATCAACGCCTGGAACCGGGCCGCCATCGCCAGCCGCTCGGTCCCCGGCTCGTCCACCCGCGCCGCACCGACCGGCTGACGTGCCCCACCCAGCCATCCGACCGATGAACGGAGCTCACCATGTCCAGCCCGCCGACGAGACCGGAACACGCGTCACCGTCGGGTCGGACGACCCCGGCTTCACCGCCGGGTTCGCGAGCCTCGACGCCGAGACCGACGTCGCCGCCCTGCCGGTCACCGGGACGATCGGCCTCGCCGCCCTGGCGCGCCGTGACCTCACCTGACGTGAGCATCCCACCACCGACTGGAGACGATCACGAACGAAGTCGTGTTGTCCGCCGGCACGATCCGCTACCAGGACACCGGCGGGGACGGCCCGGTCCTGGTGTTCCTGCACGGGCTGTTGATGGACGGGTCGCTGTGGCGCCACGTCGTCGCGGGGCTGAGCCCGCAGTACCGCTGTGTGCTGCCCACCCTGCCGTTGGGCGGGCACCACCGGCCGATGCTTCCCGATGCCGACCTGTCGCTGGCCGGGATGGCGCGGCTGGTGGCGAGTTCCTCGAGCGCCTGGACCTGCGTGCGGTGACCCTGGTCCAGAACGACTGGGGCGGCGCACAGATCCTCCTCGCGCTGTCCGAATCCGGATCACAGGGCGGGGCCGAGCGGATCGCCCAGTTGGTCCTGACCTCGTGCGAGGCCTTCGACAACTACCCGCCCGCCGTCCTCCGCCCGATCGTGCCGCTCGCGAAGCTGCCCGGCGGCTTTGCCGCATTCATGCAGCTGCACCGCCTGCGCGCGGTCCGGCGGGCGCCCCGGGGGTGGGGGTGGATGAGCAAACACCCGGTGCCCGACGACGTCATGATCGCCTGGTTCCGGCCCGCGACGACGAATCCCGCGATCCGCCGCGACCTGGCCGAGTACGTCACGTCCGTGCCGGCGCGCTCGGTGCTGCTCGACTGGGCGCAGCGCAGCGCATCGTTTCACCGACCGGTGCTCGTCGTTCGGGCCAGCGAGGACCGCGTCATGCCCCCAGAGCACGGCCGGCGCCTTGCCGCGCTGTTCCCCGACGCGCAGCTCGTCGAGATCGCCGACAGCTACACCCTCATTCCCGAGGACCAGCCCATCGAGCTCACCCGACACCTTCGCGCCTTCCTCACCCGCACCGCCGACACGACAAGGAGCGAGCACCCATGACCAGACCTCATCGGATCGTGATCCTTGGAGCCGGCTACGCGGGCCTCACCGCAGCACCCGGCTCGCCCACAGGCTCGCCCCGGGACAGGCACCGGTGACGCTGGTCGAGCGGGCGGTGCTGTCGTGAATCCCGCCCTGCTGGTTCGCGGGCTGCGCCACCGTTACGGCTCGCTGCTGGCGCTCGAGGGTGTGGAGCTGACCGTCTGTTCCGGGGAGTGCGTGGCGTTGCTGGGGCCGAACGGGGCCGGCAAGTCGACGCTGATCGGGCTGGCCACCGGGCTGCTCGCGGTGCAGGCCGGCGCGGTGGAGGTCGGTGGCGCGAGCCCCCGGCTGGCCTCGACCCGGCGCCGGCTCGGGGTGGTGCAGCAGGCGATGGGTTTCCCTCGCACCCTCACCGTGGGCGAGCTCGTCCGGGGGGCGGCGGTGCGCGTCGGCCGCCGCGCCGCCGCGGCCGACACCGTGCTGGCCGAGGTCGGGATCACCGACCTGGCGCGCCGGCGGGCCGGGTCGCTGTCCGGGGGCCAGCGGCAGCGGGTCGCGCTGGCGATGGCGCTGGTCGGTGACCCCGCACTGCTGCTGCTCGACGAGCCCACGGTGGGCCTGGATGTCGCGGCCCGCCGCAGCTTCTGGCGGACCCTCGCCGCCCGCCGCGACAACGGTGCGGGGCTGCTGCTGACCACCCACGTCGTCGAGGAGGCGGCCGCGTTCGCCGACCGGGTCGTGGTGCTGAACCAGGGGCGGGTGGTGGCCGCGGACACCCCGGCCGCGCTCACCGCCCGGTTGCCCGACCGGACCATCTCCGCGCGCACCAGGCTCGGGGACACGGTCCTGCGGACGTTTCCCGGCGTACTTTCACTCGAGCGCGACGGCGACCGGGTCCGAGTCGGCACCGCCGCACCGGAGACGGTCCTGCGGCGCTGGCTCGCTGTCGAACACATGGTCGCGGACCTGCGCGTCGACGGGGCAGGGCTGGAAGAAGCCTTGCTCGCGCTGACCGCTGAGCCCGGGACGGCGGCAGCGTGACCGCCGGCGTACTTGCTCCCACGGAGGCGGCATCGTGACCGCGGCCACGGCCGGCGTGCCCGTCCGGGTGCTGGGCATCGAGCTGCTCGACGAGCTGCGCGGGGTGCTCCGCGACCCGGCGACGCTGTTCTTCTCCGTTGCGATGCCGGTCGGGTTCTACGCCCTGTTCGCGGTTCTCCTCACCTTTCTGTGGGTAGTTGGATGGTGAGTCCGCCGCAGCAGAGGTAGATCATGGCGATGAGGGCGGCGGCGCTGTGGTGTCCGTAGCCGCGGTGGTTGATGAGTCGGATCTTGGA